>CAZALA010000193.1:0-6522 GCA_964485725.1 uncultured Propionivibrio sp. | reverse complement strand
GCTCGCTGTCGCGCTCGGACCGCATCGCCAAGTACAACCAGCTGCTGCGCATCGAAGAGGATCTTGGCGATACCGCCGCTTACCCGGGGCGCGAAGCGTTCTATAACCTCAAGTGAGGAGACAGGAGTGAGGAGTGAGGAGTGAGGAGTAAAGGCAGGAGCCGGCATCGCTTTTTGCTTTTCACTCCTCACTCCTCACTCTCAACTCCTCTCTGATTTGATGCGCTGGCTCTCCGCCGCTCTCTTCGCCCTGCTGCTTCTCCTTCAGTACCCGCTGTGGCTCGGCAAGGGCGGCTGGCTGCGCGTCTGGGAAGTCGATCGCCAGTTGCAGCAGCAGAAGGCTGGCAACCGCAAGCTCGAGGTCCGCAACGCCGGTCTCGACGCCGAGGTGCGCGATCTCAAGCAGGGTTACGATGCGATCGAGGAGCGCGCGCGCTACGAACTCGGCATGATCAAGAACGACGAAGTCTTCGTGCAGATTCCCGAACGCAAGAGCGCACCCGAGAAAGTCGTCGCCCAGCCGGTGCGAGCCCCGGCGGCGCGCTAGCAGCCTGTCGGGTTTGATGGGTCGAGGTGAAAAATGTGGGAGGCGAGCTCAGCTTTGCTCGGATTTCAAGCGAATAGTTATTCTATTCGCGCAGGAAGCCGGGCAAAGATCAGCCGCCTTCCCACTTTTTTCAGCCGACTCGGTCAAGCCCGACAGGCTGCTCGCCAGGCTTACTCGCCGACGAGGATTTCGCCGCTGATGCCGACGACCACCTGCGAACTGCCGGCTTCAACCGGTGCGCCGGCTTCCGCTGCCATCGCCCGCGCCGGGCGCAGCGGCATCGGCATGCCGCCGTGGGTGTTCACGCTCATCTGCTTGATCGTGTAGGGGCGGCCGAAGACATCGGCAATGAGCTGCGCGCGCGCGCGAAATGCCGCGATCGCGTCAACGATCGCTTCGTTCTCGGCTTTCTTGCGCGTCGGCGGCGAGGGCTGCATGACGAGCGAAGAGACGGCGAGGTTTTTCTGCAGCTTGCCGAGGAGCTCCGAAAGTGCGGCGCTGTCGCCGGTCTCGAGGATCAGTTCGGAGCGCATGCGCCAGCCGTCGATGCGCGCGCTGCTCGCGGCATAGACGGGAAAGCTCGTGCTGCCGCCGCTGCGCGTCTTGATCGAAGGGTAAGCCTGCGCGAGCTTGAGCGCGGCGGCGATCTGCCGATTGACTTCGCTTGCGAGTTCGCCCGGCGCCGGCCCGCTCGCCTCGGCGGCGACCGTCGTCCACAGCAGGTCGTTGGCTGCCTGCCGGCTCGCTTCGGACGAGAGCGTGACGCTCGTTGGCGCGGCCGCAGCCGCGTTGCACAGGACGAGGGCGATGACGCCAAGGGCGAGGCGGCAGCGCTGCAGGATGCCAAAGTCGGACATGGATTCTCCTTGCGGGCAGCGAATTATTTTTGCGCGCGGCGGTCAGAGAAAAACTCGCGCGCAGGCCGGGTGCAAAAACGGGTGCAAATAATTTCAGACGCATCCATTCTAGCGCAGTTGACACGTCGATTTTCTGTAGTCAGCGTCGGCAAGCTTGGTTAGAATCCGACTGGCCCGCGCGTTTCCAAAAGGGTTGGGTCTTAAGGAGGAAGAATGCTTAAAGTTGGACAAGAGGCGCCGATGTTTGTCCTCCCCGACGCGGACATGGAGTCGGTCGACATCGCGCGTTTTCGCGGCAAGCACAATGTCATCCTGTTCTTTTACCCGCGCGACGATACGCCGGGCTGCACGCTCGAAGCGACCGATTTCTCGGATCACGAAGACGAGTTCCTCGGCCAGGATTGCACCGTCATCGGCATCAGCCGCGACGATTGCCTGCGCCACGCCGAATTTCGCGACAAGCACGGGATTTCGGTGCGGCTGCTCTCCGATTCCGACGGCTCGGCGTGCAAGCAGTACGGCGTATGGCAGGCGAAGGAAGTCGACGGGGTCAAGAAGCACGGCATCTTGCGTTCGACCTTCGTCATCGACAAACAAGGCGTGCTCCGTCTGGCGCTCTACGGCGTTACGGCGAAGGGCCATGCACTCGACGTCCTGCGCGCGGTCAAGGAACTCAATTGATGAACATGCAAGTAGCCAAGAATACCGTCGTCACGCTCGACTACAGTGTCACCGACCCCGACGGCGAACTCGTCGACGCGGGAACCGAACCGCTCGTTTATCTGCACGGCGGTTACGACGACATTTTTCCGCTGATCGAGGAGGCCGTGCACGGCAAGTCGGTCGGCGAATCGGTCGTCGTCAAGATGCAGCCCGATGACGCTTTCGGCGAATACGACGCCGACCTCATTCAGGTCGAGACACGCAAGGGTTTCCCGAAGAAACTGCAGGTCGGCATGCAGTTCGAGGGCGTTCCCGACGGCGGCGAGGACGACGACATCCTGATCTATCGCGTCACCGAAATCGCCGACGACAAGGTCGTTCTCGACGGCAATCATCCGCTCGCCGGAATGGCGCTTGTCTTCACCTGCACGGTGACCGCCGTGCGCCCCGCGAGCCCGGAAGAAATCGAGCACGGTCACATTCACGACGGCGAGCACGACCACGACGATTAGTAGGAGCCCGATTTATCGGGCGATTGAGCTCTCGGCTTCCAAACGCCGCATCGCGCAGCCAAGCTGCGCTCCTACAGAAACCCTCTGAGCCTCAGGCCACATCCATCGGGCGAGAGCAAATTCAGCGGGCGAGCTGCTTCAACTCGAAGAGCGCGTCGAGGGCGGCTTTTGGCGTCAATTCGTTGGGGTCGATCGCGGCCAGGCGCTCGAGTACCGGGTGCGGCTCGCTCTCGAGTTCTGGCTCGGCGGCCGGGGGCATCGGCGCGAAAAGGTCGGCTTGCCGCGGATGCGCGGCGGCGCGCTCCTCGAACTCGCGCAACTGGCGACGCGCGCCGCGCACGACCGAGGCCGGAATCCCGGCCAGCGCGGCCACCGCGATGCCGTAGCTTTGATTGGCCGGCCCGTCTTCGACCGCGTGCAGGAAGACGATGCGTTCGCCGTGCTCGATCGCATCGAGATGGACGTTGGCCAGCTCGGCGTATTCGTTGGCAAGCAGCGTGAGTTCGAAGTAGTGCGTCGCAAACAGCGTCAGCGAACGGTTCTTTTCGACGAGATGGCGACAGATCGCAAAAGCGAGCGCCATGCCGTCGAAGGTCGAGGTGCCGCGACCGACTTCGTCGATGAGCACAAGGCTCTGCGCGGTGGCGTGATGCAGGATCGCCGCCGACTCGGTCATTTCGACCATGAAGGTCGAGCGCCCCGAGGCGAGGTCGTCGGCGGCGCCGATGCGCGTGAAAATCTGGTCGATCGGCCCGATGCTGGCGCGGCTTGCCGGGACGAAGCTGCCGATCTGCGCCATCAGCACGATGAGCGCGGTCTGCCGCATATAAGTCGACTTGCCGCCCATGTTCGGCCCGGTGATCAAGAGCAGGCGCCGCCCATCGCCGAGGCGAGTGTCGTTGGCGATAAAGCGCTCGCCGCCTGCGAGTTCGTTTTCGACGACCGGATGCCGCCCGCCTTCGATGGCGATCCCGGGTTCGCCGCTGAAGATCGGCCGACAGTAATTTCGCGTCTGCGCGACATCGGCGAGGGCGGCGACGAGGTCCAGATGCGCCACGGCGCGAGCCAGCCGCTGCAGCGCCGGCAGCCCGGTCTGCAGTTGCGCCAGCACCTCGTCATAGAGCGTCTTCTCGCGCGCGAGCGCGCGGTCCTGGGCCGAGAGCGCCTTGTCCTCGAAAGTCTTGAGCTCGGGCGTGATGTAGCGCTCGGCGTTCTTCAACGTCTGGCGGCGCCGGTAGTCGTCGGGCACTTTGGCGCTGTTGGCGTGGCTGATCTCGATGTAGAAACCGTGCACGCGGTTGTACTCGACTTTCAGCGTCGCGATTCCCGTGCGCGCGCGCTCGCGCGCTTCGAGCTCGACGAGGAAGGCGCCGCAGTTGTCGTTGAGCGCGCGCAGTTCATCGAGCTCGGCGTCGAAGCCGTCGGCGATGACGCCGCCGTCGCGGATCAGCGCGGCGGGCTCAAAGCGGATCGCGCGCGTCAGAAGATCGAGCGTCGCCTGCGGCGTCGCGAGCTCGTCGTAGAGCTGGGCGAGGAGCGGCGCCGCCGCGCCGCAAGCGGCGAGTGGGGCGCGCAGCTCGGGCAGGCGGGCGAGGCTCTCGCGCAGGCTCGCGAGATCGCGCGGCCGCGCCGAGAAGAGCGCGATGCGGCCGGCGATGCGTTCGATGTCGGCAAGGCCGCGCAAGGTACCGCGCACGGCACGCGCGCCGCCGGTGGCGCCCGCTTCGAGCAGCACGGCGATCGCGCCGTGGCGCGCCGCGGCAAGCGACGAATCGCGCAGCGCATGATGCAGCGCGTAGCGCAAGGCGCGCGAGCCCATCGCCGTGACGCAGGTATCGAGCACGCTGCACAGCGTCGGCCCGCTTTGTCCGCGCAAGGTCTCGGTGAGTTCGAGATTGCGCCGCGTCGCCGGATCGAGCCCGACGAACTCGCCGTCGCGCTCGACGATGAGCGCCTGCACGTGCGGCAAGGCCCGCGTCTGCGTCGCCTGCGCGTAACGCAGGAGCGCGCCGGCGGCGGCGATGCCCGAGCGCAGGCCCTCGGCGGCAAAGCCGGCAAGCGTTGCGGTCTTGAAGTGTGCGCAGAGCTCGCGCGTCGCCGCTTCCGCGTCGAAATGCCAGTCGGGTCGCCGCGTCAGCGCTGCGGCCGGCGCGAAGGGCAAGTCGAAGCTGTCGGCGACGACGATTTCGGCAGGACGGATGCGCTCGAGCGTTGCCGCGAGCTTTTCTCTTGCCACTTCAGCGACGCGAAATTCACCGCTCGCAAGATTGAGCCAGGCGAGGCCCGGCGGTTGCCGCGGCAGGCACGCGAGCGCGAGCAGCAGGACGTCGCGCTTCTCGTCGAGGAGCGCCGCGTCGGTCAGCGTTCCAGGCGTGACGATGCGCGCGATCGCGCGCTCGACGATGCCCTTGCTCGTTGCCGGGTCACCGATCTGTTCGCAGATGACCGCCGATTCGCCCATCTTGACGAGGCGGGCGAGGTACTGCTCGAGCGCGTGGTAGGGAACGCCGGCCATCCTGATCGGCGCGCCGGCGCTCTGGCCGCGCGTCGTCAGCGTGATGTCGAGCAGGCGCGCGGCTTTTTCGGCGTCGTCGAAAAAGAGCTCGTAGAAGTCGCCCATCCGGTAAAAGAGCAGCGTTTCCGGATTCTGCGCTTTCAGCCGCAGATACTGCTGCATCACCGGCGTGTGCCCGGAATGGTTCGCCGGGCTCACCGGGTTTTCAGGCGCTTCATCCATCGAAAGTTCGCTCTTGAGCCGCGCTGGCTGGGGTTGGCGGGGCTGAGGACTCGGCGCGTGGACAACCGCGTCGGCGAAGCTCCCGTCGCCGACGCGGCGCGCGCGCCTGTCAGGCTGCGCTCAGCGCTTGATCAGCAGGTCGGTGATCGTGCCGCCGCCGGCGAGATATTCGGCGACCCATTTGGGCCGCGCGCCGCCGCTCCAGGTCTGGCTCGGATTCGCGGGGTTGGCGTACTTGGGCGCGCGTTTCCTGACCGCCGCGCCGCCACCCGAGAAGCCGAGTTCGGCAGCGCTGAAACCATAAGTGCGGATCGCCTGTCTGGCGGCGTTCAGGGCTTCCTTGCGCTGCTCGCCGAGCAGGGCTTTTTTCTTCGCCTGCAAGGCCTCGATTTCCTGGTCGATCTTCTGGACTTCTGCAAATTCGCTCATGTGGATCCTCCGTGGTGGGCGCCTGCACAAGCGGCGCTGGTCGGTGAAAAAATCAGGCCGGCAAGCCGGCGGTGCGATGCGTCTCGATGACCTGCAAGAGCTGCGCGAAGACTTTCGGCGTTCCGCCGACCAGGTTGCCGGTGGTCAGATAGCTGTCGCCGCCGGCGAGGTCGGAGACCAGCCCGCCGGCCTCCGAAATCAGCAGGCAGCCGGCGGCGATGTCCCACGGGTAGACGCCGAATTCCCAGAAAGCGTCGAGCCGTCCCGCCGCGACGTAGGCAAGGTCGAGCGCCGCTGAACCCGTGCGGCGGATGCCCGAAGCACGCTGCGTGAGTTCCCTGAACACCGCAAGATAGGCGTCGATGTGGTCGAACATGCGAAACGGAAAGCCCGTGCCGAGCAGCGCGCTTTCGATCTTCAGGCATTTGCTGACGCGAATCCGGCGCTCGTTGAGGAAAGCGCCACCGCCCTTGCTCGCCGTAAACATCTCGTTCCTGAGCGTATCGTAGATGACGCCCTGATTGACCTGCCCCTTGTGCAGGAGCGCGATAGAAACAGCGTACTGCGGAAAGCCGTGAATGAAGTTCGTCGTGCCGTCGAGCGGGTCGATCACCCACTGGTAGTCGCTGCCCGCGCCTTCGCCGACGGTCTGCCACGACTCTTCTGCTAGAATCCCGTAGTCGGGATAGGCCTCGCGCAGGATCTCGATGATCGCCGCTTCCGCAGCCTTGTCGACCTCGGTGACAAAATCGCTGTGCTGCTTGGTGGTGGTCTTGAG
>CAZALA010000192.1:0-6586 GCA_964485725.1 uncultured Propionivibrio sp. | reverse complement strand
CGGCCATCTTGTCCGAATCGTACTCATTCATCTGGCACCCGAAAGTGCGGATGAACAGCTTTTTGGTCATGGGTTTCAGTTTTTGGGACGCGCCGTCGCTTCGCCCGGGCTGATCATCCAGATGCGAAAGATCGCGCCCGACGCATCGGTGAGGTAAACGACGTCGCTGCGGTTCTGAATCGTCATCGGCATGACGATGAGGTTGTTCTGGCTGCGAAATTGCGCGGCCGGCGCGAGCGGGAAGTACTGGCCGTCGATGATCAGCCGGCCGTCGCCCTCGGGCGGCAGCATGACGCCCACCTTGGCTTCGGGCGGCAGCGTGCGCGTCATCGTATAGCTCTGATACTGCTGCACGGTGCTCGGCGACGGGTTCTGCATGGCCGCCTCGAGTATCGAGCTTACGATCGATGCGATCAGGGATGCGGGTAATGGCATGGCTCCATTATAGACGGGCTTGCCTGGCTTGTGCGCACCGGCCGTCAGCGGCGCCGGCGCCAGTCGTGCGGGGCGCCGCGCGCGAAACGATAGACGATCCAGCCGCCGGCGAGGCCGCCGAGGTGGGCGAAATGCGCGACGCCCGCCTGCGTGCCGGTGACGCCGAGCGTGAGCTCGAGCAAGGCATAGACGAGAACAAAGACGCGCGCCGGCATCGGAATCGGCAGAAAGAGCGGGACCATCCTCACTTCGGGAAAGACCAGCGCGAAGGCGAGCAGCAGGCCAAACACCCCGGCCGACGCGCCGATCACCGGCCCGCCGGCGCCGCCCAGCATTCCGGCAACGACAATCTGCGCCACGGCGCCCGTCAGCACGCTCAGGAAATACGCCTGCGCAACGCGCCGCGGCCCCCAGACGCGTTCGAGGTCACCGCCGAACATCCACAGGCCGACCATATTGAACGCCAGATGCATCAGATTGCCGTGCAGGAAGCTGTAGCTCAAAAGCTGCCAGGGCGCGAAGAGCGACGAGCCGCTCCCGCCCGGCGGCCAGAGCGCAAACGTGCGAAAGAGCCCGCTGCCGGTCGCGATTTGGAGCAGGTAGACGATGACGTTGGCAAAAATCAGCGTTTGCGTGAAAACGGGCATCGAGGCTTTCAGCGAAAGAGGCGGCAGGGCTGCGAAACGCCCGGGCGCCAGGGAAAGACTCCGGCCACGGCTGCGAGTTCCAGCCCTGGCGAAAGGCCTGGAACCGCCGACGCCGGCTCGCCGTCAAAGGGCTTTTCGCGTCTTACGGAAGCGGCAATGAGACGAGCCCTTTGCCTGTTGGCGATCGCTGCGCTGACGGCCTTGCCGATGAGCCTGACGGCGTCGGCAGCAGCGCAATATCGTTCCTTGCGCATCACTGCGCCGGCGAACGATTCGACGGTGCATGACAATTCGGGCAATCTTGTTGTCCGGGCCTCCGTGTCGCCGCCGCTTGCCGCCGGCGACCGCCTGCATCTATTCATCGACGGCGCGCCGGCCGGCGAAGCGCGCTCGGGCATTTTCCACCTCGCCGACGTGCCGCGCGGCGAGCACACGCTCGAAGTCGAAGTCCGGGATGCTGGCGGGGCTGTGCTGCTGCGCTCGGCGCCCGTCGTCGTCAATGTCTGGCGCGCTTCGGCGCTTGCGCCCAACCGTCAGCGCCGCTAGGTTCGCCGCGGCTTCCCTGCAGCGCTCGCCGGGCGAAACTTGACCCCCGCGGCAGGCCCCCCTATAATTCCGCGCCCGAACCGGTGATGTAGCTCAGTTGGTTAGAGCGATGGATTCATAACCCATAGGTCGGCAGTTCAATTCTGCCCATCACCACCAGAATTCAGTCATCAGGCGCTTAGGAATTAAACCCTAAGCGCCTTTTTTATTACGGCAATTGAGCGTCAAGGTTTTTCCGCGAACACGTATTGAAAATCTTCGCCAGACGGCGTGTCGTATGGAAAAGCTGCGGCCGTTAAAAAATTCTGGAACTTGCCAGCCCCGAAATAATAGAAAATCTTTGCAAAAAACCAAGATTTATAAAAAAATTGGGCTGGATACAATTTTTCTGAGGCGCCGCAATGGAAGTTGGCTATGCGTTCCTGGGCAGAAATCTGCCGGTCTTCCCGGTTGCCAGGCCCGCGCGCGTCAAGCCCGTGCTACGCATTATTGCTTCGGACGATGGCGCATTGCACGTGCCGAAGCACGTCGCGCCCAACACCCAGAATCCGCTCGATCACATCGTCTTCGCTCTCAAGCACGAAGGCGTCAATCTGCAAGTGCTGGCCGAAGTGCTGCCTCGGATCGCTCCCGGCGACTTGCTGACGCGTTTGCGCGAGTCGCCATCCAGCGCCTTGGTTCGCAAAGCCTGTTACTTGTACGAAGCATTCTCCGGTACGACGCTTGAAGGCCTGCCAGCGGTGGGAGGAAATTACACCGAACTTTTCCCGTCTGACCGTTACCTCACCGGCCCTTCCCGCAGGATCACGAAGTGGCGGGTGTGCTTCAACGGGCTCGGCGATCTTCAGTATTGCCCGACCGTCGAACGGACGCCAAAGATCGAGGCGGGTCTCGCCAGCGATATCCTTGGGCGGACGCGTGAGTTTCTGGCCACTGTCGGTCCGGCCAGCGCCGACCGGGCGCTCGCTTGGGCTTATCTCAGCGAAACCGAGCAGTCATTCGCAATCGAGCGTGAGACGCCGTCGGCCAGCAAAGCGGAAGCCTTTGTCGCTTTACTGCACCAGGCGCATGAGCAACAGGCACTCACCGAAGACTACCTTGCCGACCTCCAGTCCGCGACGATCACGAATCCGTTCGACAAGGCCGCTTCGTTCCGGCACGAGCAAAACTGGCTCCGCTCTGGCGGCTTGCGCGGAGCGAGTTCCATCAGCTATGTCCCGCCGCCCCCTGGCCTTTGCAGTGAGTTGATGCAGTGCTTCATGGCGATGGCCAACGTGCTGCCAAAAACGGGGTGCGACCCTGTTGTTGCCGCCTCCATCGCCTCGTTCGGTTTCGTCTTCCTGCACCCCTTCATGGACGGGAATGGCCGTCTTTCGCGCTTTCTTTTCCATCATGCCCTCTGCCTTTCCGGGCAACTGGAGAAAGGGCTGCTGCTACCCGTATCGGTCGCCATGAAGAAAAACGAGGCCGCTTACCTCGCCGCCCTGCAAAGTTTTTCAAAACCCGCCCGCGCCTTGTGGGATGTTCGATGGTTGGGCGACGACGAGTTTGATTTGCGCTTTGTCGGGTCCGAAGCCGTCTATCGGTTTTGGGATGCGACGCCCTGCGTCGAATTCGGCCTCGAGATGGCCGAACAGGCGCTCGATGTCCATCTCAGGCAGGAAACGGAGTTTCTTGCGCGGTTCGACCGCGTCTACAGAATTGTCAACGAAACTTTTGATCTCAGAAACGACGCCTTGCACGTGCTGGTTACGAACGCGCTTCAGAACAAGGGCAAGGTTTCGATGAACCGGCGCAAGCAGTTCAAGCATCAGGTTCCGGAAGAAGCTTTCGATTTCATCGAGGCCGTTGTGCGCGATACGCCCGGCTGAACGCGTGAAGTGTTGGACTTACAGGATTCAATGGGGCCAGTGACCTTTGCATTTCCCGGCCGACCGCTCAGGAAAACAAAAATGTCACTGACCCCTTTCCCGCGAACACCCCGGCGTATCTCCGTTCGCCAGACGCGACCTTTAAAGGGTATTCCGCGCTGAAGTGCCAGGCGCCCCGTTTGCCCATCGATCCAGCAGCCGTTCGACACCATCCCGCCGTGCGCAAATGCCCTCAAGCGAGGGCCCTTCGTCTCGCACGAGACCCCATCGGAACGCGGCCAAGGGTTGGCTATGGCGCCTGAACCTCAAAGCACCCCCTATCCCCAAACCATTGGAGCCACCATGTCTAATATCTCGAACCTTTCCGACCTCTATATCGATGAACTCAAGGACCTTTGGTCAGCCAATGATCAGATGTCTCGCGCCCTGAAGAAAATCGCTCCGAGCGCGACCAACCCGAAGCTGAAGCAGATGCTCGAGGCTTCGCAAACAGGCCTTGCGGGCCACACCAACATGCTTAAGACGCTGATCGCCAATCAGGATGAACAGGTATCCAAGGAACACTGCAGGGGTATGGAAGGCTTGGTCACTGAGGCGATCAAGCACACCATCGAAGACGCGCCGAAAAAAGGCCCGGTACTTGACGCGGCGATCATCGCGCAATACCAGCGGATGACGCATTATGGGATCACCGGGTTTGGAACGGTGGCGGCTTTCGCGAAAGCGCTGCAGCTTCAAGACGATAACGAGCAGCTCAAGGCGGCGGTGAAAGAGATGTACATTGCCGACGAACTGATGACCGAACTCGCTGAAGCCGCCGTCAATGACGACGCGGTCGACGAGTGAGGACCCAGTGGCCCCGTCTGCGAGCCGCCTAGCCTCGGCGCTCGGCGGCAGGCGAGGCAAACGCTGAACCAGGAGGCCCGGTCAGGG
The DNA here is from genome assembly GCA_964485725.1 of uncultured Propionivibrio sp. GTDB lineage: Bacteria > Pseudomonadota > Gammaproteobacteria > Burkholderiales > Rhodocyclaceae > Propionivibrio. The sequence goes on along the minus strand of CAZALA010000192.1, from coordinate 2,154 downwards.
CTTTGTCGCCGGGCCCTTCATCTGCTGCAGGGTTTTTTGTTTCTCCGCCTGGCTCTCCAGAATCAGGTGGTAGGCAATGTAGTACTTGTAGATGTTGCTGACGTAGGTCACGGGTTCGGCGCCGACCTTCTCGGCGACGACGTACTCGACGTTGCGGAACCAGACGTTGGGATCGAGTCCGCGCCTGCCCGCCTCTCTGCGCATCACTGAGATGCGTCCGGCGCCAGCGTTGTAGGAAGCGAAGGCGAACAAGGCCTTGTCGAGCTGGGTCATCGGCTCGTCGCCGTAGTAGTGATCGATCATCCAGCGCATGTACTTGATCCCGGCGTGGATGTTCGGCTCGATTTCGTTGATGTTTCCGACGGCGAGTTCCTTGCCGGTGGCCGGCATCACCTGCATGACGCCAATGGCGCCGACCTTGCTGCGCGCCCCCTGGTTGAGTTGCGATTCCTGGTAGCCTTGCGCGACCATCAGCAACCAGTCGACATCGTATTTCTCGCCGTACTGCTTGAAGTACTGCGTCAGGGCCTGGAATTTCTTGCGCTCGGACTCGGAGCCGGCATCTTTGACATACTGCGCATTCTTCAGGTAACGCGCCAGGATGGTGTTGCCGGCCGTGGTGCCTTGCTTGGTGTGAGCGATGAATTCATCAATGGCGGCCTTAAGTTGCGGACTTTCCTTGCGCAGTGCGGCGCCAATGTCGGCGCCGGTACGCAAGCTCGCCTGCTCGTTGATCGTGATCCGGGGAAAAACCTGCTTCCAGAAGTCGGCCTTGTGCTTGTCGATGACGATGAACTGGATCAGTCTGGCGTTGAGCATTTCGATCAGGTCTTCATCCTCGAGCGCTTCCGGCGCTTCCTTGATGATCACGGCAGGCTTCTTTTCGACGGCGAAGCGCCCATTGAGTTCGACGAGGCTCTCGTAATAGCTCGACGACTTGCGCACGAAGACTTCCTTGCCAGAAAGCTCATCGTTTCCCGCCAGCGCTGGCGAACCGGGCGCCGAGAGCACGACCTCGCTGACATTGCGATAGAAGGGAGCGGAAAAATCGACGAGTTTCAGGCGCTCTTCGGTCACCGTCAGGTTGGACGCGGCGATGTCGCCCTTGCCTGCGACGAGCGCGTTCATCAGATCGCCGCGGGCGACCGGAATGAACATGACTTTCACCTTGACATGTTTGTGCGTGAGCTTCGCCTCTTTGGCGAGCTTCTTGTTCAGGTCGTCCTCGAACAAACGAAAGATGTCGTAAGCACTGCCGCGCGGCTTGCCCTTGTCGACGAAGTAGAAGGTCTTGCTGTAGACCGTCAGCACCCGAATGACGCCGCGTTTCACCATGCCGTCGAGATCGCCGGTCCATGGCTTGACCGCCTCCTCGGTGGTGATCGCGAGTTGCTCCCGTTTCGGCTTCTGTGCGGGCGTTTTCGCACCCGCCGCGGCATTGGCCGAGCCGGCAAGAAGGGCTGACACAAAGCTGACGATGGTCAGCAACGCCGGCCAGAACGGCCTGGAACGGCGGGCGCGCGAACGGTATTTCGTGAACATGACCAAGTCTCCCCAAGACCTTTTGATTTTTCCTGACAGCGCCTCTGTGGTCGCAGCGGGCACTGCAGCAGGGAATGTATAGCATCTGCGCTCGATTCACCACGGCGGTGGTTTTTGGTTCCATGTTCTTACGCACGACAGTCGGCGCTGCGTGGCCCAGCCCACAGACCATGAGAGCCAGTCCGCCCAACATTCAGATTCCCTCATGCGACTCGCGCTGCTGTGCCGGCGCCCTGGGCGCACTTTTTTCCAAGGAATCAGCCATGTCCGAACCGGGCAGCGATGCCATTCTTGCCGGGGATGCCGGCACGCGCGAGACCGCCGCCGAGGGTCCGCACCGACGCGCCTTGATCAATACCCACGCCTTGCAGAGCGCCATTTTCAACAGCGCCAACTTCTCAAGCATCGCCACCGACGCTCGCGGCGTCATCCAGATTTTCAATGTCGGCGCCGAGCGCATGCTCGGCTATACGGCGATCGAGGTGATGAACAAGATCACCCCGGCGGACATTTCCGATCCGCAGGAGATGGTGACGCGCGCCGAGGCTTTGAGCCTCGAACTCGAAACGCCGATCGCGCCGGGCTTCGAGGCGCTGGTGTTCAAGGCCTCGC
>CAZALA010000191.1:0-6671 GCA_964485725.1 uncultured Propionivibrio sp. | reverse complement strand
CGGCATCTGGAAGAACAAGGCCGAAGCGCGCGTCGACGGCGAAATCGCCGCCGAAGCCGAGCTGATGTGCGCCAAACGCGACGTCGCCTGAGCGCGGAGCGTGGCGGCCATGATCCATCCCACTGCAATCGTTCATCCTGATGCCAGGCTCGGCGCCGGCGTATCGGTCGGCGCCTATTCGATCATCAACGAGCACGTCGAAATCGGCGACAACACCTCGATCGGCGCGCACGTCATCATTTCGGGGCGCACGCGCATCGGGCGCGACAACCGCATCTATCAGTTCAATTCGCTCGGCGAAGTCCCGCAGGACAAGAAATACGCGGGCGAGCCGACGCGGCTCGAAATCGGCGATCGCAACACGATCCGCGAATTCTGCACGCTGAATCTGGGCACGGCGCAGGACGCCGGCGTCACCCGCGTCGGCGACGACAACTGGATCATGGCCTACGTCCATATCGCGCACGATTGCCAGGTCGGCAACAAGACGATTTTCGCGAACAACGCGCAGCTGGCCGGCCATGTTCACATCGACGACTGGGCGATTCTTGGCGGTTACACCGGCGTGCACCAGTTCTGCCGCGTCGGCGCCCATACGATGACCGCGGTCGGCACCGTCGTCCTCCAGGACATTCCGCCTTTCGTCATGGCCGCCGGCAATACGGCGACGCCCTTTGGCATCAACGCCGAGGGCCTCAAGCGCCGCGGCTTTTCGGCAGAGGCGCTGCTCGTGTTAAAGCGCGCCTACCGCACGCTCTACAAGTCCGGCCTGATGCTCGACGAGGCGCGCGCCAAACTCGAAGAGGAAGTCAAGACGCACGCCGAAGTGCAACCGATTCTCGACTTTCTGGCGGTTTCCAAGCGCGGCATCATTCGATGACGCGTATCGCCATCGTCGCCGGCGAAGCTTCGGGCGACCTGCTGGCCAGCCATCTCATCGCGGCCCTCAAGGCAAGCCTGCGCGACGTCGAGTTCTACGGGATCGGCGGCCCGAAAATGGCGGGGCAGGGCTTCAAGGTCTGGTACCCGCTCGAGAAGCTCGCGGTCCGCGGTTACGTCGAGGTGCTCAGGCATTACCGCGAAATTTCGGGGATTCGCAGCGAGCTCAAGAAACGTCTGCTCGCCGATCCGCCCGACGCCTTTATCGGCGTTGATGCGCCCGACTTCAACCTGTCGCTCGAGAAGGCGCTGAAGGCGCGCGGCATTCCCAGCATCCATTACGTGAGTCCGTCGATCTGGGCCTGGCGCGGCAAGCGCATCCACAAGATCGGCGCCGCCGTGTCGCGGATGCTCGCGCTTTTTCCTTTCGAGCCCGCACTCTATGAGGCGCATGGCATTCCGGTGAGCTACGTCGGGCATCCGCTCGCCGATCTGCTGCCGCTCGAGGATGGTCGTGTCGAGGCCCGCGAACTCCTTGCCCTGGCGCCGGAACAACCCGTCTTCGCTCTGCTGCCGGGCAGCCGCCAGGCCGAGCTGCAATACATGGCCGACACTTTCATTGCCGCTGCGATGAAAATTCACGAGAGCCTGCCGAGCGCGATCTTCCTCGTGCCGCTGGCGACCCGCGAGACCCGCCTGCTCTTCGAGGCGGCGCTCTATCGCTGCGGGGCCACTGGTGCGAATGGTACCAATGGCCTGCCGATCCGCATGCTCTTCGGCCACGCGCACGAAGCGATGATGGCCGCTGACGCCGTTCTCGTCGCGAGCGGGACGGCGACCCTCGAAGCAGCCCTGCTCAAACGGCCGATGGCGATCGTGTACAAGATGGCGCCCTTGTCGTATCGCCTGATGCTCGGCAAGGGCTACCTGCCCTACATCGGCCTGCCCAATATCCTGGCCGGTCAATTCGTCGTCCCCGAATTCATCCAGGACGATGCGACGCCCGAAAACCTTGCGCAGGCGCTGCTCAACTTCTACGCCGACAAGGCCGTGTGCAGCCGCATCGCCGGGCTTTTCCGCGAACTTCATCTCGAGCTTCGGCAGAACACCGCCGTGAAAGCGGCAGACGCCATCCTCGACTGTCTGCAGCGCAAAGACGCGCACGGCAATGTCCTTGCTGCCGCCTGAGGGACTGACCTGCGGCGTCGATGAAGCCGGCCGCGGCCCGCTCGCCGGACCGGTGATGGCGGCGGCGGTCATCCTCGATCCGCGCTTCCCGATCGACGGCCTTGACGACTCGAAGAAGCTCTCGGCCAAACGCCGCGACGCGCTCGCGCTCGAGATCCGCGCCAAGGCCATCGCCTGGGCTGTCGCCGAAGCGAGCGTCGAGGAAATCGACCGTCTCAACATCCTGTGGGCGACGATGCTGGCGATGCAGCGCGCCGTGCAGGGACTGACGATCGCACCAAGGCTCGCGCTGATCGACGGCAATCGCTGTCCGCAGCTGTCGTGCCCGGCGCAGGCCGTGATCGGCGGCGACGGCAAGGTGCAGGCGATCGCCGCCGCGTCGATCCTCGCCAAGACCGTGCGCGACGCGCTGATGTGCGAGATGCACGCGCGCTATCCGGTCTACGGCTTCAATCAGCACATGGGCTACCCGACGGCTTTTCATCTGCAGGCGCTGCAGGAGCACGGTGAATGCGCGATTCACCGCCGCAGCTACGCACCGGTCGCCGTGCAGCTGCGCCTGTTGTGAAGCGCATCGATTCGGCGGCCAACGCGCACTTCAAGGCCCTGCGCAAACTCGCGCAAAGCGCGCGCGAGCGGCAGAAGACCGGGCGTACGCTGCTCGACGGCATGCATCTGCTGAAGGCCTACGTCGAACGCTTCGGCGCGCCGGTCGAGATCATCGTCAGCGAGAGCGGCAGCGCACGTCGCGAGATCGCCGACCAGCTTGTGCGTCCCGGAACGAAGGCGACGCTTCTTGCTGACGGGCTGTTCAGGGAACTTGCCAGCGTCGAGGCACCGAGCGGGATCATTTGCGTCGTCGACTTGCCGCCAGCGCCGGCGGCGATCGGGGAAGCGGCCGACAGCGTGGTGCTCGACGGCCTGCAGGACCCCGGCAATCTGGGCTCGATCCTGCGCAGCGCAGCGGCTGCCGGTTTTGCGCAAATCGTCCTCTCGGCCGACTGCGTGGACGCCTGGTCGCCGAAGGTGCTGCGCGCGGCGATGGGCGCGCACTTCAAGCTTGCCATTCACGAAGGCATCGATCTTCCGGAATTCCTCGCGCGCTATCGCGGCCTGTCGATCGTCACCGCGCTTGAGGCGACGGCCTCGCTTTATGAGCTCAAGCTCGTCTCGCCGCTCGCCTGGGTTTTTGGCAACGAGGGGCAGGGCGTGCGCGCCAGCGTCGCGGCAGAGGCGCGGAGCAGCGTGCGCATCCCGATGCCGGGGGAAATTGAATCGCTCAACGTCGCAGCGGCCGCCGCTGCCTGTCTCTTCGAAACGGTGCGGCAGCGGCAGGCGGCTTCGTTCAGGCCTTGACGCGCAGCATCTGCGCCTTTTCGCGTTCCCAGTCGCGCTCTTTTTCGACTTCGCGCTTGTCGTGCTGTTTCTTGCCCTTGGCCAGACCGATTTCGACCTTGATGCGCCCGCGCTGAAAATGCAGGTCGAGCGGCATCAGCGTATATCCGGCGCGTTCGACCTGTCCGATCAGGCGACTGATCTGGTTGGCATGAAGCAAGAGCTTGCGCGTGCGGATCGGGTCGGGATGGACGTGCGTCGAGGCTTCAGGCAGCGGCGTGATATGCATGCCGAAGAGGAAGACTTCACCGCTACGCACGACGACGTACGACTCCTTGATGTTCGCCCGGCCGGCGCGGATGGCTTTGACTTCCCAGCCTTCGAGGGCGATGCCGGCCTCGAATTTTTCTTCGACGAAGTAGTCGTGGAAAGCCTTTTTGTTGGCGATGATGCTCATGGGGCCGGTCTCGGAGGTCGCTGCACGGGATGCTAGAATGGCGATTTTACAGGATTCGCGGGGCGCCGCTCGAAATGGCCATGGTCGAAAAATCGGTGCTCATCGAGCGCTCGGCGGCACAGATGTTCGCGCTCGTCGACGACGTCGAAAGTTACCCGAGCTTCCTGCCGTGGTGCAGCCGCACCGAAGTGCCCTTTCGCGACGACGTGAAAACGGTCGCGACGCTGCACATCAGCTTTCTGCACGTGAATTCGCAGTTTACAACCGAGAACGCCAAGGAATTTCCGCTGCGCATGAGCATCAAGCTCGTCCATGGCCCGTTTCGCCGGCTCGAAGGGCTCTGGCGCTTCAAACCGCTCGCGCCGCAGGCTTGCCGCATCGATTTTCAACTCGCCTACGAGTTCTCGGGCAAATGGCTCGAAAAAGTCATCGGTCCGGTTTTCAGCCAGATCGCCAACACCATGGTCGAGGCTTTCGTGAAACGCGCCGGCGAGGTTTATGGCAAGGAGGGAGCAAGCGATGCCTGACTCGATCAAGGTCGAAGTCGTTTTTGCGCTGGCGCACAAGCAGGAAATCTTTGCCGCGACGTTGCCGGCCGGCTCAAGCGCTCGCGAGGCGATCGAGGCTTGCGGCGTCCTCGCGAAATACCCGGAAATCGATCTTGCGAGAAACAAGATCGGCGTCTTTGCCAAACTCGTGAAGCCCGACACGCCACTGCGCGACCGCGACCGCGTCGAGATCTATCGACCGCTGATCGCCGATCCGAAGGAAGTGCGCAAGCAGAGGGCGGCGGAGGGCAAGGTAATGAAGAAGGGCGCGGGAGAAGCCGAGTAAGGCCGGCGGGCCGGCTGCGCTTGGCGATACGGCGTTGCAAAGGCGCCTTGCATAGCGCTGCTGTGCGGCGGGGCTTTGCGCCTTGTCTGAGGGGCCGGCTGCGCTTGGCGATACTGCGTTGCAAAGGCGCCTTGCATAGCGCTGCTATGCGGCGGGCCTTTGCGCCTTGTCTCGCCTTCGCTCGCTCGGCCCCACATCGAGGAAGTGCCTGCTTTGACCTTGCTTCATTGAATTGATCTGGGCCGAGCGAGCGCAGCTCAGGCAAGGCGCGGGCGAGCGCCGCATAGCACCGCTATGCAAGCTTGACCGCAACGCCGCATGAGCAAGCGCAGCCGGCCCTAAGGCCTTCCTCAACGGCAGTTCTGGGCAATTGCCTGGCGTGTCTTCTCCGTCTCCTGCTGGCGCTGCGCGTCGTCCATGTAGTAGCGCTCGCCTTTTTCGTCGCGCATGCCGAGGCGCTCCCCCGATTCGAGCGCCTGCAGCTGGCGCCGGGCGTTGTCGCAGTATTCGCTCTTGTTCGAAGCCACCGCCTGCTGCTTCTTCGCTTTTTCGGCGTTCTCCTGCGCTTCTTTCTGGCGCTGGCGAAACTCGAGTTCGCGGTCGGCGAGCGACTTCTGCGGCGCTGCGTTGCTCGCCGCCGTTCCGGCGTCGACCTTGCGCTCGTCGCGCACGGCGCCGACCGGCGGCTTGTCGGAGATGATCGTCTTGCCGCTGTCATCTTTCCACTGATAGATCTGGGCCTGTCCGGCGGAGAGCGAGAAGAGAAGGGCAATAGCGAGAGCTAAGCGTTTCATGGCCGTCCTGACTGACGATAGGGCATACTGTATAATACGTTTTTGTGACCGCGGATTACAGGCCATGCGTTTAATTCAAAGGGCGCTCACCTTCGACGACGTCCTCCTCGTCCCTGCACATTCCACCGTTTTGCCGCGCGACGTCAGCCTCCGCGCCCGCCTGACCCGCAAGATCACCCTAAATATACCACTGGTCTCGGCGGCGATGGATACCGTCACCGAAGCGCGCCTCGCGATCGCGCTGGCGCAGGAAGGCGGCATCGGCTTCGTGCACAAGAATCTGAGCCCGAAAGCGCAGGCGGCCGAGGTCGCCAAGGTCAAGCGCTTTGAATCGGGAATCCTCAAGGACCCGATCACCGTGCCGCCGTCGATGTCGGTGCGTGAAGTGCTCGAGCTGACGCACCTGCACAAGATTTCCGGCTTCCCGGTGCTCGAGGGCAAGCTCGTCGTCGGCATCGTCACCAACCGCGACCTGCGTTTCGAGACCAACCTTGACCAGCCCGTGCGCAACATCATGACGCCGCGCGAGCGCCTCGTGACGGTGCGCGAAGGCGCTTCGGTCGAGGAGGGCAAGGCGCTGATCCACAAGCATCGCCTCGAGCGCGTTCTCGTCGTGAACGACGCCTTCGAATTGCGCGGCCTGATTACCGTCAAGGACATCATCAAGACGACCGAACACCCGCTCGCCTGCAAGGACGCCTCCGGACGCCTGCGCGTCGGGGCCGCCGTCGGTGTCGGCGCCGGCACCGAAGAGCGTGCCGAGCTTTTGACCGACGCCGGCGTTGACGTGATCGTCGTCGACACCGCGCACGGTCATTCGCAGGGCGTCCTCGAGCGCGTGCGCTGGGTAAAGAAAAACTGTCCGTCGGTCGAAGTGATCGGCGGCAATATCGCGACGACCGACGCGGCGAGGGCGCTGATCGACCACGGCGCCGACGGCGTCAAGGTCGGCATCGGCCCGGGCTCGATCTGCACCACGCGCATCGTCGCCGGCGTCGGCGTGCCGCAGCTCACCGCGATCATGGATGCGGTGGAAGCGACCAAGAAGCACAACATTCCCGTCATCGCGGACGGCGGTATCAAATTCTCCGGCGATCTCGCCAAGGCGCTCGCCGCCGGTGCCGATATTGCGATGGTCGGCTCGCTGCTGGCGGGCACCGACGAGACGCCGGGCGAAGTGTTCC
>CAZALA010000190.1:0-6671 GCA_964485725.1 uncultured Propionivibrio sp. | reverse complement strand
TAGGTGTAGTCGGCGTGGCCGGGCCGGAAGGTCTCGGCGATCGCCTGGTAATCCTTGCTGCGCTGGTCCTCGTTGCGAATCAATAGCCCGATCGGCGTACCGGTCGTTTTGCCTGCGAAGACGCCCGAGAGGATTTCGACGCTGTCCGACTCCCGGCGCTGCGTGACGTGGCGCGAGGTGCCGGGCTTGCGGCGGTCGAGCTCGGCCTGGATATCGGCGGCCGAGAGTTCCATTCCGGGCGGGCAGCCATCGACGACGCAACCGATCGCCGGCCCGTGCGACTCGCCAAACGAAGTCACCGCAAACAGACTGCCGAAGGTATTGCCGGACATGATCTTCCCGGAGCGATAAAATGGCTCCAAAGTTTAGCACAGGCCCATCGACGCTCCCGCCGCCATGACCGCCAAAACGAAAGCCCGCGCACGTCCCGGCGCGGCGCCGCCAAGCCCGCCGCAGAAGCCGGCCACGGCCCTGCCCGTCCCCGCCGCGACGGCGCGCTGGCAGCGCACGGTACGCTACGGATGGGATAAGGGGGGCGCCAAGGGCGGCCGGAAATAGCGGGAACCAAGCGGACGCGCCTGGCGAGACGTCGCCGGGAGCAGACGTCTGCAATTCGTCACCCGTGACCGACGATCAGCCGTTGGTATCTAGTTGTTGACAACCGTTCGTGAGTGTATGGGATCGTCCGGGCGGCGCGACACCCATTGGCAGAAGCTGTCCCCCGGATGAAAAGGGTATTCCCAGCAGTGGTACGCGATGCCGGGGCAGGCCTTCACGAAGGCTTGTGCCCGGCCTTGGCGATCAACGTTCGAGTCTTTCGTCGCTTCATCAATCAGTGCCTTGCAGTGCGAAGGGACCGCGAGACCGCTCGTGGCACCGGCCTTCTGTGTGCTACGCGCAGGCGGCGGTGGCGGAAGACCAGAACCTGGCTGGGAAACCGGCACGTCGATCTTTTGGCTTGATGAGGGCGCAGTCCGTTCATCGCCGAAATGAACCTTGCCGCTACTGTCTTTCCATTTGTAGATCTCAGCTGCACTGGCCACTGAGGCCACCAAAGTGGCGGCGAGGATGATCTTCTTCATAGGATGATCGCCAGACAAGACGGTTGCGTTATCGGCAATTTCTACCCCTCGTCATCAAGTTCCAGCAGCCTGCCAGCGCGATCGTTCAAGCGTCAAGCCATAGCGTGCCGATGCCCGATATACCGATGGATTAGACGCCATATCCTGTCTTACGGCAAGCATCATCCCAAAAGCATGGAGTCAAGAAAAGCGGCGCAGCTGCGAGCGCCCTTTGAGCTGCTACGGCAGGAAACCAATTGGCCGATAGATGCGGCGCAAGCGCATAAGGCCGCGCAAAGCCCGGCGCCTCGCCCCGGCGAAAGCCGGGGCTGTTGAATAACAGGATTCCCGGCTTCTGCCGGAATGACCTCAGGCGACCCTTAGCCGAGATCGACCGGAACGAAGATCTTCGCGTCCTCGCGCTGAGTTTGCAGGAGCCCGATTCATCGGGCGAGCCGGCGATTGATTTTCCACCGCGGCATCGCGCAGCGAAGCTGCGCTCCTGCAAGGCTCTGCCGATCAGCCCAGGTCAACCGGGACGAAGATCTTCGCGTCTTCGCGCTGGATCAAGAGCGCGACGCGCTTGTTCGCCTTGCCGATGAGCTTGCGCAATTGCTCGACGCTGCTCACGGGCTCGCCATTGACCGAGAGCACGACGTCGCCGGCACGGATGCCGGCGCGCGCCGCCGCGCCCGTGGCGTTCTCGACGACGAGCCCGGCCTTGATGTCGGCCTGCCGGCGCTCCCCGGGCGTCAGGGGTCGCACCGCCAGACCGAGGCGGCCGGCATTGGCGTCCTTGCTGTCGACCGCGGCCACTTCCTTGGCGTCCTTGAGCGCGCCGACCCTGACCTCGATTTCACGCGTCGCGCCCTTGCGCCAGACCTGCAGCCGCGCCGATTCGCCGGGCTTGATGTCGGCGATGATCGGCGGCAGTTCGCTCGAACCTGCGATCTCCTTGCCATTGACGCCAAGAATCACGTCGCCGGGCTCAAGACCCGCCTTGGCGGCGGGACCGCCTTCCTCGACCGAACTCACGAGCGCGCCCGTCGTCTTCTTCAGGCCAAAGGAATCGGCGAGCGACTGGTTGAGTTCCTGGATCGCGACGCCAATGCGACCGCGCTGCACCTTGCCGTACTTGACGATCTGCTCCTGGACCTTCATCGCGACGTCGATCGGAATCGCGAACGAAACGCCCTGGTAACCGCCGGTGCGGCTGTAAATCTGCGAGTTGATCCCGATCACTTCGCCGGCCATGTTGAAGAGCGGGCCGCCCGAGTTGCCGGGATTTACCGCGACGTCGGTTTGCAGGAAGGGCACATAGCTGTCGTCAGGCAGCGAGCGCGATTTCGCCGAAATGATGCCGGCGGTGGCGCTGTTCTCGAAGCCGAAAGGCGCGCCGATCGCGAGCACCCATTCGCCAACCTTGGCGTTGGCGGCGCTGCCGATCTTCAGCGTCGGCAGACGGCGCGCATCGATCTTCAGCACCGCGACGTCGCTCGCCTTGTCGAGGCCGAGCACCTTGGCCTTGAACTCGCGCTTGTCGGTGAGCCGCACGAGGACCTCGTCGGCACCGTCGATGACGTGCGCGTTGGTCAGGATCGTGCCGTCTTCGCTGAGGATGAAGCCCGAGCCCTGCCCGCGCATCTGCCGCTCACCGCGCGGCTGCGGCCCGCGGAAGTGGCGGAAGAACTCGTAGAAAGGATCGTTCGGGTCGAGCTGCGGCAGACCGGGCGCACCGGCCGCGCCTTTCTCGGTTCCCGAAACGCTGATATTGACGACCGCCGGGCCGTTGCGCGCGACGATCTCGCTCATGTCGGGGAGCGCCGTCTGCGGGCCCGCGCTTGCGGCCACCGAGGCCGACGGTTGCGGGGCCGAAGCGGCGTGCGCCGGCCACAGCACGTGCTCGGGGTTGATCGCGTAGGCGCCGACGAGAGCCGCTGCGATCGCCGCGGCGATTGCGCTTCTCCTGAAAATCCGCGAAGTCATGTTCCTGCTCATGCTGGTCCTCCTGTGTCTGTCGTTGCAGGCCCTTTGCCCGCTTTCAGGGACCAGCATAAGCCGCGAAACTTAAAATCGACTTAAGACGGCGTATTTTTTTGGCTCTTCGGAAAACGCACACGCACGAGCAGGCCGCCGCCTTCGGCGTCGCCGAGGCTGATCGTTGCGCCGTGCCGCAAGGCGATGGCGCGCACGATGGCGAGGCCGAGCCCGCTGCCGGTGGCGCCGGGGCGCTCGCCCTGGTCGCCGCCCTCTGCGCGCTTGTGCTTTTCGGCGCTCTTTTCATCAATCGCGCGGCGATAGAAGCGATCGAAAACGCGCTCGCGTTCGGCGGGCGGAATTCCCGGGCCGGTATCGGCGACCTCGAGATAGACGCCGTCTTCGGCAAGTCCGCAAGCGACATCGACGCGGCCGCCGGACGGCGTGTAGCGCAGCGCGTTGCCGACGAGGTTGGCGAGCAGGATGCGCAACGCGTCGCCGTCGCCGGCGACCACCGCCGCTTCATCGCTGCGCGCGACGCCAAGGTCGATGGCGCGCGCCGTGGCGAGCTGCAGGTGTTCGACGACAACCTCGCGCGCCAGCGTCGACAGGCTCACCGGAACCGGATGGTGTTCGACCGCTCCCGGTTCCTGGCGTGCCAGCGTCAGGAGCTGTTCGACGGCGTGCGTCGTGCGCTGCAAACCGCGCTTCAAGTCGGCGAGCGCAGCGCTGCGCTCGGCGTCCTCAGCGGCGCGCTCGACGAGCTGGACCTGCAGCTGCAGCGCCGTGAGCGGCGTCCTCAGTTCGTGCGCGGCGTCGGCGACGAAATCGCGCTGCGCGTCGAGCGAGGTCTTGAGCCGCGCCAGGAGGTCGTTGAGCGAAGCGACGAGTGGTTGCACTTCCTCGGGAACGCCCTCGTCGGCGAGCGGCGCGAGCGTGTCCGGCGTGCGCTGCTGGACCGAGCGCGCGAGCCGGTCGAGCGGCTTCAAGCCACGCCCGACGACGAACCAGATGAGCACGCCGAGCACCGGCAGCAAGGCGATGAAGGGTTTGAGCGTGGTCAGCGCGGCGTCTGCCGCAAGCTGCCTGCGCACCCGCATCGGCTGCGCGACGGCGATCGTCAGGCCCTGATACTGGATCGCGAAGACGCGCCACTGCCCTTCACTGCTCTCGGCGATCGAATAGCCGAGCCGCGTCGGTTCGGGCAGCGCCTCGTGCGGCCGCGAATAGTAGACCGCGAGGCCGCTCAAATCCCAGACGCGGATCACGTAATCAAGGCTCTCGTCGCTCGCGAGGGCCTCGAGCGAACTCTCGAAGTTCTGGTCGCGCAAGGAAAGCGCGATCTGCTTCATGTGGTAGTCGAAGAGCTGCCCGGCCTCGTCACGCGAGGCACGGTAGGTTGCCCAGCCGCCCAGCAGCATCACCGCGAAGAGCGTTCCGAGCAGGGCAAACAGCAGCTTGCGCCGGATCGAGTTCATGAATTCATGCGCTGCGCTCGGGGACCATGTAGCCGACGCCGCGCACGTTGCGGATGCAGTCGGCGCCAAGCTTTCTGCGCAGCGAATGGATATAGACTTCGATGGCGTTGCTTTCGATTTCCTCGCCCCATCCGTAAATGCGCTCTTCGAGTTGCGCGCGCGAGAGCGGTACGCCCGGGCGTTCGATCAGCGCGTGCAGCAGCGCGAACTCACGGCCCGAGAGCGCGACCGGCGCGCCGTTCATTGAAACTTCGCGCGTCGCCGGGTTCATCACCAGCGGTCCGCGCTCGATCAGCGGCGAGGCGCGCCCGCTCTGCCGCCTCATCAGCGCGCGGATGCGCGCCGAGAGCTCGTCAAGGTCAAAGGGCTTGACGAGGTAATCGTCGGCGCCCGCGTCGAGCCCGCGCACGCGGTCGGCGACCGAGTCGCGCGCCGTGATGACGAGGACGGGAACGCTAAGCCCCTTGCGGCGCATTGCCGAGAGCAGCTCGAGCCCGGTCTTTCCCGGCAGGCCGAGGTCGAGCAGGACGAGTTCATAAACGTCGTTGGCAACCGCGAGCTCAGCGGCCCTCCCGTCGCGAACCCAGTCGACGCTATGGCCTTCCTGGCGCAGGCCGTTGTGCACGCCGGCGCCGATCATCGGGTCGTCCTCGACGAGCAGCAAACGCATGGTTTCTCCAGAGCTATCCTGAACGCATGGTATCGCGCTTTTTGCGCCTTCGAAACGCCGCGCGCAAGAATCGGGTGGCTTGCGCGCGGCAGCGCAGTCAGAATGAAGCCCTGATGAAACGCTCGTCACCACTCGGTCGGTCGGGCGCGAGCGAGCAGGAGATGTCGATGAAGGAAATGGCCCGGCGTTGTCAGGCTTACGCAAGCGTCGCGAAGGCGATCGGATTCATCCGGCAAAGCGCCCGCGCGCAACCGACGCTCGATCAAATCGCCGCGCACGTCGGCATGAGCCCGTTTCATCTGCAGCGCGTCTTCAGCGACTGGGCCGGGATTTCGCCCAAGCGCTTCCTGCAGTTCCTGACGCGCGAGCACGCGCGCTCCCTGCTCAAGGCGCGCCAGGACGTTCTGGCCGTCGCGCTCGAAACCGGGCTCTCGGGCCCGGGCCGGCTGCACGACCTGATGGTCGCCTGCGATGCCGCGACGCCCGGCGAAATCCGCGCGCTCGGCGCGGGTCTCACGATCCGCTACGGCTTTGCCGCCACGCCCTTCGGCCGCGTCATTGCCGGGGTCACCGGGCGCGGTCTCTGCCACCTGCAATTTACCGCCGACGAGGGCTCCGGCGCCGCTGCGCAGCCGCAGCCAAGCGCTGACGCCGCGGCGTTTGCGGCGCTCGCCGCCGACTGGCCGCTCGCGAGCCTCGTTCGCGACGACGAAGCCGTCGCGGCGATCGTCGAAGCCGCCTTTGCCGGCGCAGGCGCAAGCGGCCCGCCGGGCCCGCTGCATGTCCTGCTGCGCGGGACGAATTTTCAGATCAAGGTGTGGCAGGCGCTGCTCGACGTGCACGGCGGCGAAGTCGTCTCGTACCAGGGGCTCGCGGCGAGAATGGGGGCGCCGCGCGCCACCCGCGCCGTCGCTTCGGCCGTCGCCGCCAACCGCATCGCCGTGCTCATCCCCTGCCATCGCGTCATCCGCGAGAGCGGCGAGATCGGCGGCTACCGCTGGGGCAGCGAGCGCAAGCAGGCGCTGCTCGCCTGCGAGGCCGCGGCAGCGCGATAGGAGGGAGCTCGCCCGGACGGCGCCTTGGCTTTACTGCACCGGCTCGGCAACGAAGATTTCGACGCGACGGTTTTTCGCACGGCCGCTCGCCGTCGCGTTCTCTGCGACCGGTTCGTGCGCGCCGCGCCCGTCGATGCTGATGCGGTTGCCCATGACGCCGCGCGAGACGAGATAATCGCGCGTCGCGCTCGCCCGATTGACCGAGAGCGGGCCGTTCGTCGCGTCACTGCCGGTGCTGTCGGTGTGGCCGATGATCGAAACAGTCGTCACCGGATTCTGGTTCAGCGTCGTCGCGAAGCGATCGAGGATGGGGCGCAGTGCGGGCTTGATGTCGTAGCGGCCGACGTCGAAGGAGACATCGCTGGGGATTTCGAGTTTGAGCCGGTTGTCGGCCGTCTGCGTGACGCTGACGCCGCTGCCCTGCGTCGCC
>CAZALA010000189.1:0-6682 GCA_964485725.1 uncultured Propionivibrio sp. | reverse complement strand
ACGCTCTTCTTCGCCGCCGGGTCGATCTACACCGCCGCGCACAAGACCGAGGTCAGCGAACTTGACGGCATCGGCCGGCGCATGCCCTGGACGATGGGCGCGTTCGCCGTCGCCACGCTGTCGATGATCGGCTTGCCGCCGGCCGCCGGCTTCGTCAGCAAGTGGTATATCGTCGCCGGCGCGATCGGCGAGCGGCAGTGGCTCGTCCTCGCGGTGATCCTCGCCAGCACCCTGCTCAACGCCGCCTACTTCCTGCCCATCCTGCACCGTGCCTTCCTGCGGCCGCTGCCGGCCGCCGCCGCGGCGCATCCGCATGGCGACGCGCCGCTGCCGATGCTCGTCGCCTCGACGCTCACCGCTGGCGCGACGCTCGCCCTCTTCTTCTTTCCGGAGCTGCCGCTCGCGCTCGCGCGGCAGATCGTGCAATGAATCGACGCGCTCCCAAACTGCTCGCGGCACACCCCCATTGGCTCGATGACGCGCGCAATGTGCGCCGCCTCTGGCTCGGCTTCCTCGTCGTCCTGGCGCTGACCCTCGTCGCCGAATGGGCGGTGACGCTGCACCCGGCCTTCGCCGTCGAGGGCTGGTTCGGCTTCAACGCGGCCTTCGGCTTTGTCGCCTGCGCGCTGATGATTCTCGCAGCGAAGCTGCTCGGCGTCCTGCTCAAGCGGCCGGACAGCTACTACGCCGGAGACGAAGAAAATGACTAGCGCGCTGATCGTCCATCCGGCGCTGGTGCTGCTCGCCGCCGCCGCGCTGCTGCCCTTCCTGCACGGCCGTGCCCGCAGCGCGACGATCCTGCTTACGCCGGCGCTGGCGATGGCCGCGCTCTGGCTGCTGCCCGAGGGCCGGCCCTGGGACATCGCCTGGCTCGACTATCGGCTGGCGCCGCTCGCGGTCGACAAGCTCGCGCGGCTGTTCGCGACGATCTTCACGCTGATGGCTTTCGTCGGCGGCCTGTTCGCGCTCGGCCAGACGAGCCGGCTCGAAGTCCCGGCGGCCTTCCTCTATGCCGCGGCGGCGATCGGCGTCGTCCTCGCCGGCGACCTCGTCACCGTCTTCGTCTGCTGGGAAGTGATGGCGATCGGCTCGACGCTTGTCATCTGGAGCGCCAACACCCGGCCGGCCTGGGCGGCGAGCCGGCGCTACGCGATGATCCACTTGGGCGGCGGCGTCCTCCTCTTCGCCGGCGTCGCCGGCGAGCTGCTGGCGACGGGCGACGCGGCCTTCGTCGCCATGCAGCCCGACTCGGTCGCGCACTGGCTGATCCTCGCCGGCTTTCTCATCAACGCCGGCGCGCCGCCGCTTTCGGCCTGGCTGCCCGACGCCTACCCCGAGGCCTCGTGGAGCGGCACCGTCTTCCTCTCGGCGTTCACCACCAAGACCGCCATCTATGTGCTGCTGCGCGGCTTCCCGGGCGCCGAGGTCCTCGTCTGGATCGGCCTCTTCATGATCTTCTACGGCATCCTCTACGCGCTGCTCGAAAACGACATGCGCCGCATCCTCGCCTACAGCATCGTCAACCAGGTCGGCTTCATGGTCGTCGGCGTTGGCATTGGCAGCGAGCTCGCGCTCAACGGCGCCGCCGCGCACGCCTTCTGCCACATCATCTACAAGGGGCTGCTGCTGATGTCGGCCGGCGCCGTGCTCAGGGCGACCGCCCGGCGCAAGTGCTCGGAGCTCGGCGGCCTCTTTCACAGCATGCCGCTGACGACGCTCTGCGGCAGCATCGGCGCGCTGGCGATCTCGTCCTTCCCGCTGACCTCGGGTTTCGTCTCCAAGTCGATGATCGGCCAGGCCGCCGCCGATGGACAGCTGCAAGCCGTCTGGCTGCTGCTCGCGGCGGCATCGGCCGGCGTCTTCCTGCACGCCGGCATCAAATATCCGTGGTTCGTCTTCTTCCAGAAGGACTCCGGCCTGCGCCCGGCCGACCCGCCGTCGTCGATGCGCTGGGCGATGGTCCTCTGCGCCGCGCTGTGCATCGTCCTTGGCATCTGGCCCGAACCCCTCTACGCGCTGCTGCCTTACCGCGTCGACTACGTCGCCTACACCGGCGCCCACGTCGTCACGCAGCTGCAGCTGCTGCTCTTCTCGGGACTCGCCTTCTTCGTCCTGCTCGGCCACCTGAAGCGGACGCCGACGATCAGCCTCGATGTCGACTGGCTGTGGCGCGTCGCGCTCGCTGCGCTCGCCCGCACAGCGCTCGCCGTCCGGCAGCATCTCGCGGCGAAGGCCGGCGGCGCCCTGACGCGGCAGGCGGCGACAGTCGGCGCGCTGATCGCGCGCCACCAGTTGCCGGACGGATCGCTGGTGCGCACGCACCCGACGCGGACGATGGCGCTGTCAGTGATGATCATGCTGCTCGCCTCGCTCGTTTTCTATTACCTCGGCAAGTGAGAGCCAGGATGCCGACCCGCGCCAGAGGACTTGATCACGCAATCGAACGACGACCATTCGGGCGTCGCCTTCGGTTCACCCGGGAGACCCGCCATGAATCCGACATCCACCCACCTGGCTTCAAACCGCACCGCGTACCCGCTTTTCACGTCACAGAAGGCAACGGAGGCTAAGCTTATGAGCACCCTCGATCCGACCACGACCGATCGCCAGCAGCGACGCCTGCTTGTTCCGATCAACGCCAGCGAAGAATCGCGCTGGGCGATCGCCTACGCGCTGCGCCTGCAGCGCGAGGGCAAGCTCGCCGAGGTGATCCTGCTCAACGTCGGCGAACCGGTCGACGCCTGGCAGGTGCTGCGCTTTCGCACGCAGCAGGAGGTCGCAAGCTTCCAGGCCGAGCGCGCCGAGTGCTTCATTGCCGACGCCAGCCGCGCGCTGACCGCCGCGAACGTTCCCTGGCGTGGCGTCTTCAAGCAGGGCAAGCGGCTTTTCGCGATCCTCGACGCGGCCGAAGAACTGGCCTGCGACGAAATCGTCATGCCGGCACCGAAGAAAGGCCTGGCCTCGCTGATTTCGCCCGACTTCGTCACGCGCGTGCAGCAGGCGCAGCGCGGCATTCCGGTGGTCACCGTTGACAGCGCCGGCGAGGATGCCGCGCGCACGCTGCACTGAGAAAGACTGAAGGCTAGTAGCTGAGCAGCGCGAAGAGCGGCAGGCCCTCGGCGTCGAGCCGCGCGTGGCCGCCGAGCGCAGGCAGGTCGATGATCACCGCCGCTTCGACGATCTTCGCGCCGAGCCGCCGCATCAGGCGCGCGGCGGCGAGCAGCGTGCCGCCGGTGGCCAGGAGATCATCGACGATGAGGACGTGCGTGCCGGCGGGCGCGGCGTCGGTATGGACCTCTACCGTCGCTTCCCCGTATTCGAGCGCGTACGATTCGCTGACCGTCGCGAAAGGCAGCTTGCCGGCCTTGCGCACCGGGATGAAACCGCAACCGAGGCGGTAGGCGAGCGCGGCGCCGACGATGAAGCCGCGCGCGTCGATGCCGGCGATGGCGTCGATGCGATGGTCTGCATAGCGCTCGGCAAAGGCGTCGATCAGTACCCCGAAGGCCTCGCCGTCGCGCAACAGCGGCGTGATGTCGCGAAACTGAACGCCGGGCTCGGGCCAGTCCGCGATCGTGCGAATGCGGCTGGCGAAAAACCCGGCGTCCATGCAGTCCCTTTTAGAGGAAAGCGAACTTGAGGACGAAGAGCACGGCGATGATGCCAACCGTCGGCGAAAGATCACGTGACCTGCCGGCGAGGATCTTGGTCGCGGCGTAGGTGATGAAGCCAAAAGCGATGCCGTGCGCGATCGAGAACGTGAAGGGCATGGTGATCGCCGTGACGACGGCGGGGGCCGCCTCGGTGAGATCTTCCCAATCGATTTCGGAAAGGCCGCGGATCATCAGCACGGCGACGTAGCAGAGCGCCGGCGCCGTCGCGTAAGCCGGAACGGTGCCGGCGAGCGGGGCGAAAACGAGCGCCGCGAGGAAGAGGATCGCGACGACGACGGCGGTGAGGCCGGTGCGGCCACCGACCGAGGTGCCGGCGGCCGATTCGATGTAGGCGGTCGTCGATGAGGTGCCGAGGACGGCACCGGCGAGGATCGCGCCCGAGTCTGCGAGGAGCGCCTTCTTCAGGCGCGGCAGCTTGCCGTCGGCGTCGAGCAGGCCGGCACGGTGGCAGACGCCGATCAGCGTTCCCGAGGCGTCGAACAGCTCGACCATGAAGAAAGTCAGGATAACGGTCAAGAGGCCAGCGTTAAGCGCGCCGGCGATGTCCATCTGCATGAAGGTCGGGACGATCGAGGGCGGTGGCGCAATGATGCCGCCGAAGGGCGTGAGGCCCATCAGCACCGATGCAATCGTCACCGAGAGGATGCCGATGATGATCGCGCCCGGGACCTTGCGCTGTTCGAGCGCGACGATGATGATGAAGCCGGCGACGGCGAGGAGCGCGCCCGGGTTGTGCAGGTCGCCGAGCGTCAGCAGCGTCGCCGGGTGCCCGGTGATGATGCCGGCGTTCTTCAGGCCGATGATCGCAAGAAAGAGTCCGATGCCCGCCGAGATCGAGAACTTGAGCGAGCGCGGAATCGCGTTGACGATCGCTTCGCGGACGCGGAAAAGACTGACGATGACGAAAAGGCAGCCGGAAATGAAAACGGCGCCGAGGGCCGCTTGCCAGCTGAAGCCCATGCCCTTGACGACAGCGAAGGCGAAATAGGCGTTGAGCCCCATGCCGGGCGCGAGCGCGATCGGGTAGTTGGCGTACAGGCCCATGATCGCCGAGCCCAGCGCGGCGGCAAGGCAGGTCGCCACGAACACGGAATCCTTCGGCATGCCGGCCGCCGACAGGATGTCGGGGTTGACGAAAATGATGTAGGCCATCGTCAGGAATGTCGTGATTCCTGCGACCACCTCGGTGCGCACCGTGGTGCCGTGCGCCGCGAGCTTGAAGTAGCGTTCCAACATGGTTTGGTCCCCCCGACCCTGAAAAAGCCGCAATTTTAGCGCAGGACGAAGGCGCGGGGGAAAACGCATGTTCGACCGGCGAAGCCGCTCGCGTCACCTCGCCTCGCGCGCGGCGGCGAAGCAAGCCGCGCCTTCAGTCGATCTGGCCTTCGAGGCGCTGTGCTGCACGCTCGTCGGCGACGAGCACCGCTTCGGCGCTCCGCCCCTTGCGCCGGTTGTACCACGCGCCGTAAGCGATGACACCGGCCGCGAGCAGCGCGCCGAGGTAGACCGTGCCGTGGAAGACATGCGGCAGGTAGGGCTGGACGGCGGCGTCGGAGTCGATCATTTCGCCGGCCGTGTAGGCGATCAGGCCGGCGCCGATGTAGACGATGATCGGCAGGCGCTCGATCATCTTCATGATCAGCGTGCTGCCGAAAACGATCAGCGGTACCGAGAGCACAAGCCCGATGACGAGCACCGTCCAGCTGCCCTTGGCGATGCCGGCGATGGCCAGGGTATTGTCGAGGCTCATGACGACATCGGCGATCAGGATCGTCTTCACCGCGCCCCAGAGATCGTCGTGGACGCGATGATCGTCTTCGCCAGCGTCGTCCTCGATCAAGAGCTTGATGCCGATCCACACGAGCAGCAGGGCGCCGGCAAATTGCAGGAAGGGAATGCGCAGCAGTTCGACGGCGACGATCGTCAGCAGCACGCGCAGGATGATGGCGCCGGCGCTGCCGAAAAGGACCGCCAGCTTCTTCTGCCTTGCCGGCAGCCTGCGCGCGGCGAGCGCGATGACGACGGCGTTATCCCCCGAGAGCACGATGTTGACCATGACGACTTCCGTCAGGGCCAGCAAGAAATTCGCATCCATCTTGTTATGACCTCCCCGCGACCAGCACCCCGGCATCCTGCCACAACGGCGACATAATGGCACCGCCGCCATGCGAAAAGCTTCGACTGGCGAACGACGTGCAAGCCGGAACTCACGCCGCCCGGTGGGACGCCTCTTCGGCGGCCGGCGGCAGCCGCGCGAGCAGGACCTTGTCGACGCGGTTCTTGTCCATGTCGACGACCTCGAAGCGATAGCCGGCCACCTCGAAGCTGTCGCTGACAAGCGGGATCCTGCCGAGCACGTACATGACGAGCCCGCCGAGCGTGTTGAAGGCGTTTTCGTCTTCGCCGGGCAAATCGTGCTCGATGTCGACGACCGATTTCAGCCGCTCGATGGCGACGCTGCCATCGATCAGCCACGAGCCGTCGCTGCGCTCGACGATGTCCTGTTCCTCGGTGCTGTCCGACGAAGGCAATTCGCCGACGATGGCGGTGAGCACGTCGGTGAGCGTCACCAGCCCCTGCAGCTCGCCGTACTCGTCGACGATCAGCGCGCACTGCTGGCGCGCCTTGCGGAAGCTCTCGAGCAGATGCGTCGTGGTCACGCCTTCGGGAACGTAGAGCGGCGGATGCAGGAAGGGCTCGATCTCGAGCTTCTCGCCGGCGAGGACGACCTTGAGCAGGTCGGCGGTGCGCAGGATGCCGACGATGTGTTCGAGACCATCGCGGCAGACGACGATCCGCGTATAGGGGCTTTCGGCGACGCGCGCGCGAATCACGTCGTCGGGCTCGTCGAGGTCGAGGACGAAGATGTCGTTGCGATGCGTCATGATCGCGCCGATGCGCTGCTCATCCAGGCGCAGCCCGTTGGAGACGATCGCCTGCTCGCCCTCGTGGAAGACGCCGGCTTCGGCGCCCTGCTCCATGAGCCCGTTGATCTCGTCGTTGGGCAC
>CAZALA010000188.1:0-6721 GCA_964485725.1 uncultured Propionivibrio sp. | reverse complement strand
TTCCGGGAAGCTCTTGATAATCTTGTTCTGCGTCTGCATCAGTTCGGCGGCCTTGGTGATCGACATGCCGGGCAAGGACGCCGGCATGTAGAGCATGGTGCCTTCGTTGAGCGGCGGCATGAACTCGGAGCCGAGTTTCGACGCCGGATAGAAGGAGACGCCGAGCGCGATCAGGGCGAGCGCGATGGTCAGTTTCTTCCAGCGCATGACACCGGTGATGATCGGCCGATAGGTCCAGATGAGAAAACGATTCACCGGGTTTTTCGCTTCCGGCATGATCTTGCCGCGAATGAAGAGCAGCATCAGCACCGGCACCAGCGTCACCGACAGGATCGCCGCGCTCGCCATGGCGAAGGTCTTGGTGTAGGCGAGCGGCGAGAAGAGGCGCCCTTCCTGGCCTTCGAGGCTGAACACCGGCAGGAAGGAGACGGTGATGATCAAGAGCGAAAAGAACAGCGCCGGTCCGACTTCCTTGCACGCGGCAAGCATGGCGTCGACGCGATCGCTGTTTGAATGCTGTTCGGGTAGTCGTTCCAGATGCTTGTGCGCGTTTTCGATCATGACGATCGCCGCGTCGATCATGGCGCCGATCGCGATCGCGATGCCGCCCAGGCTCATCAGGTTGGAGCTCATGCCGAGCAGGCGCATGGCGATGAAGGACATCAGGATACCGACCGGCAGCATCAGGATCGCGACGAGGGCACTCCTGACGTGCAGCAGGAAGACGATGCAGACGAGGGCGACGATGATCGATTCCTCGATCAGCGTGTTGCGCAGCGTCTTGATCGCGCTGTGGATCAGTTCGGAACGGTCATAGACGGCGACGATGCTGACGCCTTCGGGCAGACCGGGGCCGATCTCGGCGATTTTCTCTTTGAGATTGTGAATGACCTCGAGCGCGTTCTCGCCGTAACGCGACATCGCGATTCCCGAAACGACTTCGCCCTCGCCGTTAAGCTCGGTGACGCCGCGCCGCTCATCCGGGACAAGTTCGACGCGTGCGATATCGCGGATCAGGACCGGCGTTCCCATCTCGCTCTTGACGACGAGCATTTCAATGTCGCTCTTGCCGCGCAGATAGCCCTTGCCACGCACCATATACTCGGTTTCGCTCATTTCGACGGCGCGGCCGCCGACGTCGCGATTCGAGTCGCGAACGACCTGCGCAACCTTCATCAGCGGGATGCCGTAGGAACGCAGCTTGACCGGGTCGACGGTGACCTGATAGGTCTGCACGAAGCCGCCGACCGAAGCCACTTCAGCGACGCCGCGCGCTTTCGTCAGCTGATAGCGAACGAACCAGTCCTGGATCGAGCGCAGCTCGGCGAGCGTCTTGTCCTTGGCGATGAGCGCGTACTGATAGACCCAGCCGACGCCGGTGGCGTCGGGGCCGATCTGCGGCGTGACGCCCTTGGGCATGCGGCTCGAAGCAAAGTTGAGGTATTCGAGGACGCGCGAACGCGCCCAATAGATGTCGGTACCGTCTTCGAAAATGATGTAGACGAAGGACGCGCCGAAGAACGAGAAGCCGCGCACGACCTTCGACTTTGGTACCGACAGCATCGAGGTCGTCAGCGGGTAGGTGACCTGGTCCTCGACGACCTGCGGCGCCTGGCCTGGATACTCGGTATAGACGATGACCTGGACGTCGGAGAGGTCGGGCAGCGCGTCGATCGGCGTGCGCAGGACGGCAAAAACGCCCCAGATGACGAGGAACAGGGTGGCGAGCAGGACGAAAAATCGATTCCTGCCCGACCAGTTGATGATATTGGCCAGCATGGTCTATCCCCTCGTTGTTTTTTAGTGGCCGGCGTGCGCGGCTTTCGCTTTCGCAGAGGAAGCCGGCGCAGCCGCAGCGGCGGCCGCCATGGGCTTGACGCTCGTGATCACCCATTCGCCCTGGCCGCGCTCGACGAATTCGACGGCGACCTTGGCGCCCGGCTTGAGACCCTGCAGCAAGGACGCATTCGCGACCTTGAAATCCATCGTCATCCCCGGCCACTTCAGGCTGTCCACCGGGCCATGCGTCAGCGTCACCGTCCCGTCCTTCGCGTCGATGCCATCGACGCTGCCTTCGGCACGGTGGCTGACGCCTTGGGCGGCGGCCGGTTGAGCCGCCTGTCCGCCCTGGCCAAATCCGCCGACAGCCGCCTTGAGATTGCTTTCGGCGTCGATCAGAAAGTTCGCGGCGACGACGACGAGTTCGCCGTCCTTGACACCGTCGATGACTTCGACGTAGGTGTCGCTGCGCGCGCCGAGCTTCACTTCGCGCGGCTCAAAGCGGCCTTCGCCTTGCTGCACGAGGACGATCTGCCGTGTTCCGCTATCAATCACTGCCGAAGTCGGCACCGTGACGACGGCGCCCTTGGCGGATACCGGCAACTCAACCTGCGCGAACATCGACGGCTTCAGGAGCATTCCCGGGTTGGCAAGCTCGACGCGGACCGGTACGGTGCGCGTCGCGGCGTTGAGCGTGGGATAGACGTAGCTGACCTTGCCTTCAAAGAGCTTGTCCGGATAGGCGTTGATGCGCACCTTGGCCTTGGCGCCCATCTTGACGAGGCCGATGTCCTGCTCGAATACGTCGGCGACGACCCACACCGCGGAGAGGTCGGCGATCATGTAGAGCGCTTCGCCGGGCATGAAGCGCATGCCTTGCAGCGCCTTCTTCTCGGTGACGATGCCGGAGACCGGCGAACGGAAAGTCAGCGTGCGTTTCGTCTCGCCGGCCTTGGCGAGCGCCTTCACCTGCTCCTCGGAAATATCCCAGTTCTTCAGGCGTTGCAGGCTCGATTCGGCGAGTTGCTTCATGCCTGCCTGCGCCGTTCCGCCAGCGTCTTTCAGCGCCTCGACGCCCTGCGCGGCGATGGCGTACTCGCGTTGCGCGGAAACCAGCTCCGGGCTATAGACTTCGAATAAAGGCTGGCCCTTGCCGACTGGCTGGCCGGTGACGTTGACGTGCAGACGTTCGACGTAGCCCTCGAACTTGGGCGAAATCGCGTAGGTGCGGCGCTCGTCCGGCTCGATCCGGCCGGCGGCGCGAACGATCTTGTCAAGCGCGCGCAGGCTTGCTGCTTCGCTCCTCACGCCGAGCTTCTGCACCTTGTCGGTGCTGATCCTGATCTGGTTGGGCGAGGACGGTTCATTGCTTTCTTCGCCCTCATAGACCGCGATGTAGTCCATCCCCATCGGATCCTTCTTTGGCGTCGGCGAGGTGTCGGGCAGGCCCATCGGGTTACGGTAGTAAAGCAGCTTGCGTTCCTTCTTGGCAGGAGTCGGCGCACCGGCGCCCGGGCTCACTGCGCCGCTCGCCGTCGTTCCCTCTGCGTGCGAACCGGAGCGGCCGAGCCAGTACCCGCCACCGCCTGCGATGATCGCCACTGCAATCAGGCCAACCGCAATCTGCGCCCCCCGACTCATAGTTCTTCTCCCAAAAGTTTTTCAATGGCGGCAAGGCGCTGCTGCGCCTCTGCCTGTGCCTTGATCTGATTTAGCCGCGCTTTACGGATTTGCTGCTGCGCCTCGAGCAGCGTCGCGAAGTCGACCTTGCCGTTCTCGTAGGCAGCAAGGGCCGAATTGAATGTCAGCTCCGCCTGCGGCAAGAGACTCGTCGTCGCCAGCGCCTCGGTACGCCGCGCCGCGTCGATCGCGGAAAGGTTTTCGGCAAGCTCGGACAGGATTTCGTTGGCGCTCGCGTCCTTGCGCGCACGCGCCGCCGAGAGCATCGCCTCGGATTCACGCTCCATGGCGCGGCGCGAGGGCTGCTGCAGCGGAATATTGAATTCGACCATCAGCTGCCATTCCTTGACCCGGTTATCAAATTGCACCGGCGTCACGCCGACCATGAAATCGGGGTAGCGCTCCTTGTAGGCGAGTTCGCGCTTCTTTTCGGCGCTCTGAATCGCCGCATAGTCGGCAAACAGCCGAGGATTGCGGCCGCGCACGCGCTCTTCAAGGGCAGCGTAATCGAGCTTCGCCGGGGCGGGGAGCGCCGGGACGACCTCTGGTTTGGCGAGCGGGGCGCTCGCCGGCCGCGCGAGCAGCATGTTGACGCGGGCGCGCAGCATATTGCCTTCGTTCTCGAGCATGATGAGGTCGTTGCGCATGCCGGTCTGTTCGATCTGTGCGCGGATGACGTCCTGCTGCATCGCAAGCCCCCCTGCATAGCGCGCCTGGGCCACCTTCTCGAGGCGCTCCATGAGGTCGAGAAGCTCGCGCGTGATCTGCTCGTTCTTATAAAGCAGATACAGCTGGGCGTGTGCTGTCTTCAGGCGCGAGGCGATCTCTGACCAGGCGCCGCGGGCGCGCCCTCGCGCACCATCGGCGTCAAGTTCGGCGATCTCGCGCTTCAGGTCGCGCTTGCCGTACCAGGGAATTTCCTGCGAGAGCGTGTATTGCGTGCTGCCGACCCGACTCGGATTCAAGCTGGCGTTCTGCTCACCCATTTTCGTGATGTCCATGAGCTCGATCTTGAGCTTCGGGTCGGGCAAGGCGCCCGCCGGCGTCACGCGTTCGCCGGCGGCGTCGGCCTCGTGGCGCATCGCGGCAAACTCCGGGTTGTTCCGGCGAGCATAGTCGAGCAGGCTGTCGACCGTTCGACCGATTGCCGCCTCCTGCGCCAGCAGCGGCTGGGCCAGCCCGATTGCCAGGCTCAGAACGATGGCCCGTACGGGAAACTTTCTGCACATATGAACTCCCAGGTGGGGCAATGACTTATTGCGCCTATTGTCATTATTATGGCCAGCACTGCTACAACGTCGCGTTGAATTCAGGGCGAGGAAAGGCTGTGCCAGGGCCTCGCGGCCGCTGGCAGTTACTTATTTTGCTGGTTCGTACCCAACCACGGTAAACGCGCCATTGACCTTGTCGGCCGCAAAACGGATTTTGTCGCCTTCCTTCATCTGGTCGAGCCAGGCGATATCCTTGACGCGAAACACCATCGTCATGTTCATGTTCATGCCGAGATTGGGAAGCGGTCCGTGGGACAGCGTGACCTTGCCGGCCGATTTGTCGACTTTCTTGACGAGACCATCGACCATTTGCGTATCCGAGGCGGCCGCCATCTGCATGCCGCTGTGGCTACTCGTACTCATCGCCGGCATGGCGCCGTGATTGTGAGCGTCGGCGGCAAGCGCCGGGATGGCAAAGGCGGCAGCGCTCAGCGCAATGAAGGAAGCGGTAATGTGAGTTTTCAAGAGCGTCTCCAGTCGGAAGTTAATGTTTGGCAAAAACTTTGCTGCTGCCGTCGGACTGCACGAGCAAGGTTTCATACGGCGGTGAATTCGGAATGTCCATTCCGGGCGAACCGGCAGGCATGGAGGGAACGGCGATGCCGAGCGCCTTAGGCTTTTCCTTGAGCATCTGCTTGACGTCGGCAGCCGGAACGTGGCCCTCGACGAGGTAAGCGCCTATCTTGGCGGTGTGGCAGGAAGCGAATTTTTCGGGCATCCCGAGCTTTTTCCGATTCCCTGGAACATCTTCCACGTCGTGAATTTCGACCTTGAAGCCGTTCGACTTCATGTGGTCTATCCATTTGCCACAGCAACCGCAATGCGGGCTCTTATAAACTTCCAGTTTCGGCAGCGATTGCGCCAGCGCCGAAGCGGACGCGAGCGCACTGATAAGCAGGACGGACGAAAGGCGAAGTTTCATGAATCTCTATCCCTTGAGTGACAATGGAAGCAAGTGTAATGAACCGATTCCAACAGGACGCTGACCGAAAAATTACATTTGTGTCATCTTGAAACTTACTTCTTGACGACGATCCGTCCTTTCATTCCCGCCTCGTAATGTCCGGCCGCCAGGCAGGCAAAGTCGAAAGTGCCCGGCTTGCTGAAGGTCCAGGCGAATTCACCGGTTTTGCCGGGGTCCGCGGAAGCGGCGTTCGGATCGTCATGCTCCATCTCGGGAAATTTCGCCATCAGGGCGGCGTGCTTCTTCAGTTCGGCGACCGTGCCGAGCACCATCTCGTGCTTGATCTGGCCGCGATTGCGGACGACGAAGCGCACGGTTTCTCCTTGCCTGATCTCGATGCGCTCGGGCGTGAAGCGCATGTTATCGGCCATGTCGACCTCGACGGTGCGGGTGGCGGCCGCGAGCGGAGCGGGCCGGCCCAAGGCGGCGGCGTGCCCCTTGTACGTGCCCTTGCTCGCGGCCGGCTTCGCGTCACCGTGCGCGTGATTTTCAGCGGCCATGGCGGCTGGACCAAGAAGTGCCAGGCTGGCAACAACGGGAAGAGCCAGGAGGAAGCGGTGGTTCATGCGGTCTCTCTTTCAATGAATGGCGTTTAATGCCCGGCGTGGTGGCCGGGTTTGCGGACTTTCAATTCCTGCTCGGCCGGGCGACCCCGCGCCGGCATTGACTGGCCTCCCTGCGTCGGGGCGCGCGGCGCGCTGTCGGCCGACGCGCTCGCTTCATAAGCCTGACTGCCGGATGGCTGCGCGTACCAGCCCGGATCCTTGTAATCGCCGCGCGCCTGCTCGCGGCGGACTTTGAGGACGGTGAACATGCCGCCCATTTCGACGGCGCCGTAGGGCCCCTGGCCCGTCATCATCGGCAGCGTGTTGTCCGGCAGCGGCATTTCCATTTCGCCCATGTCGGCCATGCCCGCACTTCCCATCGGCATGTAATCCGGCACCAGCTTGCGCACCGACTTCACCAGATCTCGCTTCTGCACCCCGACGAAGTTACGGATGTCGTGGCCCATCGCATTCATGGTGTG
>CAZALA010000187.1:0-6726 GCA_964485725.1 uncultured Propionivibrio sp. | reverse complement strand
GAGAACTCGTCGATCAGGCGCTGCAGCCCTTGCGCTTCCTCGAGCGGATTCAGGTCCTCGCGCTGGATGTTCTCGATGAGCGCCATGGCGAGGGCCGATTCGTCGGGAATCTCGCGAATCAGCGTCGGCACCTCGGCAAGCCCTGCCATTTGCGCGGCGCGCCAGCGCCGTTCGCCGGCGATGATTTCATAGCGCTCCTCGCCCGCCGCGTCGGCAAGCGGCCGCACGAGGATCGGCTGCATCAGCCCCTGGGCGCGAATCGAAGCGGCGAGTTCCTCGAGCGAAGCGGCGTCCATCTGCGTGCGCGGCTGGTACTTGCCAGGCTGCAGGCGACCGACCGGCAGCGAACGCTGCTGCTCGCGCCCCTGCGCTTCGTTGCCGGCCAGGAGCGCGTCGAGGCCGCGGCCGAGTCCCTTCAACTTCATTGTTCTGCTCCTTCTGCGACCGAATTGACTGAGGCTGCGGCTGCCGCGGGCTTGACGCCCGCACGTCGGTCGAGGATTTCCTGGGCGAGCGCAAGATAAGCAAGCGCGCCTTTCGACTGCTTGTCGAACGCCATCACCGGCCTGCCGTAGGACGGCGCTTCAGCGAGGCGGACGTTGCGCGGGATGATCGTGCGATAGACCTTGTCGCCGAAGTGCTCGACGAGCTGGTTTGATACCTGCTGCGTCAGCGTCGAGCGCGGATCGAAAAGCGTGCGCAAGAGGCCCTCGATCTCGAGCCGCGAATTCAGGTTGGCGCGCACTTTTTTCAGCGTCGCGACGAGGTCGGTCAGGCCCTCGAGCGCGTAATACTCGCATTGCATCGGGATCATCACGGCATCGGCGGCCACCAGCCCGTTGACGGTGAGCATGTTGAGCGCCGGCGGACAGTCCATGAGGATGAAGTCGTACTCGGCAAAGTGCGGTTTCAAGGCGTCGCGC
The DNA here is from genome assembly GCA_964485725.1 of uncultured Propionivibrio sp. Taxonomy (GTDB): domain Bacteria; phylum Pseudomonadota; class Gammaproteobacteria; order Burkholderiales; family Rhodocyclaceae; genus Propionivibrio. The sequence continues at coordinate 5,803 of CAZALA010000187.1, read as the reverse complement.
AGGCGGTATTCGCGCCCGCCCATTTCAATGAGGTCGACTTCGGCGCCGGCAAGCTCGCGGTTGGCAGGAAGGATGTCGAAACCGAATTCGGTGCTGATGCGCGCCTCGCTCACCGTCGAGCGCCCGATCAGGATCTGGTAGACGGTCGGCAGCGCCTCGCGCTTGACGACCCCGCAGCCCGTCGTCGCGTTGCCCTGCGGGTCGAGGTCGATCATCAGCACGCGCTGGCCGAGGCTGGCGAGGCATGCCGAGAGGTTGACCGCCGTCGTTGTCTTGCCGACGCCGCCCTTCTGGTTCGTGACTGCCAGTATCTTTGCCACCCGAGCTCCCAAAATATCAGCCTGCACGACGTGTCGATCAGCTGCGCCGCAGAACGACGAGGTGCCGCTCGCCGTCTATCCCCGGAACCTCAAGGCGATGCACCGCTTCGACGCTCACTGCGCGCGGCAGCCTGGCGATTTCGTCATGCGGATACACGCCCTTCATCGCCAGGAAAGCACCGCCGTCGGCGATGAGATGCAGCGTTGCCGCGACAAAATCGGCGAGTTGCGAGAATGCCCGCGAGCTAATCGCGGCGAAACCGACCGACGGATGATACTGTTCGACCCGCCCGCAGTGAACGGAAATATTCGCAAGCTCGAGCTCGATCGCCGCTTGTTGCAAAAATGCCGCTTTCTTCGAATTGCTGTCGGCAAGCGTCACGGCAAGGTCGGGGCGGGCGATCGCGAGCGGAATCCCGGGCATGCCGCCGCCGCTGCCGACGTCGATGAGGCGCGCCCCCGGGGCAGTCGGCACCCAGGGCAGGATCGCGAGCGAGTCGAGCAGATGATGGCTCACCGCTTTCTGCGCGTCGCGCAGCGCCGTCAGGCTGTAGGTGCGGTTCCACTTCTCGAGCAGCGCGACATAGGCGATGAGCTTTTGCCTCGCCGCGGCGGGCAGTTCGACGCCAAGCGCGGCGAGCCCCGCCGCGAGCTGCTCGAGCTGCTCGCCTTGTTGCAGCTGCTGCCCGGGCAGGCTCATGCGAGCCTGCGCTCGAGCCCGTCGTCCTCGCCCGCTCGCTGGCCGCGCCCGCGCTTCAAATGGACGAGCAGGATGGCGATCGCCGCCGGCGTCATGCCCTGGATGCGCGAAGCCTGGCCGATCGTTTCCGGGCGGTGCCGGGCGAGCTTCTGCAGGATTTCGGCCGAGAGGCCGCCGATGCGCGCGTAATCGATGTCCTGCGGCAGCCGCGCTTCTTCCTGCGCGAGGTTGCTTAACACTTCCTCGCCCTGGCGATCGATGTAGCCCTGGTACTTGGCGCGGATCTCGACCTGCTCGACGACGAGCGGGTCGTCAATATTGCTCCCCGCGCCGCCCACACCAAGTCCGTCGACCTTGAGGCTCATGAGCGCGGCGTGACTGACGTCAGGGCGGCGCAAGAGGTCGTAGAGGCTGTAATCGCGGGCAATCGGTTTGCCGAGGACGCGAGTCGCCTCGTCGGCGGCGAGCGTCTCCGGGCGCACCCAGGTCGAGCGCAGGCGCGCCTCTTCGCGCGCGATCGCTTCGCGCTTCGCGCAAAAAGCCGCCCAGCGCGCGTCGTCGACGAGGCCGAGGCGCCGTCCGTGCTCGGTCAGGCGCAGGTCGGCGTTGTCTTCGCGCAAGGAGAGCCGGTATTCGGCGCGGCTCGTGAACATCCGGTAAGGCTCGGCGACGCCGCGCGTGATCAGGTCGTCGACGAGCACGCCAAGATAGGCTTCGTCGCGCCGTGGCGTCCATTGCTCGCGCTCGAGCGCGCGCAAGGCGGCGTTGGCGCCGGCGAGGAGGCCCTGCGCCGCAGCTTCCTCGTAACCCGTCGTGCCGTTGATCTGCCCGGCGAAAAAGAGCCCGGCGATCGCTTTCGTTTCCAGGGTCGATTTGAGTCCGCAAGGGTCGAAGTAGTCGTACTCGATCGCGTAGCCCGGGCGCAGGATGTGGCAGTTCTCGAGCCCGCGCATCGAGCGCACGACGGCAAGCTGGACGTCGAAGGGCAGGCTCGTCGAAATCCCGTTCGGATAGATTTCGTTGGTCGTCAGGCCTTCGGGCTCGAGAAAGACGTTGTGGCTCGTTTTCGCCGCGAAGCGGTGGAACTTGTCCTCGATCGACGGACAGTAGCGCGGCCCGACCCCTGCGATGACGCCCGTATACATCGGCGAACGGTCGAGGTTGGCGCGAATGATTGCGTGCGCGCGCTCGTTGGTCTCGGTAACCCAGCACGGCAGCTGGCGCGGATGCGAGCTCGCCTTGCCGAGGAAGGAAAAGACCGGCAGCGGGTCGTCGGAGTGCTGCTCGGCAAGGCGCGAAAAGTCGATCGTCTTGCCGTCGAGGCGCGGCGGCGTCCCGGTTTTCAGGCGCCCGACCGGCAGCGCGAGTTCGCGCAGCCGGGCGGCAAGCGAGAGCGAGGGCGCTTCGCCCATGCGCCCGGCGGTCGTCCTGGCGAGGCCGACATGGACGAGGCCGTTCAAAAAAGTCCCGGCGGTGAGGACGACGGTCCTGGCCGCGAAGCTCACGCCAAGCTGGGTGACGACGCCGCTCACACGGTCGCCCTCGACGATGAGGTCGTCGCAGGCCTGCGCGAACAGCGTCAGGTTGTCCTGGCGCTCGAGGCGGCCGCGGATCGCCTGCTTGTAGAGAATGCGGTCGGCCTGCGCGCGCGTCGCGCGCACCGCCGGGCCCTTGCTCGAGTTGAGGATGCGAAACTGGATGCCGGCCTCGTCGGTCGCCGCGGCCATGGCGCCGCCGAGCGCGTCGACTTCCTTCACGAGGTGGCCCTTGCCGATGCCGCCGATCGAGGGATTGCAGCTCATCGCGCCGAGCGTGTCGAGGTTGTGCGTGAGCAGCAGCGTCTTCGCGCCGATGCGCGCGCTGGCGAGCGCGGCCTCGGTGCCGGCGTGGCCACCGCCGATCACGATGACGTCAAAACGCTCTGGGAACTGCATTGGGCAAGATCCGGGAAGGCGAGGGAGGGATGCGGATTTTACGCCAATTCGCTGATAGATAACAAGTTTTCGATCGCCGTCGGCGGCGCTCATGGACGCCCGGTCGCAAGCTGAATAGAATTATGCCGGGATGGTCAAAGGCGGAAAAAAATGAAGCTGAGAAAAATTCTTGCGGCGGCGCTGCTGCTGTCGCTGCTCACCGGCCTTGCCGCCGCGCAGTCGAAGGGCGGGTCGAAAAATCTCGCGCCGGGTTTCGAGAGCCTGCCCAGGGGCGCGGCGCTCGTCGTCATGCAGCCGGACATCGAACTCTTTTCGGTGTCGGCGGGCGGCATCCACGAACCGAAGGCCGACTGGACCGCGATGGCCTTGAAGCACGTCCAGTCCGGCATCGAGAAGAAGGCGCACGAGCTGGGTCTGACGCCGAGCGTGCTCGCCGAAGGCGACGCCGACGAGCTCGCCGAGGTCAACAACCTGCACGGTGCCGTCGCGCGCGCCATCGCCTTCCACCACATGGGGCAGTTTGCGCTGCCGACCAAGGAAGGCAAGCTCGACTGGTCGCTCGCCGAGGCGGTGAGCCCGCTGCGCGAGAAGACGCAGGCCGACTACGCGCTCTTCGTCTGGATGCGCGACAGCTACGCGAGTGGCGAGCGCGTCGCGACGATGATTGTTCTGGCGATCCTCGGCGTCGGCGTCCCGGGCGGCATGCAGGTCGGCTACGCTTCGCTCGTCGATCTCAAGACCGGGCAGATCGTCTGGTTCAACCAGCTCGTGCGCGTCTCCGGCGACCTGCGCGAAGAGAAGCCTGCCGAAGAAACGGTGAACGCGCTCCTTTCCAACTTCCCGGCAGCGAAATGAAACGACGCGACTTCCTCGTCGGCGGCGCGGCGCTTGCCGGCGCGGGGACGGTGCTGGCGCAGGCGCTGACGAGCTACGAGTCGTACGACATGCCGCCGCGCTTCACGCGACCGGACATCGCGAGCGACGAAGGCGGCCTCTGGGCGATCATGGACCGCCAGGAAACCGTCCTGCGCCGCAGCCCGCTGACGCTCAAGGATCCGGCACTGAAGGCGTATCTGCAAGGCCTCGCCTGCCGCCTGGGCGGCGAGCACTGCCCCGACATCCGCGTGCACCTCGTGCGCAACCCGAACTTCAACGCGGCGATGGCGCCGAACGGGATGATGCAGCTGTGGACGGGTCTTTTGCTGCGCGTCGACAACGAGGCGCAGCTCGCCGCCGTCCTCGCGCACGAAATCGCGCACTATCTGCAACGCCATTCGGTGCAGCAGCTCAGGGACCTCAAGTCGAAAACGGCCTTCGCCCAGTTCATCGGCGTCTTCGGTCTGATTGGCGCGATCGGCTCGCTGGCGGCGATCTCGAGCGTCTTTGCGTACAGCCGCGAACACGAGAACGAAGCCGACGCGGTCGGCGCTTTCCTGATGCATCGCGCCGGCTACGAGGTCGGCGAAGCGTCGGCGATCTGGCGCAATCTGTCGCTCGAAATCAAGGGGCGCGAGAGCGACGGCCTGGCGGCGCCGAGCGCCCTGTTCGCGACGCACCCGCTGCCGCCCGAACGCCTCGAGAAAATCGCCGAACTCGCCAAGATCCTGCCGGGCGGCGAGAAGAACGAAGTGGCTTACCACGAACAAACGCGGCGCTCTCTGCAGGGCTGGTACGAGGACGAAGTCAAGCGCGGCCAGCACGGCGAGAGCCTCGCGCTTTTTACGCGCAAGATCGAAAGCCGGACCGACGCCGCGCTCGCGCTCGCCTACCGCGGCGAAGTCTACCGACTGCGCGGCAACGCGGGCGACGCCGAGCTTGCCCGCGCCGATTACGCGAGCGCTGCCGAGGAAGCCGCGGCGCCGGCCGTCGTCTATCGCGGCCTCGGCCTTATCGCGCGCCAGCTTGGCGACAAGGCCGCTGCCGCCGCCGCGCTGGCGCGCTATCTCGAGCTCGCGCCGACGGCCGCCGATTACACGCTGATTCAATCCTATCTTGCGGATCTCTCATCATGAAAAAACTGCTGCTGCTCGCCCTTCTCGCGCCGCTCCTGTTCCTTTCCGGCTGCGCGTCGATCAACAAGGTCGAAAGCGGAACGCGCGCCGTCGGCGAACGCCTGACGCTCTCGATCGACCGCCCGTGGAACCACGTCGCCTTCCCCGGCATCGAGCCCGGAGAGATGTGGACGCTGGAAGGCACGTCGGTCGACGAGCTGCGCATTTTCTCCGGAATCAAGAACGGCGAGGTGATGCATCCTGCCGGTTTCGACAAGACGAGGAAGAGCTTTGCTTTCCGCAGCACGATGCCGACCGAGGAGATCGTCGCGATGTTCGAGGGCATCGTCACGCGCGACCAGTCGAGCTTCACGCTGACCCGCGTCGAGCCCTATCCCTTCGCCGGCCGCAAGGGCTTCCGCTTCGAGTTTGCGCGCGAGCGCAAGGGCGACGGCGTCCAGCAGCGCGGCGTCGGCTACGGCGCCGTCGACCGGAACGAGCTCTTCGCGATCGTCTATATCGCGCCGCGACTCACTTACTTCGACAAGTACCTGCCGCGCGTCGAAGCGCTCGCGAAGAGCGCGCAGATCAAGTGAGCGTGGGACGCAAGGCAGCGTAAACACTCGCGCGCTTGATCGGCCGCGCGCAGTCGGTTAAGGTTCCCTCATGGGCGCGACCGATGCGGGAACGACGAGCGAAATCCTCGGCAAGCTGGCGAAGGACATGGCGCGAATCCGCGTCCTCCTCGTCGATCGCCACACCAGCGCGAGCAATTCGCTGCGCATCATCCTGTCGACGCCCGGCATCAGCGGCGGTCATAGCGCCGCAACCCCGGCTGAAGTCCTTCGCCAGGTCACG
>CAZALA010000186.1:0-6739 GCA_964485725.1 uncultured Propionivibrio sp. | reverse complement strand
GCGCGAGTTCCGCAGCCGCCCGGCGCAAGACCTGATGGGAGGGTATCGCGCCTTTCAGGCGCGACGGCGCCGCGGGGTCGCCTTCTTTCTCCCCCTTCTTTCTTGGCGATTCAAGAAAGAAGGGCCCGCGCGTCAGGCGCGGAAACCGGCGGGTCAGCAGCAGAGCTCGTTGACGTGAGCCGCGACAAGGCGGGTGGTTTTCGCGATCACCACTAGCTTCGCTGTCCTGCGAGGCGCTTTTCCGCTCGATGGAGTGCTTTTGCCACTATGACTATGGGCAAGACCGCGTTTCCTTTACCTTTATCTTGACCGCGGTAAATCGTGCCTGTAGCATCGTCCGGTTTTCCAGCTTTCCATTCCAAAAACAAGGAGATTTCAATGAACAAGATTCTCTCTTCGCTCGCGATCGCGGCCGCGTTCGCGGTCGCCGGTTGCTCGAGCCAGTCGGGCAGCAGCGACGTGATCAAGATCGGCGTGTTCGAGCCGCTGACGGGCGCCAACGGCGCCGGCGGTGCCGACGAATACGAAGGCATCAAGCTCGCCAACAAGATGTTCCCGACCGTCCTCGGCAAGAAGGTCGTCCTCGTCGCCGTCGACAACAAGTCGGACAAGGTCGAGGCCGCCAACGCCGCGACGGTCCTCGTGCAAAAGGAAAAAGTGAACGCCGTCCTCGGTTCCTGGGGCAGCTCGCTGTCGATGTCGGGCGGGCCGATCTTCGCCGAAGCGAAGACGCCGGCGGTGGCCATTTCGGCGACCAACCCGAACGTCACGAAGGGCAACGAGTACTACTTCCGCGTCTGCTTCCTCGACCCCTTCCAGGGCACGGTCAACGCGCACTACGCGTTCAAGACGCTCAACGCCAAGAAAGTCGCGATCATTCGTGAAGTCTCGAACGATTACTCGGTCGGTCTTGCCAAGTTCTTCGTCGACGAATTCGTGAAACTCGCCGGCGACCCGGCCGCGATCGTTGCGACCTCCGACTACAACACGGGCGACCAGGACTTCTCGGCGCAACTGACCAACATCAAGAAGTTCGAACCCGATGTGATCTTCGCGCCTGGCAACTACACGGAATCGGCGCTGATCATCAAGCAGGCGCGCGCCCTCGGCATGAAGGCGCAATTCCTCGGCGGCGACACCTGGGACGTCGCGGCCTTCCTCGAAGTCGGCGGTGCGGCGGTCGAAGGCGCGACCTTCTCGACCTTCTTCGCCAACGACGTGCCGATCAACAAGTCGTCCGAAGTCTTCCTCAAGGCCTTCCGCGAAGAGTTCAAGAAAGAGCCGGCTGCCGTCGCCGCGCTCGGCTACGACGCCTACCGCGTCGTTCTTGACGCGATCACCCGCGCCAACTCGGCCGAGCCGCAGAAGATCCGCGACGCGCTGGCGCAGACCAAGGACTTTGAAGGTTCGGCCGGTTCGATCACGATCAACGCGGAGCGCAACGCCGACAAGGACGCCGTCTTCAAGACCGTCAAGGCCGGCAAGTTCGCCTTCCTGACGACCGTCAAGCCCTGATCGAAACCACTGCGGGCAAGCTGGTTCGCAGGTTCCAAAGAAAATCCGAATGCGCGGTAGCTTCTGCTGCCACCACATTCGGATTTTTCTATGCCTGCGGGCCGCATGTCCGATCAAGCTTCAGCATTGCGTCGGGCGTGGGCTTTTGCCTTCGGCTGTCGGCGGCACGGCCGGCCAGGCAATCGCGTTTTGACTTAAAGCAGGATCGCCGCTGTTTCAAAGGAACACCATGGATTTTCAAACTTTTCTGCAGCAGTTCGTCAACGCGCTCTCGCTCGGCAGCCTGTACGCGTTGATCGCCATCGGCTACACGATGGTGTACGGCATCCTGCGCCTGATCAACTTCGCACACGGCGACATTTTCATGGTCGGCGGCTATCTTGCCTTTTACGGCGTCAGCGCTTTCCTGATGCCGTGGTGGCTCGCCGTCATCGTCGCCATCGTCCTCACCGTCATCTTCGGCGTCGGGCTCGAGCGCGTCGCCTACCGGCCGCTGCGCGACTCGCCGCGCATCTCGATCATGATCAGCGCGATCGGCGCGTCCTTCCTGATCGAAAACCTCGCGATCGTCCTTTTCGACGCGCGTCCGAAAGCCTTCCACGTTCCCGATTTCTTTGCCGCCAACTTCGTTCTCTCCGGCGTGCATATCGCGAGCGTGAGCCTCGTCATCCCCCTCGTCACCGCGGTGATCCTTGCGGCGCTCCTGTGGATGGTGCATAAGACCAAGACCGGCATGGCGATGCGTGCCGTGTCTACCGACGTCGAAGCCGCCCGCCTGATGGCGATCGACGTCAACCGCATCGTCTCGATAACCTTTGCCATCGGCAGCGCGCTCGCCGCCATCGGCGGCATCATGTGGGCGCTGAAATACCCGCGGCTCGAACCCTTGATGGGCATCATGCCGGGCCTCAAATGCTTCATCGCCGCGGTCATCGGCGGCATCGGCAGCATCAGCGGCGCGGTGCTCGGCGGGCTGCTGCTCGGCATCATCGAACTCATGACCGTCGCCTTCCTGCCCGAACTTACGGGTTACAAGGACGCTTTCGCTTTCGTCCTCCTCATCATCGTGCTCCTCGTCAAGCCGACGGGGCTCCTCGGCAGCAACCAGGGGGAGAAGGTCTAATGAACACCGCCAAAAAATTCCTCATCAGCGGCAACAGCGGCAAGACGCTCGCCGCCTCGATCGTCGGCCTCGTCCTGCTCTTCGTTTTCGAAGGCCTCTTCGATCCGTTCTCGATGCAGATCTTCAAGCTCTGCGCGATCAACATCATTCTTGCGTTGTCCTTGAACCTGATCAACGGCTTTACCGGCCTGTTCAGCCTCGGGCACGCCGGCTTCATGGCGGTCGGCGCCTACACCTGCGCGATCCTGACGATCTCGCCGGCGCAAAAAGCCGCCAATTTCGTTCTGCAGCCGATCGTTCCCTGGCTCGCCGACGTGCAGCTGCCTTTCGTCCCGGGCCTTCTTCTCGGCGGCCTTTTCGCGGGCTTCATCGGCTGGTTCCTCGGCGTCGTCGCGCTGCGCCTGCGCGACGATTACCTGGCGATCGCGACGCTCGGCTTCTCCGAAATCATCCGCGTCATTCTCACCAACATGCAGAGCGTCACCAACGGTTCGCTCGGCCTCAAGGGACTGCCGCGCTTCACGACGATGTGGTGGGCCTGGGGATCGGCGATCCTCGTCACGGTCTTCCTGCTGCTCCTGATCAAGTCGAGCTATGGCCGCGCTTTCAAGGCGATCCGCGACAACGAGATCGCAGCCGAGTCGATGGGGATCAACGTCTTCGGAATGAAGGTGCTCTCGTTTACGATTTCGAGCTTTCTCGCCGGGATCGCCGGCGGGCTGCTCGCGCATTACCTGACGACGATCGACCCGAAGCAGTTCATCTTTCTCAAGACCTTCGACATCCTCTTGATCGTCGTTCTCGGTGGCGTCGGCTCGATCACGGGATCGGTGATCTCGGCGATCATCGTGACGATCTCGATGGAAGCGCTGCGCTTCCTCGACGGCCCGCTCGACTTCGGCTTCTTCGTCACCAACGGCATTCCCGGCCTGCGCATGGTCTTCTTCTCGGCGCTCCTGATGATCGTCGTCATTTACCGCCAGCAGGGGCTGATGGGGACTTCGGAGTTTTCCTGGAATTCGCTCGCGCAGATCGGTTTGTTGCCCAAGCGCGGGGCCAAGCCAGGGAAGGGAGGCATCCGATGACCCCCCTCCTGCAGACGATCGAAGTCAACAAGCTCTTCGGCGGGCTCGCCGCGGTCACCGCGCTCAACATGGAAGTCGAGGAAGGCGAGATCGTCGGCCTGATCGGCCCCAACGGCGCCGGCAAGACGACTTCCTTCAACCTCATTACCGGCGTCTATCAGCCGACGACGGGCAGCGTCAAGTTCGCCGGCCGCGAGATTACCGGCATGAAGCCGCACGCGATCACCGAGCTTGGCGTCGCGCGCACTTTCCAGAACATCCGCCTGTTCAAGGAAATGAGCGTCCTCGACAACATCCTCGTCGCGCAGCACATGCGCATGGGGACGAACCTCGTCGAAGCGACGTTGCGCCTGCCTTCGTACATGAAGAAGGAAGCGCATATTCACGAACGCGCGCGAGCGCTGCTCGCCGAGGTCGGGCTCTCGCACCACGAGCAGGCCAAGGCGACGAGCCTGCCTTACGGCAAGCAGCGCCGGCTCGAGATCGCGCGCGCGCTCGCCACCGAGCCCAAGCTCCTCTTCCTCGACGAGCCCGCCGCCGGCATGAATCCGCAGGAATCGGTCGAACTCATGGACTTCATCCTGAAGATCCGCGACCAGTTCAAGCTCACGATCGTCCTCATCGAACACCATATGCAGGTCGTCATGGGCGTCTGCAAGCGCATGTACGTGCTCGACTACGGCGTCACGATCGCGCACGGAACGCCCGAGGAAATCCAGAACGATCCCAAAGTCATCGAAGCCTATCTCGGAGTCGGTTAAATGCTGTCGATCAAGAATCTCTCGGTCCATTACGGCGGCATCCACGCGTTGCGCGGCATCAGTCTCGACGTCCCGGAAGGAAAAATCGTCACGCTGATCGGCGCCAACGGCGCCGGCAAAAGCACGACGCTGAACTCGATCATGGGCCTCGTCAAAGCCGGGTCGGGGCAGGCGACGTGGAAGGGGCGCGACATTTTCGGCATGAAGACGAAGTCGATCGTCGAGTCCGGCCTCGTCCTCGTTCCCGAAGGCCGCCGCGTCTTTCCCAACCTCACTGTCGACGAGAACCTGACGCTTGGCGCTTACGCACGCGACATCAAGGCTGAAGTCGAAGCCGATCGCGAAAGGATTTTCGGCCTTTTCCCGCGCCTCAAGGAACGCCACAAGCAGAAGGCCGGGACGCTCTCGGGCGGCGAACAGCAGATGCTCGCGGTCGCCCGCGCGCTGATGACCAAACCCACCGTGCTGATGATGGACGAGCCCTCGCTGGGTCTCGCGCCGCTCTTCGTCGGCATGATTTTCGACATCATCCGCCAGATCAATTCGACCGGCGTCACCGTCCTTCTCGTCGAGCAGAACGCCAAGGCCGCGCTCGATGTCGCCGACACCGGCTACGTCATGGAAACGGGCGCGATCAGCTTTTCGGGCAGCGGCAAGGAACTCCTCGCCGATGATCGAGTGCGCAAGGCTTACCTGGGTGAGCATTGATAAATCACAAGTCCACCGCAAAGGCGCGAAGGGGCAAAGGTCACGCAAAGAAAATCTTTGCGAAACCTTTCTTTAATTCTTTGCGCCTTTGCGGTGGATTTTGCTCTCGCTGACCGCGCCGGAACTTAGAGCTCGAGCCAGTTTTCGCTACGCACGCCCGGATACTTGGAAAAATCGCGCAGGTTGTTGGTGACGACGACGGCGTTGATTGCAGCGGCGTGCGCCGCGATCAACTTGTCCAGGGCGTCTTTCTTCGCGTCACGAGTCGCCTGGCGGATCGGCCCGTATGCCACAGCGGCCGGGGCATCGAAAGGCACAACCGGAATGTCGTCGATGAGGCGCGCAAGATTGACGCGTTCCCGATCCGGGTCGGCTGACACCGCAACCCCGTATTCGAGCTCGGCATAGGTGATCGCCGAGATCACGACGTCCCCGACGTTGCACTGGGCGAAACGCCGGGCGACGGCCTCGGGCTGATTTTTCATCAGATAGACGCACATATTGGTATCGAGCAGATAGAGCGGCATTACAGCGCGTCCCGTTCGGCCTGCTCCTGATCCCGTCCTTCGCTCATGAAGTCCGGTGCAAAGCTCGCGAATTTTGCCAACACGCCAGCCAGCGAGCGACGCGCGGGGCGAATACGCAGTTCGTCGCCTTGCCGCTCGATCTCGAGTTCCATATCGGTGCTCTCATACGCCAGATCGGCCGGAATACGCACTGCCTGCGAGTTGCCGTTCTTGAAAGCGCGTGTCGTTTGCATGACGGACCTCCTGTGTGTATGCATGTATGTACTTTAGACGATGTCGTACAAGCACGCAAGTCCAGCTGCTTCCTCTGACGCGTTGACCGCGCGGAATCGGGCGAGGATACTTCCGGCTTCTCCGATTTCATCTCGAGCGACCATGACGACTCTCAGTGTCAAACAAATCCTCGCCGGCGCGGCGCCCGTCGGCACCCCGGTTACCGTCAAGGGCTGGGTGCGCACGCGGCGCGATTCGAAAGCCGGCCTTTCGTTTGTCAATGTCTCGGACGGTTCGTGCTTCCATCCGGTGCAGGTCGTCGCCACCGACGCGCTTGCCAACTACACCGATGAGGTGCGCCACCTGACCGCCGGCTGCTCGGTGATCGCGACCGGCCTGATCGTCCCGTCGCCGGCCAAGGGCCAGCCCTTCGAAATGCAGGCGACGCGCCTCGAAGTCGTCGGCCAGGTCGACGACCCGGATACCTATCCGATCCAGCCCAAACCGCACAGCATGGAGTATCTGCGCGAAGTCGCGCACCTGCGCGCGCGCACCAACGTGATCGGCGCGCTGACGCGCGTTCGCCACACGATCGCGCAGGCGATTCACCGCTTCTTCAGCGAAGAGAGCTTCTTCTGGGTCAACACGCCGATCATTACCGCGTCCGACGCCGAAGGCGCCGGCGAACTCTTCCGCGTCTCGACGCTCGACCTCAACAACCTGCCGCGCAGCGAGTCCGGCAAGATCGACTTCACGAAAGACTTCTTCGGTCGCGAAGCCTTCCTCACCGTCTCCGGCCAGCTCAAC
>CAZALA010000185.1:0-6808 GCA_964485725.1 uncultured Propionivibrio sp. | reverse complement strand
GACAAGGTCGGCTACATCTCGACCGCCGGCGGCGCCTTTCTCGAGTTCCTCGAAGGCAAACGCCTGCCGGCCGTAGATATTCTCGAATCCCGGTTCGAGCAGTAATCGACGAAAGCGGCCCGATGGGCCGCTTTTTTTCGCCGTAGAAAGACAAGAACATTTGGCGCGCAGCGACAGTTCGCGCCCAGTCCGTTCGTTGGCCTCAGCAGACAGGTAAGCCATCATGCCGATCGACCCGAAACTGATCAAGCTCCTGCGCGAGAAACGCGAAAAGATCGTCCGGCACATCCAGCCGGAGAAGCTCGAAACGATGCACGCCAAGGGCATGCTCTCGGCGCGCGAGCGCATCGATGCGCTGTTCGAGGCCGGAACTTTCCAGGAACTCGGCATGCACGCGCGGCACAACGCCGTGCACTTCGGCATGGCCGGGCGCGAGCTGCCGGCCGACGGCGTCATCACCGGTTCGGGTTATCTTGGCAAGCTGCAGGTCGCCGTCTTCTGCCAGGACTTCAGCGTCCTTGCCGGCACGCTCGGCAAGATGCAGGCGCGCAAGATCACGCGCATCATGCGCTACGCCATGAAGGTCGGCATTCCCGTCGTCGCCTTCAAGGATTCGGGCGGCGCGCGCATTCAGGAGGGCGTCGATGCCCTCTCCGGCTACGGCGACGTCTTCTACTCGAACGTCTTGCTCTCCGGCGTCGTCCCGCAGATCGCGGTGATCTGCGGCCCCTGCGCCGGCGGCGCGGCCTACTCGCCGGCGCTGATGGACTTCGTCATCATGACGCGCCACAACTCCTACATGTGCCTGACCGGCCCCGAGGTGATCAAGGCCGTCACCGGACGGACGACGACGATGGCCGAAATCGGCAGCGCGGAGATGCACGCGGCGGTCAGCGGCAACGCGCATTTCGTCGCCGAGAACGACGAGCACGCGATCGCGCTCGTCAGGGCGCTGCTTTCCTACCTGCCGTCGAACAACACCGAAGACCCGCCGCACGACCTCTCGCTGCCGATCGAACAGGGCGCCGACCACGGCATGGAAGCGCTCATTCCGGCCGACCCGTCCGAACCGCTCGACATGTACGCGGTCATCCGGCGCCTCGTCGATCACGGCGAGATGCTCGAAGTGCACGCCAACTTCGCGCGCAACATCATCGTCGGCTTCGCGCGCCTCTCGGGTGTCGTCGTCGGCATCGTCGCCAACCAGCCGATGGTCATGGCCGGCGCGCTCGACACCGACTCCGCCGACAAGGTCGCGCGCTTCGTCCGCACCTGCAACGTCTTCAACATCCCGCTCGTGACGCTCGTCGATGTGCCGGGCTTCCTGCCCGGCGTCGAAGAGGAGCGCGGCGGCATCATTCGCCACGGCGCGAAAATGCTCTTCGCCTTCGCCTCGTGCACGACGCCGAAGATCACGGTGATCCTGCGCAAGGCCTACGGCGGATCGTATCTTGCGATGTGCAGCCAGGAGCTCGGCGCCGACATGGTCTTCGCCTGGCCGACGGCGGAGATTGCCGTGATGGGCGCCGACGCCGCGGTCAAGATGCTTTACCGCAAGGAGCTCGCGCAGGCCGAAGACGCGGCCGCGCGCGCCGCCGAACTGACGCAGGACTATCGCGACGAGTTCGCTTCGCCGTACGAGGCGGCGGCGAACTTCTACATCACCGACGTCATCGAGCCGCACGAGACGCGCGCGACGGTCTCGCTCGCGCTGCGCAAGACGCTCGCCAAGCGCGAACTGCGTCCCAGCAAGAAGCACGGCAACATGCCGATGTAAGCCCGGAGAGCCCAAGCCATGTTCAGCGCCGCCCTGATCAAAGCCCTGCAGATTTACGGCATCGCGATCGCCATTTCGATGCTCGTCGCCGTGCTGATCAAGGTGCTCGTCCTCGCCACGAGCCGCGTCAAGCCCGCCGCGCAAGCGCCGGCGCTCGTCGCGCGGCCGGCGCCGCCAGCGGCGGGCGACGAAATCTCCGGCGAGATCCCCGGCGAAGTCCTCGCCGCGATCGCGGCGGCGATCGCGGTCACGGCCGGCCCGCACCGCATCCTGCACATCGTCGAAAGCCAGCGCTCGTGGTCGAACGCCGGCCGCATCGCCCAGCACGCTCACCAGCCCAGACACTAATCGGGGAAATTCATCATGCAAAGACTGTTCAAGATCGCCGTCAACGGCAAGGACTACGACGTCGCCGTCGAGGAGCTGAGCGAACCCGCCGCGCAGATCATGCCGAAGTACAGCGCGACGGCGCCCGTCCTCGCCGCCGCCCCGGTGGTCGCCGCCGCGTCAACAGCGCACGCCGCGCATGCGCCGACCGGCCCGGGCGATCAGTGCGCGCAGATGAGCGGCGTCGTCGCCAGCATCCTCGTCAAGACCGGGCAGAGCGTCAGCGAAGGCGAGCGCCTCGTCGAACTCGAAGCGATGAAGATGAAGGTGCCGGTGATCGCGACGCGCTCGGGCAGCGTCGAGCAGATTCTCGTCGCGGTCGGCGACGGCGTCGAGAAGGGCCAGGCGCTGCTGCGCATCGCCTGAGGCCTGCGCTTGCCGGCCCGCGCTCCGCTTCGTTCGCTCCCTCACAAAAACAGGCGCGCCGCGCCTGACATTCGGCCAGGATCGCATGGAAACGCTTAATTTTCTCGACCTCTTCCAGGGCATCGCGACGCTGCTCGCCGCCGAGCCGAAAATCATGATCGGGCGCATCTTCCTGATGCTGCTCGGCTTTCTGCTCATCTACCTCGGTTCGAAGAACGTCCTCGAACCGCTGCTGATGATCCCGATGGGCCTTGGCATGTCGTCGATCAACGCCGGCGTGATGTTCCTCGAAGGCGGCAAGGTCGGCACGCTCTTCCTCGACCCGCTGATGTCGGACCCCGCCGAGCTCGTCAATATCATGCAGATCGACTGGCTGCAGCCGCTCTACACGCTGACCTTCAGCAACGGCCTGATCGCCTGCTTCGTGTTCATGGGAATCGGCGTGCTGCTCGACGTCGGCTACGTCATGGCGCGCCCCTTCCAGAGCATGTTCATCGCCCTCTTCGCCGAACTCGGGACGATCGCCGTCTTCCCGATCGCCGTCGCGCTCGGCCTGACCGAGCACGAAGCGGCCGCGGTCGCGACGATCGGCGGCGCCGACGGCCCGATGGTGCTGTTCACTTCGCTGATTCTCGCCAAGCACCTGTTCGTCCCGATCACCGTCGTCGGCTACCTCTATCTCGGGCTGACCTACGGCGGCTATCCCTACCTGATCAAGTGGCTGATTCCGAAAAAGCTGCAGGGCATCAACATGGCCGACGACCCGAGCCCGGTGATCAGCAGCTCGCAGAAGCTGATCTTCGCCGTCCTCGCGTGCACGCTGCTTTGTCTCTTGTTCCCGGTCGCCGCGCCGCTCTTCCTGTCGCTCTTCGTCGGCGTCGCCGTGCGTGAAAGCGGGCTCGACGTCTTCGCCAAGCTGATCGGCGAGACCTTCCTCTACGGCGCGACCTTCTTCCTCGGCCTCATCCTCGGCGTCCTCTGCGAGGCCGGCACCCTGCTCGAGCCGACGGTGCTCAAGCTCCTGCTGCTCGGCATGCTGGCGCTGCTGATCTCGGCGCTCGGCGGCATTCTGGGCGGCTACGTCATGTATTTCGCGAGCGGCGGGAAATACAATCCGATGATCGGCATCGCTGGCGTGAGCTGCGTGCCGACGACGGCGAAAGTCGTGCAGAAGATCGCCAGCCAGGCCAACCCGTCGGCGGTGATCCTGCCGCAGGCGCTCGGCGCCAACATCAGCGGCGTCATCACGACGGCGATCATCGCCGGCGTGTACGTCGCGCTCCTGCGCTAGGCGCCGCTCTGCGAGGCCAGCGCCGCGCGGCGCTGGCGCCACCCCTCACACTAAGCTATATTCAGTGCCTCGTCGCCGGCCGCGTCCCGCCGTCGGCCGGGTGAAAGATCTGCAGCCATGGAAATTCATCTTTACTTTTCACTGATTCCCGAAGCCCTGATCGCGTCGAACCTGCCGCCGGAAAAGTTCGGCCAGTATTACGCGACCGGCAACAATTTCAAATCGCGCGGCCAGTGCGTCTTCTTTGAAGTCAAGGCCGACTTTCGCAGCGACTACTTCGACATTCCGGCCGCGCTCGAACGCTGCGTGCCGAACGCCAAGGGCGAACCGAAGCACTCGGTCTATATTTCGCTCTACCGCGTGCTCGAACACCTGCCGCTCGACGCTCTTGGCAGGCTTTACCTGACGACTTCCTACGGCCATACGCTGGGCGTCGAGCGCGGTGAAATCATCGCCGACGGCGAGCCCTCGCTGCACCTCTATCAGGATCTGGCGCCGGTCAACAGCCTCGTCGTCAGCCAGCTCGCGCCGGTGGACTTCTATCGCAGCGTCACGGTGAGCGCGACCAAGTTCGTTCGCTTCCCGGCGCTCGTCTTCGTCGAACTCGCACTCGACGAACTTGCGACAGACCCGGAGAACGGTCAGGCCGCGAGCCTGCCCTACGCCTTCATCAATCATTTGCGCGAAGCGCTGATGAGCCTGCAGCCGCGCAAGCCCGGCCTATCGGGCCGCAAGGACAGCAAGATGGTGCATCGCGTGCACTCGCTCGAATTCCCCTACCGCATGGTCAAGGATGGGTTTTACGTCGGCAACGGCGAGGGCCTCGCCTTCTATCCGATGCCGGCGCACCGGGAAATTCGCGAACGCCACAAGGAGTGGTGGCGCTCGGCCAACGTCTGAGCGGGCATCGTCGCAGCGCCGGCGGGCGCTCCGGGAGCACCCGTCTTTTGCGGTAAAATGCCGGGCGCGCCCCTGCGCACTCGACGCACTCGACGCACTCGACACACTCGACACACGCAACGCATGAACGCTTTCGCCTCAACCGGACACCTGGACCTCAATGCCCAAGAAATTTTTTGCCCGCCACACCAAGATCGTCGCCACGCTCGGCCCCGCCTCGCGTGACCCGGTCATTCTCGAAACGCTGATCCGCGCCGGCGTCGACGTCGTTCGGCTCAACTTCTCGCACGGCAAGGCCGAAGACCACGTCGCGCTGGCGGCGAGCGTGCGCGAGATTTCGGCGAAAGTCGGCCGACCCGTCGGCATCCTCGCCGATCTGCAAGGGCCGAAAATTCGCGTCGGCAAATTCGAGAACGGCAAGATCACGCTTGAGAACGGCGCGCATTTCATTCTCGATGCGCGCTGCGAACTCGGCAACGACGAGCGCGTCGGGCTCGACTACAAGGACCTGCCGGGCGACGTTGCCGCCGGCAACGTGCTGCTCCTTGACGACGGGCGCATCGTCCTCGACGTCGACCGCGTCGCCGGGCCCGAAATCCATACGACGGTCCGCCACGGCGGCGATCTGTCGAACAACAAGGGCATCAACCGCCAGGGCGGCGGCCTCTCGGCGCCGGCGCTGACGCCCAAGGACATGGGCGACATCAAGACGGCGGCGCAGATCGGCGCCGACTTCCTCGCCGTCTCCTTCCCGAAGAGCGCTTCCGACATGTACATGGCGCGCCAGTTGATGCTCGCCTGCGGCGGTCGCGCGCTGACAATCGCCAAGATCGAGCGCGTCGAAGCGGTCGCCGCGCTCGAGGAAATCCTCGAAGCTTCGGACGGCCTCATGGTGGCGCGCGGCGATCTTGCCGTCGAGGTCGGCGACGCCGCTGTTCCGGCCCTGCAGAAGCGCATGATCCGGATGGCGCGTGCGAAGAACAAGCTCGCGATTACCGCGACGCAGATGATGGAATCGATGATTCACGCGCCGACGCCGACGCGCGCCGAAGTCTCCGACGTCGCCAACGCCGTCCTCGACGGCACCGACGCGGTGATGCTCTCGGCCGAAACCGCGGCCGGCCATTACCCGGTGGAGACCGTCGAGTCGATGGCGCGCATCTGCCTCGAAGCCGAGAAGTCGGTGCTGATCACGCTCGACCGTGAGTTCCTCGATCGCACTTTTTCGCGCATCGACCAGTCGATCGCGATGTCGGCGCTGTTCGCCGCCTACCACCTCAACGTCAAGGCGGTCGCGGCGCTGACGAGTTCGGGATCGACGGCGCTGTGGATGAGCCGGCTCAATTGCGGCATCCCGATTTTCGCGCTTACCCCGGAGCCGGCTTCGCAGTCGCGCATGACGCTTTATCGCGAAGTCTTTCCGCTGCTGCTCAGGGACGGGCACCAGGACCGCGACGGACTGCGCTACGACGCCGAACAGCGCCTGGTGGAAGCCGGCGTCGTCGAGAAGGGCGACCTCATCGTGCTCACTTACGGCGACGACCGCGGCGTCACCGGCGGCACCAACACGCTCAATATCGTTCGCGTCGGCGACATGCCGGCGCCGCGCTGAAAGCCTGGCCACGCCGCGAGCGTTCGCTGATCAAGGCGCTGGCCTATAATCTGCCTTTTCGCAAAGCAGCCAACCAACCTTTGGAACCCGGATCATGACTCAAGCCCTCTACGAATCGTCGATCAAGAGCCTGCCGCTGCTCGGCCGCGGCAAGGTGCGCGACATTTACGCGGTCGATGCCGACAGGCTCCTGATCGTCACGAGCGACCGCCTGTCGGCTTTCGACGTCGTCCTGCCCGACCCGATTCCGGGCAAGGGAAAGGTGCTCACGCAGCTTGCCAATTTCTGGTTCGAGAAACTCTCTGCGCTGATGCCCAACCAGCTCACCGGCATCGACCCGGAATCGGTCGTCGCCGCCGCCGAGCGCGAGCAGGTGCGCGGCCGCGGCCTCGTCGTCAAGCGTCTGCAACCGCTACCGATCGAAGCCGTCGTGCGCGGCTACCTGATCGGCTCGGGCTGGAAGGATTATCAGACG
>CAZALA010000184.1:0-6863 GCA_964485725.1 uncultured Propionivibrio sp. | reverse complement strand
CACGCGGCGCATTGGCGACGCGGGCAAGCGCCTGCACACCGCGCGCTCGCGCAATGACCAGGTGGCGACCGACGTGCGGCTCTGGCTGCGCGACGAAATCGACGCCATCGCGAAGAAGCTATCGGCGCTTGAAGACGCCTTGCTCGCGCAGGCGGCGCGCCATGCAGCGCTGGTGATGCCGGGATTCACGCACCTGCAGGTCGCGCAGCCGATCACTTTCGGCCATCATCTGATGGCCTGGTTCGAAATGACGCGCCGCGATGCCGAACGTTTCGCCGCCGCCCGCCGCCGCGCCAACTGCCTGCCGCTCGGCGCCGCCGCGCTCGCCGGGACGACTTATCCGATCGACCGCGAGTTCGTCGCCGCCGAGCTCGGTTTTGAAGAGATCTGCGAGAACTCGCTCGACGCGGTGTCGGACCGCGATTTTGCCATCGAATTCTGCGCGGCCGCGGCGCTCTTCATGATGCACATCTCGCGCATCTCCGAAGAACTCGTGCTCTGGATGAACCCGCGCTTCGGCTTTGTGCGCATCGCCGACCGCTTCTGCACCGGCAGCTCGATCATGCCGCAAAAGAAGAATCCCGACGTCCCCGAGCTCGCGCGCGGCAAGACCGGCCGCGTCTATGGCCATCTCGCGGCGCTGCTGACGCTGATGAAGGGGCAGCCGCTCGCTTACAACAAGGACAATCAGGAAGACAAGGAACCGCTCTTCGACGCCGTCGATACCGTCAATGACACGCTGCGCATCTACGCCGAAATGATTTGCGGCGTCAGCGCGCGCCCCGAGAACATGCTCGCAGCGCTCGCCCAGGGTTTCGCGACGGCGACCGATCTTGCCGATTACCTGACGCGCAAAGGGCTGCCTTTCCGCGATGCGCACGAGGCCGTCGGTCTTGCCGTCAAGCGCGCCGAAGAACTCGGCGTCGACCTGCCCTTGCTGCCGCTTAGCGAACTCCAGGCATTCTCGCCGCTGATTGCCGAAGACGTTTTTGCCGTCCTCACCGTCGAAGGTTCGCTCGCCGCCCGCGCCCACCTCGGCGGCACCGCGCCAGAGCAGGTGCGCGCCGCCATCGCCCGCGCCCGAGCCCGCTTAGCGAAATAGATTATAGGGTGCAATAAGCGAAGCGCATTGCACCGATCCGTGCATAGCGAAGCGCATTGCACCGATCCGTGCATAGCGAAGCGCATTGCACCGATCGGCTTACGAAGCCTGCGAGCAACCGGGTGATCCGTACTCGCCGCTATAGCCTGCAGGTCGCTGGTACGTCGAGCGCACGATGCCGGAAGTCGCGTCGAAGAGCACGCCAAAAAAAGCCTGCTGATTCCAGTTGTCGCAGATGCGCCATTCCCAGACGAGTTCGTCGCGCGCCTTGAAGTAAGTTTCGCGCTGGACCGACGGGCCGAGAATCCTGAGCACGGCGGCCTTGTCGCTCTTGCCGCTCTCAATGCGCGCGAAGTGCTCCTCTTTGAGAACGCGGTCGATGCGATCGAGGACGCCGTCGCTGCGCAGAAAAACCATATAGGTCTGCGTTCCCGACGGTCCGCGCGGATAGGCAAGCTGCTCGCGGCCATCGCTTTCGCGCCAGCGCATCGCCGGCTCGCCCATCGACGCGATCACTTCGGCTTGCGTCGAACGACCCGGCCGCAAGTCGCTGCCGCTGACGCCTGCGCAGGCGGCCAGGATCAGCGCGCAGGCGCAGACGAAGGAGCGAGCGCTGAGCGACGCGCTCGCTTTCCCGATTTTTTTCACAAGCCTCTCCCGAAAGAAACACCGGCGATTGTAGTTGTTCTTCAGCCCTGGCCGCTGCTGCTGCAACCGCGCGGGACGCGGCCAAAGCCCTCGAGGGCCGGACGCATCATCGTCGAGCGAACGATTCCCGACGGCGCGTCAAAGAGCACGTCGAAAAAAGCCTGCGCATTCCAGCTGTCGCAGACTCGCCATTCCCAGACGAGTTCGTCGCGCGCCCGGAAATAAGCTTCGGGTTCGCTCGGCGGGCCGAGGAGTTTGAGGACCTCGTCCTGCGTGCTGACGCCATGGCGGATGAGTGCAAAATGCGCGTAGTTGAGCACGGGCTCGATGCGCTCGAGCCTGCCGTCCGGACCGATATGGACCATGAAGGTCTGCGTGCCGAAAGGCCCGCGCGGATAAGCGTACTGCTCGCGGCCGTCGGCTTCGCGCCAGATCAAGGCCGGCGCGCCCATCGACGCGAGGACTTCGTCGACGGTCGAAACGCCCGGGCGCAGATTGCTGCCGCTGTAGCCGGCACACGCCGAGAGGCCGATCGCCGCAACGACGAGGGCGGCCTTCAGGCGCAGCGACCATCGCACGCGCGCCGGCAGACGCGCCGCGAGCGCGCCATCGTCCTTGCCTGGCTTCATGGTTTTCTGCCTCTCTTCTCCTGGCGATGCGTCCGCTGCAAAAACTCAGTCGGACGCGATTCCCGAGAGCAGCTCTTTCAACTCGCCGCTCGCGTGCATCTCGCGCATGATGTCACAACCGCCGACAAATTCGCCGCGCACGTAAAGCTGCGGAATCGTCGGCCAGTTGGCGTATTGCTTGATGCCGTCGCGGATCGCCGCATCCTCGAGGACATTGACGCTGAAGAACGAGGGCACATTGCACGCCTTCAGGATCTGCACCGCCGTCGCGGAAAAACCGCACATCGGCGATTGCGGCGTGCCTTTCATGTACAAGACCACCGGGTTGGCGTCGAGCTGCTGCTTGATCGTTTCCTGCACTTCCATAGTCTTCCTCTGGTCATCAAACCTTGGGTTGTTGAGCTTGCGAGCGCTTCACTGCCGACCGTTCCAGCGGCCACCGCTGACGCGCTCGATGCCGCCCGCGTCGGGCCACGACGAAACTTCGTCAAAACCTTTGCAGGCGAGCTTTTCACGAACTTTGACCGCCTGATCATACCCGTGTTCAATGACGAGCCAGCCGCCGCGCGCCAACTGGCGCGGCGCGCCCTCGACGATCAGGGCGATGCACGCCGAGCCATCGCCGCCCGCGACGCCGTCGGTGAGCGCCATTTGCGGCTCGAAGGGCAGGCCGTCGTTGGCAAGATGCGCATCGCCCGCGGCGACGTAGGGCGGATTGGCGACGATCAGGTCGAAGCGCTCGCCGGCGAGCGGCGCGTACCAGTCGCCCTGAACAAAACGGACGGCGGCGTCGTGGCGCTTGGCGTTGGCGCGCGCGACCTCGATCGCCGCCGGCGAAAGATCGACGGCGGAGATTCTCGCGGCGGGCAGGCGCAGCGCCAGAACGATGGCGACGATGCCCGAGCCGGTACCGAGATCGACGATGCTCGGCGCGGCCATCGATGCAGCAAGGGCGGCGGCCGTGTCGACGAGGACCTCGGTATCGGCGCGCGGGATCAGCACGTCGGGCGTGACGGCAAATTCGAGGCCGCAGAAGAAAGCGCTGCCGAGCAGATAGGCGAGCGGTTCGCCCGCTGCGCGGCGCTCGACGAGCGCTGTAAAGGCATCGGCTTCGGCGGCCGACAGCGCGCGCCCGGCGTCTGCAATGAGGCCCGCGTGCGTGCAGCCGCAGACGCGTTCGAGCAGACGCCGCGCGTCGCTGCGCGCGATGCGCAAGCTCGCCTGCCGCCAGGCCAGTTCGATCGTCGGCAGCGCCAGCTCAGTCATCACTCTGCTGTCACGGTTCGCCGCCGGCGAGCGCGGCGAGCTGCTCGGCCTGATGCTCGTTGGACAGCGCCACGATGATGTCATCAAGCTCGCCGTCCATGATCGCGTCGATCTTGTAGAGCGTGAGATTGATGCGATGCTCGGTGACGCGCCCCTGCGGAAAATTGTAGGTGCGGATGCGCTCGGAGCGGTCGCCGCTGCCGATCAGGCTCTTTCGCGCCGAAGCGATCTTGGCGCTCTGCTCGCGCTCCTGCGCCGCCTTGATGCGCGCCACCAGCACCGACATCGCCTGCGCCTTGTTCTTGTGCTGTGAGCGGCCGTCCTGGCACTCGACGACGATGCCGGTCGGCAGGTGCACGATGCGCACCGCCGAATCGGTCTTGTTGATGTGCTGCCCGCCGGCGCCCGAGGCGCGAAAAGTGTCGATGCGAATTTCAGCCGGGTTGATCTTCACTTCCTCGAGCTCGTCGGCCTCGGGCATCACGGCGACCGTGCAGGCCGAGGTGTGAATGCGCCCCTGCGCCTCGGTTTCCGGAACGCGCTGCACGCGGTGCCCGCCCGACTCGAATTTCAGCTTGGCATAGACGCCGGCGCCGACGATGCGCGCGATCACTTCGCGATAGCCGCCCAGATCCGACTCGCTGGCCGAAACGACTTCGACCTGCCAGCGCTGGCGTTCGGCGTAGCGCGTGTACATGCGAAAGAGGTTGCCGGCAAAAAGCGCCGACTCGTCGCCGCCGGTGCCGGCGCGGATTTCCAGGAAGATGTTGCGCTCGTCGTTGGGGTCCTTGGGCAGCAGCAGCGTCTGCAGGTCGCTTTCGATCGCTGCGAGCTTGTCGCCCGATGCCGCGATTTCGGCCTCGGCAAGCTCCTTCATCTCCGGGTCGGCGAGCATTTCGATCGCCGCGAGCCGATCGGCGTCGGCCTGCTGCCAGGCGCGGTAGCGCGCCACGACGGGCTCGAGTTCGGCGTGTTCGCGCGTCAGCTGGCGGTAGCCGTTGAGGTCGCGCGTCGCCTCGCCGCTCGCCAGGATGCGATCGAGTTCGTCGAGCCTGCCGACGAGGTTCTCGAGTTTGTCACGGATGCTTTGCTTCATCTTGGGTCAAGGGCTTTCGTGGGCTGCCGGTGGTGTGCGCGCTTGCACTCATTCGCCCGACAGGCGAAAGAGGCGCGAGACGAGAGCCTGCAGTTCGCTGCGGTCGCCGTCGGCCTGGTTGAGCGCCCGCGTCGGCGCGTGCAGGAATTTGTTGGTGAGCCGGTGCGAGAAGTGCTCGAGCACCGCCGCCGGATCCTCGCCGCGCTCGAGGCGCTTTAAGGCCTGCTCCATTTCGCTGTGGCGCGTGCGTTCGGCCGCTTCGCGCAGCGAACGAATCACTGGCACCGAATGGCGCGTCTCAAGCCAGGCGAGGAAACTGTCGACGCGCGCAGCGACGATCGCCTCGGCGTCGGCGACGGCAAGCTGCCGCGATTGCATGCCGGTGTCGACGATCTGCGCGAGGTCATCGACGGTATAGAGGAAAACGTCGTCCAGCGCGCCGACTTCGACTTCGACGTCGCGCGGAACGCCGAGGTCGACCATCAGCATCGGGCGGTGCCGGCGCGCGCGCACGGCACGCTCGACGAGCCCGAGGCCGATGATCGGCAGCTGGCTTGCCGTGCAGGAAACGACGATATCGAAGTCGGCGAGGTGCTCGCCGACGTCCTCGAGACGGATCGCGCTGCCGCCGTAGCGGTCGGCGAGCGCGCGCCCGCGATCGACGGTGCGGTTGGCGATGACGATCTGCCGCGGTTTCTGCGCGGCGAAATGCGTCGCGCACAGCTCGATCATTTCGCCGGCGCCGATGAAGAGCACGCGCTGCTCGCCGATGCGCTCGAAGATCCGTTCGCCGAGGCGCACCGCGGCCGCGGCCATCGAGACGATATTGCTGCCGATCGCCGTCGATGAGCGAACGTCCTTGGCGACCGCGAACGAACTCTGGAAAAGCTTGTACAGCGTCGTGCCGAGAACGCCCTGCTCGCGCGCGATGCGCACCGCTTCCTTCATTTGTCCGAGAATCTGCGGTTCGCCGACGACCATTGAGTCGAGGCCGCTGGCGACGCGAAACACATGGCGCACCGCGTCGCGATCCGGGTGCGTGTAAAGATAGGGTTCGACTTCGGCGTAGGGCAGCAGCCGGTACTCGGCGAGCCAGCGGCCCGCGAGCTGCGGCGTCTCGGTCTGGCAGTAAAGCTCGGTGCGATTGCAGGTCGACAGGATCGCCGCTTCATGGACGCTGCCGCTCTGCGCGAGATCGGCAAGCGCCCGGCGCAGTTCTTCCGCGTGAAAGGCGACTTTCTCGCGCACCGAGAGCGGCGCCGTGCGGTGATTGATGCCGAGGGTGAAAAGCGCCATGACAGAGGGAGTGCCTGCAAACACCGGGCGAGCGGAACGACCGGGGATTATAACACCCGGGTCGCTGCCGCTCCGCCGCCCGCCACGCGCACGGCGGCAGGGAACTCAAATCCCCGAACCATCTTCCTCGAATGCGAGGTCGGCGACATTGAAGACCTTGACCTGGCGCGGCTTGAGCCAGACGTGATGGCCTTTCGCGAGCACGAGGGCGGCCGCCCGCTCGCGCGTGAGCTCGACTTCGATCAGCTCGGACGCATGCGCGAGCTCGACGCGAACCAGTGGGCCGATCGTATGCACGTTCTGCACGGTCGCCTCTAGCCCGCCTGCCACCGGCGCGCGTTCGATGTCGATGTCGTGCGGACGCACGAAGGCCATCGCCGTGTGGCCGGCCGCCGCCCCGGCGTCGGCGCTCGCGTCCTGCGCCGCTGCCGCGTCGCCGCTCTCTGCCGCCTCGGCCGCGCCGACTTCGGCCCAGGCGCCGTGCACGCGGCTGTGAAAGACGTTCACGTTGCCGAGAAACTGATAGACGAAGGGCGAAGCCGGGCTTGAATAGACTTCGTCGGGCGTGCCGATCTGCTCGATGCGGCCGGCGTTCATGACGACGACGCGATCGGCGACTTCAAGCGCCTCTTCCTGGTCGTGCGTGACAAAAACGCTCGAGATGTGCATCTCGTCGTGCAGGCGACGCAGCCAGCGCCGAAGTTCCTTGCGCACCTTGGTGTCGAGCGCGCCGAAGGGCTCGTCGAGGAGCAGCACCTTCGGCTCCACCGCGAGTGCGCGCGCCAGCGCGATGCGCTGACGCTGGCCGCCGGAGAGCTGCGAAGGA
>CAZALA010000183.1:0-6872 GCA_964485725.1 uncultured Propionivibrio sp. | reverse complement strand
ATGCGCTTCAGATCGGCGAGGGGGAAGCCTTCCTCGATGATGAAGCTCGCGGCGAGCCAGAGCGGACGCGCGGCGAGCATCGCAAGGTCGTTGATCGTCCCGTGCACCGAGAGCGCGCCGATGTCGCCGCCGGAAAAGAAGAGCGGCGAAACGATGTGCGCGTCGGTCGCGAGCACGAGGCGCCCGGACTGCGGCGGCAAGAGCGCGCCGTCGTCGCCCTGCGCGAGGTAGGCGTTGGCAAAGGCCGGCGCGAAGAGTTCGCTGATCAACTGCTGCATGGCGCGGCCGCCGGTGCCGTGCGCAAGCTCGACGCAGCCTGACTTGAAATCAAGTGGGCGCATGGCAGGGAGCTTCCTCGCGGCGCGCGAGCGCCGGGCCGGGCGGCTGCCGGCGATAAGCATAATGCGCGGCGCAGGCGCCTTCCGGGCTCACCATGCACGCGCCGATCGGATTCTCGGGCGAGCAGTGCGTCGCGAAGAGCTTGCACGCGTCGGGGGTTTTCAGGCCGCAGAGGATGGCGGCGCAGGCGCAGGCGGGCGGGTCGGCGACCGGCGGGCAGTCGAGCCGGTAACGCGCCTCGGCGTCAAAAGGCGCGAAGGCGCGGCGGATCTTCAGCGCCGAGCGCGGCAGCCGGCCGAGGCCGCGCCAGGCAAAACTCTCGCGCAATTCGAAAACCGCGGCGACGAGCGCGCGCGCCTTCAGGTTGCCTTCGCGGCTGACCGCCCTGCGGTAAGCGTTTTCGACCTCGCAGCGCTCGCGATTGACCTGGCGGACGAGGCGCCAGATCGCGTAGAGGATGTCGAGGGGCTCGAATCCCGCGATCACGACCGCCTTGCGGTGGCGCTGTGCGCAGGCCTCGTAGGCGATGCTGCCGATCACCGCGCTGACGTGCCCGGGCCCGATGAATCCGTCGAGCCTCGTGCCCTCGCCTGCGGTGCCGTCTGCTCCCGCTGCGCCCGCCGCCGGCCGGCGCAGCATGTGCTCGATCGCCGCCGGCGTCAGCACGTGATTGCAAAGGACGCTGAAGTTCTTGAGCTCATCGCGCTGCGCGGCGATCAGCGCGAGCGCCGTCGGCGTCGTCGTCGCTTCGAAACCGACCGCGAAGAAAACGACGTCGCGGTCGGGTTCGGCGCGCGCAATGCGCAGCGCGTCGCTCACCGCATAGACGACGCGCACGTCGGCGCCGCGCGCTCGCGCTTTCAGGAGCGAGAGCCCGCCCGAGGCGGGCACGCGCAGCGTGTCGCCGTAGGCGCAGAGAACGACGCCGTGGACGAGCGCGAGGCGGATGGCCTGGTCGATGCGCTCGATCGGCAAAACGCAGACCGGACAGCCCGGGCCGTGGATCAGGGTGAGCGCCGGCGGCAGCAGTTCGGCGAGGCCGTGGCGGGCGATCGCCTGCGTGTGGCCGCCGCAAAACTCCATGAAGCGATACGAGGGGCGCGTCGCTTCGGCGGCAATTGCCTGCAAGAGCCCCGGCGCAAGTTCGCTGTCGCGAAAGGCGTCGCTGTAGTTCATGAGCGCGCGCCGGTTTCGGCGACCGCCGCAAAAAGCGCGAGCGTCCTCGCCGCTTCTTCGGGGTCGACGCGGCTCAAGGCGTAGCCGACATGCACGATCACGTAATCGCCCGGCGCGATATCGTCGAGCAGGGCGAGGCAAACCGATTTGCGCACGCCGCCGAGGTCGACGATCGCGCTCTCATTCGGCCCGAGTTCGACGACTCGCCCGGGTATCGCGAGACACATGTCAGGCCTCCCTCGCTCGCCGCGCCACCCAGGCCTGGCCAAGACTGATGCCGCCGTCGTTGGGCGGCAGCGCCTGCGCAAGCAAGAGGCGGGAACCATTGGCGGCGAGCCGCGCCGCCAGCCCGGCGCTCAGCATCGCGTTGAGAAAACAGCCGCCACCGCCGGCGAAAACGCCCGGACTGTCGAGCGGCGAGAGCGTCTCCAGCCAATCGGCGAGCGCCTCGATCAGCGTCGCGTGGAAGATCGCCGCGCCGCGCGCCGCGTCCTTGCAGTCGGCGATCATCGTCAGCAGCGGCATCAGGTCGAGCACGCCGTCGTTGCCGATACGCCAGCCCTGCGCGAGCGCGGCGGTCGCGCCGTGCGTTTTGGCCAGCGCTTCGAGGCGCAGCGCCGCCTGGCCTTCGTAAGCTGAATGCGAACAGACGCCGAGGAGCCCTGCCGCCGCGTCGAAATAGCGGCCGAGGCTCGAAGTGCAGGGCGTGCGCAGGTCGCGCTCGAGCAGTTCGGCGATTTGCGGCGCGCCCGGGCAATAGTGAAAACGCTCGGCGATTTCGTCGCCACGCGCGAGCGCGGCGAGCACCGCGGCGGCCATTCGCCAGGGTTCGCGCGCGGCGCGGTCGCCGCCTGGCAAGGCGAGCGGGCGCAAGTGGCCGCGCCGCGAACTGACGGCACCGCTGATGAGCAGAAGTTCGCCGCCCCAGGCGCCACCGTCGGCGCCGTGGCCGTGGCCGTCGAGCGCGAGGCCGAGCACCGGGGTGTCGACGCCGTGCTCGGCGAGCACCGCCGCAAGGTGCGCGTGATGGTGCTGCACGGCGACGAGCGGCAGGCCCCGCGCGCTCGCGAAGCGCTCGGCAAAGCGCGTCGAATAGAAGTCCGGGTGCAGGTCGTGCGCGACGATTTCCGGCGCTACGCCGAGAATGGCGAGCAGGTGGCCGACGGTCTCTTCGAGCGATTGCCGGCCGAGCGCGGTGTCGAGGTCGCCGACGTGCTGCGAAATGAAAGCCTCGTCGCCGCGCGTCACGCACACCGTATTCTTAAGATCGGCGCCGAGCGCGAGCACCGCGGGTCCCCCGCGCGCCAGGCGCATCCCCCCCGGTGCGTAGCCGCGCGCCCGGCGCACGAAAGCGCTTTGCCCGTCGCGCGCAGCGAGCACGCTGTCATCGCAGCGGACGACGATGTCACGATCATGGACGAGCACCGCGTCGGCAATCGCAGCAAGCCGGCCGAGCGCTTCGGCGTTGCCGACGACGAGCGGCTCATCGCCCGGGTTGGCCGAGGTGCACACGAGCGCGAGCGCCTGCGGCAGCTCGAGCCAGCCGGTGCCAGGCGGCCGCCCGGCGGCTTCGTGAAAGAGCAGCAACTGGATCGGCGTCGCCGGCAGCATGACGCCGAAGCGGCCCAGCGCCGGCGCGATGCCGGGCAGGGCGGCGCCCGGCGGCAGCTCGTCGAGCAGCACGATCGGTCGTTCGGCCGACGCCAGCGCCTGCGCTTCGGCGTCGCCGACACTGACGAAGGTTTGCGCCGAGGCGACGTTGGCAAGGAGCAGCGCGAAAGGCTTCTCGTCGCGCCGCTTGCGCGCGCGCAGCGCGGTGACCGCGGAGGCCTTGCGCGCATCGCAGACGAGGTTGAAACCGCCGAGCCCCTTGATCGCGACGATGGCGCCGCGCCGGATGAGGCGCAGGCATTCGGCAATCGGGTCGCCGCCGATGAGGCCGCCGCGCATGTCGAGCAGAGCGAGCTTTGGCCCGCAGGCCGGGCAGCACAACGTCTCGGCGTGGAAGCGCCGGTCGCCGGGGTCGGCGTACTCGCGCGCGCAGGCCGGGCAGAGCGGGAAGGGCGCAAGACTCGTGCGGCTGCGGTCGTAAGGCGCGCCGTGGCTTAAGGTATAGCGCGGGCCGCAGGCCGTGCACGTGATGAAAGCGTGGCGATAGCGGCGGTTGCAGGGGTCGAGCATTTCGGCGACGCACTGCGCGCACGGCGCCGTGTCGTGCGCGATCTTCGCCGGCGCGACCTCCGTGTCGCCCGCAAGCCGGCTCTCGGAGATGACGAAGCCTTCGGCGCCTTCCTGCGCCGCCGGGCTGACGACGAGCGCCTCGACCTGGGCGATCGCCGGCGATTCGCTGCGCAGCCGCTGCTCCATGAGCTGCAGCGCCTGCTCGCTGCCTTCGGCGTGGATTTCGACGCCGGCCGCGTCGTTGCGCACCCAGCCGCAGACGCCGATTTCGTGGGCGAGGCGCCAGACGAAAGGCCGGAAGCCGACGCCCTGGACGCGCCCGACGACGCGCAAGCGCTCGGCGATCATGATCGCGCCCCGACGCAATCGGCGCACTCGCCGGCCGCGGCGGCGGCTTGCGCGGCCCCGCGCGCGATCCAGTCGATCCAGGCCGGCAGCCCGTCGCCGCTGCGCACCGAGGTGGTGATCGCGGCGATCGCCGGATTGACGCGGCGGGCATGGAACAGCGCCTGCTCCAAGTCGAAATCGACGTAGGGCAGAAGGTCGCATTTGTTGATCAGCATGAGGTCGGCGGCGGCGAACATCGCCGGATACTTGAGCGGCTTGTCGTCGCCCTCGGTGACCGAGAGGACGACGACCTTGTGCGCTTCGCCGAGGTCGAAGGCCGCCGGGCAAACGAGGTTGCCGACGTTCTCGATGAAGACGACGCCGCCTGCCGGCAGGGCGAGTCGGGTCAGCGCGTTGCCGACCTGCTCGGCGTCAAGATGACAGGCGGCGCCGGTATTGATCTGCACCGCCGGCGCGCCCGCCGCCTCGATGCGGTCGGCGTCGCGCCGCGTTTCCTGGTCGCCTTCGATGACGGCAAGCGGCACTCTGCCCTGCAAGGCGGCGATGGTGGCGACGAGCAGGCTGGTCTTGCCGGCGCCCGGGCTCGAAACGAGGTTCAGCGCGAAGAGGCCGCGCGCGCGCAGGAACGCGCGGTTGGCCGCGGCAAAAGCGTTGTTGCAGGCGAGGATGTCCTCATCGATGCGCAGCCGGCGCGACTTTCGCTCGCTATCGGGGCGATACGCGTGCCGCTGCGGATGGTGGTGGGCATTTCGTTCGCCGGCGTGCGCCGACAGCTCGGTCGCCGCCGTCGAAATCGTCTGCGCCGCCTGCGCCGAGCCCTCGACCATCGCGCTCACCTGCTGGATGTTGGTGCTGATGTCGCCGGTCGCCGTTTTCTGCTCGCTCGCGGCGCTCGCAATTTCGGTGATGTCCTTCGAGAGCTCGCCGACCTGCGTCAGAATCTCGCAGATGGCTTCGCTCGAGCGGGCGCATTCCTCGACGCCTTTCTCGACTTCCTGAACGCCGATCTGCATGCTCGAAACCGCGTCACGCGTCTCGCTCTGGATGAGCTTGATCATCTCGGAAATCTGTTTTGTCGCGCGCGTGGTCCTTTCGGCGAGCTTCCTCACTTCGTCGGCGACGACAGCAAAGCCCCTGCCCATTTCGCCTGCGCGCGCGGCCTCGATTGCCGCGTTGAGCGCAAGAAGATTGGTCTGCGCCGCGATCTCTTCGATGGTCGAAACGATCACGCCAATTTCGTCGGAGCGCTCGCCGAGCCTGCCGATGCACTCGGATGAGGTTTTCACGCGTTCGGCGATCGCGTTGATCGAGTTGATCGACTCCATTGAAACGTAAGCGGAGGTTCCCGCAGCCTCGTTGGCGGCGCTCGCCGCGGCAGCCGCGACGCTGCAGTTGGCGGCGATGCTGCCGGCGCTCGCCGCCATCTCTTCGCTCGCCGCCGCTGCGGCGCACGATTGTTCGGCGGTCGCCGTGGCGTTGCCGGCAATTTGCGTTGCCGAAGTGCCGAGCCGGTTGGCGCTTGCCGCGATGCGAACGATCGCCTCGCCGACCTCGACGAGCGTCTGCCGGAAGTTGGCGACGAGCTGCGACAAGGCCGCGCCCGCGCTCGCCACTTCAGCAGTGGGCAGTGCAGGCGGCGCGGCGAAAAGGTCGCCCCTGGCGATCGCGTCGATGTGTGCGGAGAATGCCTCGAGCGGGCCGACGATGCTGCGGCTCAGCACGATCGCCGCCGCGCAGGCGAGCAGCAGGGAGAAGAGGAGCGCGCCGGAGAAGGCGAGCGGCCCCGCTTGCGCCGCAAGAAAGCTGGTCAATGCCGAGACCGAGGCCACGCCGACCACGGTCAAGAGGACCCTGATTCTGATTTTCATAAACGCCCCCCGCGCTAGGAAATAACGTGGCGAGGTAGCGTTCCCGCACCTGCCCTTATTATCCTTTAGGCATATTACACTAGTAATATGTCATATCGTAAAGTCATATTTTGGGCTGCCAGGAAAGCCCTGTGGCGAGCCGCAGAAGGCGTACGTGGCCCGGCGCGAACGCACCCAACGAAGGGGCGGAGAGAAGGGGAAGCGAAGAGCGCTGCGGCCGAGGCCGCAGCGGCGACCGGCTAAGCGACGTTGTCGTCGCTATCGGAGGCGGACAGCATGCGCTCGACGTAGCGCGCGATCAGGTCGATTTCGAGATTGACCTCGCGACCGGCCTCGAGCGCGCCCAGCGTCGTTGCCGCGAGCGTGTGCGGAATCAGGTTGATCGAAAAGCGCGAGCCTTCGACGGCGTTCGTCGTCAGGCTGACGCCATCGACCGTGATCGAGCCTTTGCGCGCGACGTATTTGGCAAGCGCGGCCGGCGCCTCGATTTCAAGCAGGCGGTTGTCGCCGACCGCGTCGAAGCGCAGCACGCGGCCGATGCCATCGACGTGCCCGGAAACGAGATGCCCGCCGAGCCGGTCGGCCAGGCGCAGCGCTTTTTCGAGGTTGAGCGGAGCAGCGGCGGCAAGGCCGACGGTGCAGGAGAGCGTCTCCGGCGAGACGTCGACGCGGAAGCTTTGCGCCGTCTTTTCCACCACCGTGAGGCAAACGCCGTTGCAGGCGATCGAGTCGCCGGTGGCGACATCGTCGAGGCCGAGCGCGCCGGCCTCGACCGTGAGGCGAAGCGTGCCGCTGCCATCGTTGCGGGGCGTGATCTCGCTGATCCGGCCGACGGCGGCGATGATACCCGAGAACATAGATCCACCAGGCGCTTGAAAAGGGACGTCATTCTAACAGCCCGAAGGGCGCCCCGGCCGCCAGCCAGCATGCCTGTAAGACCCGGAAATAATCAGCGAAAAA
>CAZALA010000182.1:0-6925 GCA_964485725.1 uncultured Propionivibrio sp. | reverse complement strand
CGAATAGCCGAGCATGACTTCCTGCTCGTCGCCGCGCGCGGCGACAAGCGCCCGGTAGCCGGGCAGCGCGAACAGCTTTTGCATGACCGCCGGGCTGTTGCGAAGATCGGCGATGGTCTCGAAGAGAGGAACGATATTGACCGCCAACTCGGGCCTGCCGTCCGCCCCGTCCGTGTCCGCGCGTGCCGCCGCCGGCAGCAGCAGGCCGGCTTCCTTGAGCAGCAGCGCGACTTCGAGCAGGTCGGAAGCGCCGTCGGTCTTTGAGATGATGACGTTCGGAATCGCCGCCTGGCCATAGCGCGCCTTGAGCTCGGCGGCGGCAAAGAAGATCGCAAGCTCGCCCTGCGTCTCGTCCGAGTAGGCAAGATGCGGCGAATAGAGCGGGCGCGGGCTGGCGATTTCGGCGCACAGGAGCTCGATGCGCGCCGCATCGCCAAGGCGCGCGTACGCGGCGACGCTGTCAAGGCGCCCGGCGCGCGCGAGCAGTTCGGCCGTCGTGCGCTCGTGCACCTCGGCGTTCTGGCGCAGGTCGACGGGGGCAAGATGGAAAGCGAAGACCTGCACCGCGCGCAGCAGCCGGCGCAGGCGGCCGTCGGCAATGAGCGCGGCCTGGTGGGCGCGCAGCGAATCGGAGAGCACCGTCAGTTCGGCGTAGAGTTCTTCGCTGCTGGCATACGCATCTGCCTCACCGACCGCCTGGCGCGGCGCCGCGTGCCGGTCGAGCGCGCGCGCCGTCGCCGCGAGGCGCGCGTAGATGCCGACGAGCGCGCGGCGATAAGGCTCGTCTTCGCGATGCGGCGAATGGTCGGGCGATTTTTCGGCGAGCGCGGCAAGCGCCGGCGAACTTTCGTGCAGCAGTTGCGAGAGCGAGAGCTCGGAGCCGAGCGCGTGGATTTCGGCGAGATAGAAATCGATCGCGGCGATCGATTGCAGGCGCAGCGTCGTGCGCAGGATGTCGGCGGTGACGAAGGGATTGCCGTCGCGGTCGCCGCCGATCCAGCTGCCGATGCGGAAGAAGGGCGGCAGATCCCATTGCTGCGAGGGAAAGCGCCTGGCGAGGAGGTCTTGCAGTTCGCCGTAAAGCCGCGGCAACTCAGAGAAGAAAGTGTCCTCGTAGAAACTGATGCCGTTGTTGACTTCGTCGACGACGGCAAGCCGGTTCGGGCGCAGCATGCGCGTGCGCCACAGGCGCAGCACCGCACGGCGCAGCGAGACGTCGTTTTCCTCCTGTTCCGCGCAGGTGAGCTGCATGCGGTCGCGCGCATCGAGCAGGCCGGCGATCTCGTGCTGGCAATGCAGGATGCATTTTCTCGAGACTTCGGTCGGATGCGCCGTCAATACCGGCGAGACGAGGGCGTGCTCGAAGAAGGCGCGAATCCTCTGGACCGGCACCGCGGCCTTTTCCAGCTCGTCGAACGCGTGTCGCAAACTGCCGCCGCGCGGCGGCGAGCCCTGGCGGTCGTGCCAGCGGCGGCGGCGGATGTGGTGCTGATCCTCGGCGATGTTGGCAAGGTGCAGGAAGTAGCTGAAAGCGCGCACGACGGGGTTGGTAGCCTCGCGCGGCAGGCTGTCGAGGATTGCGTCGAGTTCGGCGCGCAGCGACGGCGCGCTCTCGGGATCCGGATTCTGACTGAGCAGCACCGAGGCCTGGCGGATGCGTTCGACGAGGCCGAAGATCGCCTCGCCCTCCTGCTCGCGAACCGTCTCGCCGAGCAGACGCCCGAGCAGGCGGATGTCGTCACGCAGCGGCAGGTCCTTGTCGATCGCGGAGTCGTTGAGCGTGTTCACGAGTCGGCTTGCGCTCTTTTCAAAGCATGCGCGGAATTTGCGACGAGTGGTGGTGGACGATGGGCGTCGCCCGCGCCAGATCGACGATGTAGCTAAAGCGCGCTTCGAAGCTCAGAAGCTCGCCGTCGATCGCAAAGCGCCAGCAGTAAATGCCGTGCAGCGCGTGGATGTCGCCGCTGACGGGCTGGATCTTCAGCGTCTTGTCGTGCAGCGCGACGCTAAGATCCTCGCGGGCGCAGAGCTTTTCAAAGTAATCGCGGATGCTCGCGGGTTCGCGCAGCAGCCGGTTGGAGAAGGTCGGGATCAGAACCGCGCCCGTGTCGTAAAGCGCAAGCGCCGCCTCGAGGTCGCCCGTGTTGACGGCCGCCATCCATTGCCTGAGGATGTTCTCCGGATTCTTCATGATTTGCGACGCTTTCACTGTGATTGACCAGGTGGCAGACAGCCGCAGGCCGAAATAATTCTCGCGCTGCGCCAAGAGCTGCCGGCACCGGCGCGGCATTGGACCAAAGCCCAATAGAAAGATCGCGCGCTTGCCTCTACGCTGTGAGGCAGTTCGCTGCGCCCTCGCACGACCTGGCGCGGCACGAACAAGATGAACGAACTCCCTACCATGGCTTTCCCTTGCGCTTGAAGGAGTCACAATGCTGATCCGCTCGACCCTCGCCGTTTCCCTCGCCCTTGGCCTCTCTCTTGCCGCATCGCTGATGGCCGCGCCTGCTCTTGCCGACGAGGCGATGCTCTCGAAGATCAAGGAGAGCGCGACGATCAAGCTCGGCTATCGCGAGAATTCCCCGCCCTTTTCCTTCGTTGGCGAAAACAAGCTGCCGCGCGGCTACAGCGTCGATCTTTGCAAGCGCGTCGCCGATGACCTCGCCGTACTGCTGAAGCTGCCCAAGCTCAATGTCGAGTGGGTTGCGGTCGGGGCGCAGACGCGATTCTCGGCCTTGAAGAGCGGCGCCATCGACCTCGAGTGCGGCAATACGACGCAGACGCTGTCGCGCCGCGCCGACTTCGACTTCAGCCTGATGACCTTCGTCGATGGCGCGAGCCTGCTCTACCGCAAGGGCGAGAAGCCAAAGTCGCTCGAAGACATCAACGAGCAGCGCGTCGCGGTCGTCACCGGAACGACGACGGCAGCGGCGATGGAAAACCTGGTCGCGACGAACAAGCTCAATCTCAGGCTGCTCAAGGTCAAGGATCACGACGAAGCGATCGCGGCGCTGACGAGCAGGAGCGCCTCTGCCTATGCCGCCGACCGCACCGTGCTCATCACCAACGCGCTGGCGCGCGGCGAAGGCGGCCAGTTCGAACTCGGCGACGGTCAATTTACCTTCGAACCCTACGGCCTGATGATGCGCCGCGATGCCGAACTGCGGCTCGCGGTCGATCGCTCGCTCGCTCGTCTCTATCGCAGCGGCGAGATCGGCGCTATCCTGAAGACCTGGTTCGAGCAGCTCGGCTCACCCGGCGAAGTGCTGAAGATGATGGTCATGATCAACGGCTTGCCCGAGTGAGCCGGCGCGCCTTATCCTCATGTCCTGCCGCAAAGATGGATGGAATGACACTGGCCAATCGGAGGGCCTTATGAAGAACGTTTCGAGTCGATTGTGCAGGCCGCTGCGCAACTTGATGTTCTCGGTCTCGCTCGCGGTCATCAGTACCTGGAGCGCAGCCGAGGCGCCGACCCCGTTTGCCACCCCGCAGGCGCCGCCCGCCGCCGGGCCGGCTGCGGCAGCGCCGGCAAGCGTCGACGCCCTGGTCGCGCCGATCGCGCTTTATCCCGACGATCTCATCGCGATCATCCTGCCGGCCTCGACCTTCCCGCTCGAGATCGTCCAGGCCGATCGCTATCTTGCCAAGCGCAAGCAGGACAAGAACCTGCCGATCAGCGAGAGCTGGGACGAATCCATCAAGGCGCTCGTCAATTATCCCGAGATCATCAGCAAGATGAGCAACGAGCTCGACTGGACAGCCGACCTCGGCGAGGCGGTCGTCGCCGACTCGGGTGCCGTCCTCGAAGCCGTGCAGCGCTATCGCCGGCAGGTCAATGGCGCGGGCAACCTGAAATCCGACGACAAGCAGACGGTCGTCGTCGAGAAGGAAGTGATCAAGATCGTCCAGGCCGACCCGCAAGTCATTTACGTTCCGCAATACAACCCGACGACGATGGTCGTCGCCGGCGGCTATTCGACGTATGCCTACGCGCCGGCGCCGTATCCGGTCTACTACTATCCCTACCCGCCGGGCGCCGCGCTCGCCACCGGACTGATCTGGGGCGCCGCGATCGGCGCCGCGTGGAGCGGCGGGCACTGGGGCGCCGATTACCACGGCGGTGACATCAACGTGAACCGCAGCACCAACATCAGCAATTCGGGCAACCGCACGACGACTGCCAGCAATCGCCAGCAGGCTTCGAGCAGCTGGAAATCGAACAAGCAGCCGGGGCAGGTCAGCAGCGGCATGGGCCGCGGCAATTCCGGTGCGCGCGTCGGTGACGCCGGCGGTCGTGGCGGTGCCGGTGGTGCCGGCAATGCCGGCGGTCGTGGCGGTCCTGGCAGCAGCGCGGGCGTCGGTGGCGGTCGCGATGGCGCTGGCGGCGCGCGCGCCTCGACGCAACCGGCCCGAGGCGGTGGCAGCAGTTTCGGCGGCGGCGGTGGCGGGGGTGGCAGCGCGCTCGGCGGTTATGGTTCCGGCCGCGACGCGCGCGCCGACAGCAGCCGCGGTGCATCGAGCCGGCAGTCCGCCGGTGGATTCGGTGGCGGCGGCGGACGATCGGCAAGCGGGGGCTTTGGCGGCGGCGGTCGTTCGGCAAGCGCGGGGGGCGGCGGCGGCCGTAGCGGTGGTGGTGGCCGCGCCGGTGGCGGCGGTGGCGGCCGTGGCGGTCGTCGATAAGGAGATGACGATGACGAATACGATATCGATGAAACGCCAGCAAACTTTCGCGCCCTGGGCGCTGCTGCGCGCCTGCGTGCTCGCCTTCCTGCTCTCGCCGCTTGCCGCGCTGGCGGCCGAGCAGGCGACTTTTGCGACGCCGGAAGCGGCCGTGCAAGCGCTTTCGCAAGCGCTCAAGGCGAGCGGCGACGAGGCGATGCTCGCGCTCTTCGGGAAATCTTACGAGCAAATGCTGATTCCCGCCGACGCCGCCGAGAAAACGGCGACGCGGGCGAAGATCGCCAAAGCGCTCGACACTTTCCAGACGCTCGAGTACACCGGCAAGGACCGCATGACCCTCGTCATCGGCGATGAGGCCTGGCCGATGCCGATCCCGCTCGTGCGCGAGCAGGGGGCATGGCGCTTTGCGACCGAGCAGGGCGCCGAGGAACTGATTAATCGCCGCGTCGGCGGCAACGAGCGCAACGCCATCAGCGCGCTGCGCGCTTACGTCGATGCGCAGCGGCAGTACGCTTCGCGCGACCGCAACGATGACGAAGTCCTCGAGTATGCGCAGCGCATCGCCAGCACCCCCGGCAAGCACGACGGCCTTTACTGGGAAAGCGCAGCGGGCGAAGAGGCGAGCCCCTTCGGGCCGCTGGTCGCGAACAGCGAGGCCTACCTGAAAGGCCACGCCGTCGGCGATCCCTTCCGCGGCTACTTCTTCCGCATCCTCAAGCGCCAGGGCAAGAACGCGCCCGGCGGCGCCTTCAGCTACGTCATCAACGGCCGCATGATCGCCGGCTTCGCGATGGTCGCCTATCCGGCCGAGTACGGCAGGAGCGGCATCATGACTTTCATCGTCAGCAACAACGGCAAGATCTATGAAAAGAATCGCGGCGCCAAGGCGGCGGCGCTCACCGAGTTCAACCCCGACGCTTCCTGGCAGCTCGTCGAATCGCCTTACTGACTACGCAGGAAGAGCAAAAGCGCCGACGGCGCCCGGAGAGATCGGGCGCCGTCTCTTTTTACGCGACGCCGCGAGTCGTGCTCAGGAATGGCTTTCGGGCAATTGCGGCGAACGCGATTGCGGGACGGCGACGAAGCGCGCGAGCAGCATCCCGAGTTCGTACAGCAGGCAGAGCGGGATCGCGAGCATCAGCTGCGAAATGACGTCGGGCGGCGTGAAGATCGCGCCGACGACAAAGGCGCCGACGATGACGTAGGGCCGCCACGCCCTCAGCGTCTCGAGCGCGACGATGTTCATCCGGACGAGAATGATGACGAGCACCGGGACTTCGAAGGTGACGCCGAAAGCGACGAAGGTGCCCATCACGAAGGACAGGTATTTCTCGATGTCGGTCATCCAGGCGACGCCTTCGGGTGCAATTCTCGACATGAAGCCGAAGACCATCGGGAAGACGAGGAAATAGGCGAAAGCCATGCCGGTGAAGAAAAGGGCGATGCTCGCGGCGAGCAGCGGCAGCGCCAGCTTCTTTTCGTGCGCGTAAAGTCCGGGCGCGACGAAAGCCCATATCTGGTAGAGCACGTAAGGCAGCGCGATCAGGAAAGCGACCATCAGCGCGACTTTCATCGGCACGAGAAAAACGCCGACGACGTCGGTCGCGATCATCTGCCCACCCTGCGGCAGCGTCGCCAGCAGCGGCTGCGCCAGCAGCGCGTAAAGCTCTTTCGCCCAGGGGAAAAGGCAGACGAAGACGATGCCGACCGCGGCGAGCGCGCGAATCAGGCGGTCGCGCAGTTCGACGAGATGCGAGAGAAAAGAGTCTTCGGGGAGCGACATCCGCGCCCTAGCCTTTCGTGGCCGGCAGCACGGCGCCGTCGGCCGCCGGCGCAGCCTGGCTCGCGGCCGCGTGTGCAAGGCGTTCCGGCGCGCTCGCAGGCGGCGCTGCCGGCGCATCGGACAAGTCCGGCGCAGCCGGCGAAGGGACTTCGGCGGGCGCAGCGGCAATCGTTTCATTGAGCGACTTGGTCGCGTCGTCAAGCGCCATTCGCGCCGACTGCGCCGTTTCTTCGACGCTCTTTTCGACCACGGCCATTTCCTGCGTCACCGTGCTCTCGAACTCTCGCACCGACTCGTGCATCTCGCTTTGCAGCTTCTTCAGTTCGTCAAGCTGGATCTCGCGCGAGATGTCGGCCTTGACGTCGCTGACGTAGCGCTGCAGGCGCCCGAGCAGGAGGCCCGCCGTGCGCGCCACCTTGGGCAGGCGCTCCGGGCCGATGACGACCAGCGCCACCACGG
>CAZALA010000181.1:0-6935 GCA_964485725.1 uncultured Propionivibrio sp. | reverse complement strand
AAAATCGTCGAAGACCGAAACGCCACGGACGGTGCCGCGAAGCTCGAGGCGGCGCTTGACGTTGCGAAAGCGGCTCAAGGCCGCGAGGCCGCAGGCGAAGGGGACGCCGACGTGGCGGGCGGCAAGCAGCGCGGCCGCCGCGTTGGCGCGATTGTGCTCGCCATTGAGCGCCCAGTTGGCGCGCCCGAGCTCGTTTTCACCGTGCAGCAGGCGAATTTCGCCGCTCGCGTCGTCGCCCTCGACGTGAAACCCCGCTCGCGCTTCGTCGTTGAAGCGCTCGACGGCAGTCCAGCAGCCGCGCGCGAGGACGCGTTCGAGGCTCGCCGCGGCGGCGTTCGAGACGATCAGCCCTGCGCCCGGAATCGTCCGCACGAGGTGGTGGAATTGCGTTTCGATCGCCGCGAGGTCGGCGAAAATGTCGGCGTGGTCGAACTCGAGGTTATTGAGGACGGCGGTGCGCGGGCGGTAGTGCACGAACTTCGAGCGCTTGTCGCAAAACGCCGTGTCGTACTCGTCGGCCTCGATGACGAAGAAATCGGAATCGGCGGGCGAGAGGCGCGCCGAGACGCCGAAATTCTCGGGCACCCCGCCGATCAGAAAACCTGGGCTGAGACCCGCGTCCTCGAGGATCCAGGCGAGCATCGAAGACGTCGTCGTCTTGCCGTGCGTGCCGGCAACGGCAAGCACCCAGCGCCCTGCCAGAAGGTGCTCGGCGAGCCATTGCGGCCCGGAAAGATAGGGCAGGCCGCGGTTCAGGATCGCTTCGAGCAGCGGGTTGCCGCGCGAAATCGCGTTGCCGACGAGGTAACAATCGGCCTTGATTGCGGTCTGAGCTTCATCGTAGCCCTCGACGAAGTCGATGCCGGCGGCCGCAAGCTGTTCGCTCATTGGCGGATAGACGCCGGCGTCGCAACCGCTGACGCGATGACCTGCCGCCCGCGCGAGCTGCGCGATTCCACCCATGAAGGTGCCGCCGATGCCGAGGATATGAATGTGCATGAAAAAGTCGAGGAGAGATTAGAATTGGCGCGAGAATTGAAGCGCATGCCCGCCGCTCCCGCCGCGGCAGCGGCGAAAAGTCTTCGGGCATGGGGGCGTTCGGTGCATTCGAGGCATTGTACCCGCTGTACCCGCCGCCAAGATCCCGCGACCACCTAGCCGAGCCGAGGCCCTGATGTCCCGTTCCCGACTCCCCCCCGATGACCGCCGGCAGCGCGCGCAGATCGCCGCGGCTGCGGCGCGGCTGATCGCCGAGGATGGCGTTTACGATTACGCGCTCGCGGCGCGCAAAGCCGCCGATATCCTCGGCGTTCCCGAAGGCGCGCAGCTTCCGGAAAACGCCGAAGTAGAGGCCGAGTTGCGCCTCTATCAGCGCCTCTTTCTCGGCGACGAGCAGCCCGGCCGAATCGCGAAACTGCGCGAGCGCGCGCTCGCGATGATGGAAAAGCTCGAGCGCTTCAGGCCTTATCTGGCCGGCTCCGTCCTTGACGGCAGCGCCGGCCGCTTCGCCGAAATCGACATTCAGCTCTTTCCCGAAAGCTCGAAGGACGTCGAAATCTTTCTGCTCAACGAGAACATCGACTATGCGCACAGCGAGCCGCGTTCGAAACGCGCCGAAGCGGTCATCACGGTCGAGAGCGACGAGGCTGTCGTTAACCTCGTCGTCTATGCGAGCCACATGGAGCGGGTGAGCCCGAAAGGCCGCGACGGCAGCCCGCGCGAACGTGCCAACCTCGACGCGGTGAGAAGACTCGTCGCCGCTCGACCGCAGCAATTGCCCCCTTCACCATGAGACCCTTGGCCTTGACGGCCGCCGGCCTCGTCGCCGCCGTGCTCGGCACCGCCGCCGGCGTCTATTTCAACCGCGGCGAGCCGGCCGCTGTGAAGCCGCCTGAGCTTGCGGCCGCGTCGGCTTCCATCCTGATGGCGACGGCGCGCCTCATCGATGCCGAGGGCAAGGCGCAATCGCTGGAGCAATGGCGCGGCCGCACGCTCGTGATCAACTTCTGGGCGACTTGGTGCGCGCCCTGCCTCGAGGAGATTCCCGAGCTGTCGCGCCTGCAAACGCAATATGCGGACAAAGGCGTTCAATTTGTCGGGATAGCGGTCGATTCGGCGGCGAACGTCGCGCAATTTTCAAAAACTCACAACGTCAGCTATCCCCTGCTCGTCGGCGAGGCGAGCGCCATCGAACTGTCGCGCCAGTTTGGCAACCAGGCGCTGGCGCTGCCTTACACCGTCGTCGTCGGCGAAGACGGCAAGACGCGGCTGACCAAACTCGGGCGAATCTCGGCGCCGGAACTCGTCCCGCTGCTGCAGCCCCAGCCGGCCAGACATTGAGCCGACTGGACAAACAGCAGCGATTTCCTGCAAACTTGCGGCATCCGCACGCAAGCTGCGCCTTTTGTGCCGTGCCTGAAATTCCTTCGGGTGCGCGCTCCCACCTCTGCACTGTCTGCTGCGCCCGCACCATCCGAGGTCGAAGGCCGCCTTCCTTGCCCGGGTGCAATGCGCTTCTTAACGGAGATCCGCTTCATGGACCTGCGCAAGCTCAAGAAACTGATCGACCTCGTCGAAGAATCCGGAATCGCGGAACTCGAAATCACCGAGGGCGAGGAGAAGGTTCGCATCGTCAAGCACGCGCAGAACGCGCCCGCTACGCCTTATGTCGTCCCGGCCGCGGCGGTTTTGCCCCCGCCGACGGGCGCT
Source organism: uncultured Propionivibrio sp. (assembly GCA_964485725.1). Classification (GTDB taxonomy): domain Bacteria; phylum Pseudomonadota; class Gammaproteobacteria; order Burkholderiales; family Rhodocyclaceae; genus Propionivibrio. The sequence goes on along the minus strand of CAZALA010000181.1, from coordinate 4,226 downwards.
GCCGCAGCGCCAGCGCCCGAGGCGAAACCGGCCGCGCCTTCGGGACAGACGGTCAAGTCGCCGATGGTCGGCACCTTCTATCGCTCGGCAAGCCCGGGGTCCGATCCCTTCGTCGAGATCGGCAGCGTCGTCAAGGTCGGCGATACGCTGTGCATCGTCGAAGCGATGAAGCTCCTCAACGAAATCGAGTCGGATTGCGCCGGGACGGTCAAGGCCATCCTCATCGAGAACGGCCAGCCGGTCGAGTACGGCGAGCCGCTTTTCGTCATTGAATAGCGCGAGCGCAAATGTTTAAGAAAATCCTCATCGCCAATCGGGGAGAGATTGCTTTGCGCATCCAGCGCGCTTGCCGCGAGATGGGCATCAGGACCGTCGTCGTGCATTCGCAGGCCGATCATGACGCCAAGTACGTGAAGCTCGCCGACGAATCGGTCTGCATCGGACCGCCGCCTTCGAGCTTGAGCTACCTCAATGTGCCGGCGATCATCTCGGCGGCCGAAGTGACCGACGCCGAAGCGATCCATCCGGGCTACGGTTTCCTCTCCGAAAATGCCGACTTCGCCGAAAAGATCGAGAAATCCGGCTTCGTTTTCATCGGCCCGCGCCCGGAAACGATCCGCCTGATGGGCGACAAGGTGTCGGCCAAGGACGCGATGAAGGCCGCCGGCGTTCCCTGCGTGCCGGGTTCGGAGGGAACGCTGCCGGAAGCACCTAAAGAGATTCTCAGGATCGCCAAGGCGGTCGGCTACCCGGTGATCATCAAGGCGGCGGGCGGCGGCGGCGGCCGCGGCATGCGCGTCGTGCACACCGAGGCGGCGCTGCTCAACGCCGTCGTCATGACGCGTTCGGAAGCGCAAAGCTTTTTCGGCAACGCCAACGTCTACCTCGAAAAATATCTCGAGAATCCTCGCCACGTCGAGATCCAGGTTCTCGCCGACAGTTTCAAGAACGCCGTGCACCTGGGCGAGCGCGACTGTTCGATGCAACGCCGGCATCAGAAGATCATCGAGGAAGCGCCGGCGCCGCTGATTCTGCCGCGCCACATCCTGCGCATCGGCGAGCGCTGCGCCGAGGCCTGCCGGCGCATCAACTACCGGGGCGCCGGCACCTTCGAGTTCCTCTACGAGAACGGCGAGTTCTTCTTCATCGAGATGAACACGCGCATCCAGGTCGAACACCCGGTGACCGAACTGATCACCGGCGTCGATCTCATTCAGGAGCAGATTCGCGTCGCCGCCGGCGAAAAGCTGCGCTTCAGGCAGCGCGACCTCGCCTTTCGCGGCCACGCGATCGAGTGCCGCATCAACGCCGAAGACCCCTATACCTTCGTTCCCTGTCCCGGCAAGATCACCTTCTATCATCAGCCGGGCGGCCCCGGCATCCGCGTCGATTCGCATATCTACCAGGGCTATACGGTGCCGCAGCATTACGACTCGATGGTCGCCAAGGTCATCGCTTACGGCGACACGCGCGAGCAGGCGATCCGGCGCATGCGCATCGCGCTCTCGGAAATGAGCATCGAGGGGATCAAGACGAACATCCCGCTGCACCAGGAGCTGCTCAACGACGCGGGTTTCGTCAAGGGCGGAATGAACATCCACTACCTTGAGAAGAAGCTTGCCGCCAAGCGCGAAGTCGAGAAAGCGGTTTGAGGAAGAAATGAGCCGATGAGCTGGCTTTCGATCACGCTGGAAACCGATTGCGGCCACGCCGAAGCGCTCGCCGACGCGCTGCTCGAGGCTGGCGCGCTCTCGGCGGGAATTGCCGACGCCGACGCCGGCACCGCCGCCGAAACGCCGCAGTTCGGCGAACCCGGCTCAGTCGTTGCGCCGGGATGGCAACGTTCGCGCGTCAGCGCGCTTTTCGCCGAGGGGGCCGAGGCCACCGAGATTGCCGCGCTCGTCGCCGCGAGCGCGCGTGCCGCCGACCTTGCCGCAGCCTCGCCGTTCACGCAGGAGACGATTGCCGACGAGAACTGGGTCGAGCTCACGCAATCGCAGTTCGATCCGATCCGCGTCAGCGAGCGCCTGTGGATCGTTCCCTCCTGGCACAAAGCCCCCGACCCGCAGGCGATCGTCCTCGTCCTCGACCCGGGAATGGCTTTCGGCACGGGGTCGCATCCGACGACGCGGCTTTGCCTCGAATGGCTCGAGCGCACGCTGCCGGGTCTGGCGGCGGGCGCCTCGATGCTTGATTACGGGTGCGGTTCCGGTATTCTGGCGATTGCCGCCGCCAAGCTCGGCGCGCGCGCAGTGCAGGGCGTCGACATCGACCCGCAAGCAGTCACAGCAGCGATCGCCAACGCCGAGCGCAACGCCGTCAGTGCGCGCTTCAAGGAGTCCACGGAAAGCATCGAAGAAGAATTTGACATCGTGGTTGCCAACATCCTGTCGAATCCCCTCAAGGCGCTCGCGCCGGCGATCGCTTCGCACGTTCGCCGCGGCGGGCAACTCGCACTCTCGGGCATCCTCGCCGAGCAGGCCGACGACCTGATCGCGTGCTACTCGCCCTATCTCGAACTCTCGGTTGCCGACACGCGCGAGGGCTGGGTCTGTCTTGCGGGAAGGAAGAGCTGAGGCGATGAAGACGCGTTGTCCGAATTGTCACACCTCGTTCCGGGTGACCACCGACCAGATCCGCGCGCGCGTCGGCAAGGTGCGCTGCGGTCAATGCCAGACGGTCTTCAACGCCCTCGACAGCCTGCTCGAAGACACGGCGAAGCCGGGCCCCTACCCGCCGCTGCACGTGCCGTCGCCGACCGTGCCACCGCCGCCAGCGCCGACCGCTTCGCCATCCCCGGCGGCGTCGCCGCCGTTCGGCCCGGTGCCGGCCGCGACGACGCCGCCGCTCAAGCAGGCGACGCCCGACCCATCCGAGGTGCCGCAGGCGCTCGACTTCGAACTCGCGCCGATCGAGATCGACGCGGTGCCCGACACCCAGCCGCCGCCGCAGGCCGCGGCCGACGCTGCGGTGGCTTCCGCAGCGGCCGAGCCGCCGCCTTTCGAGGTGGACGAGGCAAGGGAAACGCGCGACGGCGTTCACGACGATAGCGAAGCGCTGAGCGAAAGAGAGGCGCGCGAACTTGGCAGGCGCACCGGCCTCATTCTGCCGCGCGAGACGACGAAGATCCCCGGCTACAGCAAATGGACCGACGGCGTGATGGCCGCGCCACTCGCCCTCCCCGGCGAAAAACCCACGCGCTGGCCTTTCGCGATCGTCGCCCTGATCCTGCTGCTGGTCCTCGCCGGGCAGGTGGTTTTCCGTTTCCGCAGCGAGCTTGCGGTGACGATGCCGGCGCTACGTCCGGCGCTTGCCGCTTTCGTCAGCGTCTTCGACGCCGACATCCCGCTGCCGCGGCACGTCGAACTCGTCAGCATCGAAGCCTCCGACCTGCAGAAGGACGCGGCGCGCGGCAACCTGCTCATTCTCAATGCGACCGTGCGCAACCGCGCCGCCTACGGGCAGGCCTACCCCTCGCTCGAGCTCTCGCTCACCGACACCCAGGACGCGGCAATCGCCCGGCGCGTGTTTTCGCCGGCCGAATACCTTTCGCCCAAGCTCTCTCCGGCACAGCCTTTCGCGGGCAATTCCGACCTTGCCGTCCGCCTCTGGATCGACGCCAGGGACATCGCTGCCGCGGGCTATCGCCTCTACGTCTTCTACCCGTAAGGCGTGATGGTGGCGCACGGCGCAATGCCCTGCGCTTGTTGCGCAGCGGCCGTCGGGGCCCAATCGGGGCTATAATTTCGCGCCGATGTGATCCACGTTCTCCACCCTCTTTCGAAGACCTCCATGTCCACGCTCATTTGCGGTTCGATCGCCTACGACAACATCATGGTCTTCAATGACCGCTTCAAGAACCACATCCTCCCTGAACAGATTCACATCCTCAACGTCGCCTTTCTCGTCCCCGAGATGCGCCGCGAATTCGGCGGCTGCGCCGGCAACATCGCCTACAGCCTGAAACTCCTCGGCGGCGATCCCCTGATCATGGCGACGGTGGGCGACGACGCCGACCCCTACCTTGCCCGCCTCGACGCGCTCGAACTCTCGCGCCAGCACGTCCGGCGCGTCCCCGGCAGCTTCACCGCGCAGGCCTTCATCACGACCGACCTCGACGACAACCAGATCACCGCTTTCCATCCTGGCGCGATGAGCTTTTCGCACCTGAACGACGTGGCCGACGCGAAGACCGCGACGCTCGGCATCGTTGCCCCCGACGGGCG
>CAZALA010000180.1:0-7064 GCA_964485725.1 uncultured Propionivibrio sp. | reverse complement strand
GGCAGATCCGGCAGTGGCTCGATGATGGCCTCGAGGCGCTGCCGATCGCGATCAACCTGTCGGCGCGCCAGTTCGACGCCGACCTGCCCCAGCGGCTGCGGCTTGCCATCGAGCGCCATCGCGTTCCCTGCGAGCTGATCAAGATCGAGATTACCGAAGGCCTGCTCGTGCGCGGGCACGAAAAAGTCATCCCGATCATGAACGAGCTCGTTGCCCTGGGATTTTGCCTGGCGCTTGACGACTTCGGAACCGGCTACTCGAGCCTTGCCTATCTGAAGAAATTTCCGATCACGACGCTCAAGATCGACCGCGCATTCGTCATCGGCATCCCCGACGACGAGAACGACTGCGCGATTGCGCGGGCAATCGTCACGATGGGCAAGCAACTGCGTCAGGAAATCGTCGCCGAAGGCGTCGAGACGCTGGCGCAAATGGTTTTCCTGCGCCACCTCGGCTGCGACCAGTTGCAGGGCTATCTCTTCAGCCCGCCGGTGGAAGCCGAAGCTTTCGCCCGGATGGTGCGCGAAGGCGCTCGCCTCGACCTCGACGACGGCGGCTACATGGCCTTGTGAGACCGCGTTAGCGAATAGCCAAGCGCTTTCGACACAGAGCTCACAGAGCCACAGAGACCACAGAGAATACAGAAAACCAAAAACAGACCACTATTTTGGTCTGTTTTCGCCTTTCTCTGCGCGCTCTGCGTCCTCTGCGCCCTCTGCGGCGGCTAGGTTGCCGCGTTCAGACCTTGTAAGCGGTGAGCGCGTCGGCGATCTCGCGGCTCATCTGGCTCATGCGCTGCACGGCTTCGGCGGTCGTCTGAACGGCCGCCGTGTTGCGCTCGGTCATTTGCGCGATCTGCTCGATGCGCTGCGAGATCGACGTCGTCGCCGTGCTTTGCTCGCGCACCGCTTCGGAAATTTCCTCGACCGCGCTGACCACCGTGTTCGATCCTTCCTTGATCTCCTGAATCGATTGCCCGGCAAGCTGGGCGTTCTCGACGCCGGTCGCGACTTCGCGCACCGCCGACCCCATGCTGTCGACGGCCTGTTTGGCGCTGCCCTGCATCTGCGCGAGCAGGCCGGAGATTTCCTGCGTCGATTTCGAGGTTCGCTCGGCAAGCTTTCTGACTTCGTCGGCGACCACCGCGAAGCCGCGCCCCTGCTCGCCGGCGCGAGCCGCTTCGATCGCCGCGTTGAGGGCGAGAAGATTCGTCTGTTCGGCGATTTCCTTGATGATGTTGGCGACCGACGAGATGCGCTCGCTGTCGTTGCGCAGCGCGTCGATGCGCGCCGAGGTGTCGCGCACCGATTCGGAGATCGTCTGGATGCCGCGCACCGTCGACAGGATCACGTCGGTGCCGTGGTCGGCCTTGTCGCGCGAAGTCTGCGTGTGCCGGCTCGCGTCCTGCGCCTGGCTCGCGACCATCGAGATGCTGACCGTCAGCTGCTCGATCGCCGCCGCCATTTCGGCCGAGGCGTCGCTCTGCGCGTGCGAGTTCTCGGCGATTTCCTGCGAACTGCTGTTGACTTCGGCGGTGATCCTCACCATGCGCCCCGAGGCCGCCTGGATTTCGCCGAAACTGGCGCGCAGCTTGGCGATCAATTCGTTGTACGCCGTGAGCGTGCGGCCGACTTCGTCGTTCGAGCGCACGGCAATCGCTTCGGTGAAATCAAGTTCGCTCGCCGTGCGCGTGATCGCCCGCTGCATGAGACCGAGCGGCACGGTGATCGAGCGCCCGAAAAGGAAGCCCATGACGCCGATCACCGCGAGGCCGAGCAGCGCAGCGGTGATCGTGATGCCAAAGGTGCGCAGGTAGGTCGTCTCGGCCGTCGCCGCGACGCCGTTGACTCGCTCGATGTTGATCTTCACGAGCACGTCGAAGGCCCCCGACAGCCGCTCGTGCAAGGGTCCGACGTCGTTGCGGATCGAGTCGAGCGCCATCTGCGGCTCGCCGGCGATCGACAGCGCGTCGACCTGGCGCAGCTTCGTGATGAACGAGATGAGGCTGAGCTTCGCCTCGAAGAGCGCTTTCTTTTCCTCTTCGTCGGTGACGTTCTCGGTATACGCGTTGATCTGCTTGATCAGCGTCTCGGCGCTCTCGTTGATCACTTTCTGCTGCGTGGTGCCGTCCGGCGTGTTGCTCGCTGCGGCCCGGCTATAGACTTTCGGAATCACCGCAAGATAGGTGCTGCGCATGTCGCTCACCTGCAGCAGCGCCGGCACCGAGCGCTGGGCAATCTCGACCATGTTGGAATTGACAGCCTTGACTCCATAGAGTCCGAAGCTGGAGACGGCGGCGCAAGTCACCATCGCGATGGCAACCAGAAGCCAGATTTTCTTGCTGATCAACATAAAGCGAAACCCCTTCCCTCAAAGACCCGAATGCTGCGGACAACCGGCGATCGTTATTGGTTTTGTTGCCGAACTCAAATGACTGCGGGCGCAAGCGCCGGGAACGGCGCTTCGCCGCGCGAAGCAAGGCAGGCGGCTACGGGCTTGCCCCGCGCCGAATGGGCGGCCTCTCGCCTTCCCAAGTGTCCGTAACCATATCACTAAAGTTATATGGCAACCAGCCTATCACGGCAGTTTGAGGGAATTCTTGAGGGCCGTATATGAGCGCCCGCGCGCACGGCGCACCGGCGCTGACGAACGGTCGGCAGAGCAGGCTTCAGGCGCGCTCGTCGATCCAGGCCTGCTGGATCGCTTCGAGGATTTTTTCGCCGCAGTGCTTCGCTTCATCGTCAAAGCCCGGCAGCGCCATCACGAGGTTCATGAGGTCGACAAAATTGATCCGCGTCGGGTCGATTTCGGGGTGCCGGTCGCAAAGTTCGATGGCGATCTCGTCGATGTCGATCCATTTCATCAGCGCTTGCCTTCCTTCGTCATATTGATCGAGTAACGCGGAATTTCGACGACGAGCGGCGTGGTCCCGACGACGACCTGGCACGACAGGCGCGAGTTCGGCTCGAGTCCCCAGGCCTTGTCAAGAAGATCGTCCTCGTCTTCGGACGAGGGCTCGAGCGCGGCAAAACCGTCGCGAACGATGACGTGGCAGGTCGTGCAGGCACACGACATTTCGCAGGCGTGCTCGATCGCGATGCCGTTTTCAAGCAGGTTCTGGCACAGCGATTCGTCGGCGCGCGCCTCGATCACGGCGCCTTCGGGACAAAGCTCGACGTGCGGCAGGACGATGATCTGCGTCATGCCGGCGCTTTCACGCCGGCAGCATCGGCACCGGTTTCAAAATCGGCAATGCGTTTGCCGGCAAAGGCGCGGTGGATCGTCTTGTCCATGCGCAGCGCGGCGAAAGTCTTGGTCTCGAGTTCGAGCGCGTCCATCGCCTGCGTGATCAGCCTCCGGTCCTCGCCTTGCATTATCTGTTCGACGCCGGCGAACGCCGCTTCGATCTTCGCCAGTTGAACGGCATCGAGCAAACCGGCACCGGCCTTCAGCGCCGAACGCACCGCTTCGACGAGGCGCTCCGCTTCCACCTGCGCTTCCCTGAGCGCGCGCCGCTGCGCATCGTCGCGGGTATGCGCCAGGTAGTCCTCGAGCATGCTCGCCACTTCGCCGTCCGAGAGCCCGTACGAGGGCTTCACCGTGATCGAGGCTTCGCGCGCCGAAGTCAGCTCGCGCGCGCTGACCGCAAGAAGGCCATCGGCGTCGACCTGGAAAGTGACGCGGATACGCGCCGAACCGGCGACCATCGGCGGAATGCCGCGCAGCTCGAAGCGCGCCAGCGACCTGCAATCGGCAACGAGTTCGCGTTCGCCCTGCACGACATGCACCGCGAGCGCACTCTGGCCGTCGCGAAAAGTCGTGAATTCCTGCGCGCGCGCGACCGGAATCGTCGAATTGCGCGGGATGATTTTCTCGACGAGGCCGCCCATCGTCTCGAGCCCGAGCGAGAGGGGGTTGACGTCGAGCAGGAGCCAGTCGTCGTCGGCCGAGCGGTTGCCGGCGAGCACGTTGGCCTGCATCGCCGCGCCGAGCGCGACGACCTTGTCGGGGTCGAGATTGTTGAGCGGCTCCTGGCGGAAAAATTCGCCGACCGCGCGCTGCACCTGCGGCATCCGCGTCGCCCCGCCGACCATCACCACGCCCTTGATCTCGCTTACCGGGAGACCCGCGTCGCGCAGCGTCTTCTTGACGGGTTGTATCGTTTTGGCGACGAGGGTCTGCGTGATCTCGGTGAAGATCTCGGTGGTCAGCTTAAGATCGACGCTCTCGCCGCTCGAAAGCCGCGCCGTGATCGGCGCTGCGCCGTGCCCGGTGAGATATTCCTTGGCTTCCCGCGCATACGTGAGAAGGAGCTGCGCGTCCTCGACCGAAAGCGGTTTGAGCCTCGCCGCTTCGAGGATCCAGCAGAAAATGCGCTGGTCGAAATCGTCACCGCCGAGCGCCGAGTCGCCGCCCGTCGCGAGCACTTCGAAAACGCCGCGCGAAAGGCTCAGGATTGAAATATCGAAAGTGCCGCCGCCCAGGTCATAGACCGCGTAAACGCCCTCGGCGCCGTTGTCGAGCCCGTAGGCGATCGCCGCCGCGGTCGGTTCGTTCAGCAGGCGCAGGACCGAAATTCCGGCAAGCTTGGCCGCATCCTTCGTTGCCTGCCGCTGGGCTTCGTCGAAGTACGCCGGCACCGTGATCACCGCGCCGACGAGTTGGCCGCCGAGCGCAGCCTCGGCGCGCAGGCGCAAGCTGCGCAGGATGTCGGCCGAGACCTCGACCGGGCTCTTGCTGCCGGCGACGGTGTTGAGCCGCACCATCCCCGGCGCGTCTTCAAAGTCGTAGGCGAGCGACTCGCGATGCGCGATGTCGGCAAGGCCGCGCCCCATGAAGCGCTTCGCCGAGGCGATGACGTTGCGCGGGTCGAGGACCTGCGCCGCCTGCGCGCCATAACCGACTTCGGGCTCGGCGTCGGCGCGATAGCGCACGACCGAGGGCAGGAGCGGCCGGCCAAGTTCGTCGCTGAGAACGACGGCAAGCCCGCTTCTGACCGTGGCAACGAGCGAATTGGTCGTTCCCAGATCGATGCCGACGGCGAGCTTCTGCTGGTGCGGCGCGGCCGATTCCCCGGGTTCAGCGATTTGCAAAAGTGCCATGAATATCCTGTTGTTTGAACGGTCGATGCAATGCGGTGCTTGCAGTTCTTCTTGTGCGGCGGTTGCGCCGCGTCAGGTTTCCAGCGCGGCCATCGCGTCGTCGATTTCGGCGAGCAGCTTTTCGAGGAACATCAGGCGCCGCACGCGATCGGCGGCCTGCGCGTAATCGTGATCCTCGTCGAGCAGGATCGCGAGCTCATCGTAGCGCTTCTTCATGCGCTGCTTGACGCGATGGTAGAGCTGCTCGAGCTCGCTCTGCTCGCGCGCGAGGCGCGCTTCGGCGACCGCTTCACGCCATTCCATCTGCTCGATGAGAAACTCCGAAGGCATCGCCGCATTGTTGCCGGCGTCGATGTCGTTACCCGAAAGCGCGAGCAGGTACTGGGCGCGCGCGAGCGGTTTCTTCAGCGTCTGATACGCCTCGTTCACGCGCGTCGCCCACTGCAGCGAGAGGCGACGCTCGGCGTCCGAGGCATGCGCGAACTTGTCGGGATGGACCTTTGCCTGCAGTTCGCGATAACGCCGATCGAGCGTCGGCGCGTCAAGGCGGAAAACGCGGGGAAGATCGAAAAGGGCGAAATGGTCGGCGTTAAAGTCCATGTTGTTCGATTCTGTTCCGGTCTGCACAGCCGCGAGCGGCTCCGCTGCCGGCGTGCGCACAAACGATCATACGGCAATTCCGGCAAGCGCCGCCGGCACGGTCAGACGTTGAAGCTTTCGCCGCAACCGCAGGCGTCCTTGACGTTCGGGTTGTTGAACTTGAAGCCTTCGGAGAGGCCCTCGCGCGCGTAATCGAGCTCGGTGCCGTCAAGATAAGGCAGGCTCTTGGCGTCGATCAGCACCTTGACGCCGTGCGATTCGAACTCGACGTCGTCGGGCAAGGCGACATCGACGAACTCGAGCTTGTAGGCGACGCCCGAGCAACCGCTCGTGCGCACGCCGAGGCGCAGGCCGATGCCCTTGCCGCGCTTGGCCATGTAGGTGGCGACGTGCTTCGCCGCTTTTTCCGACAGGGTGACTGCCATCCTCATATCCTCCTTTTTTTGTGACCGTCCTGATGCTTGAAGCCTATTCGCCGTGTTGTTTCTTGTAATCGGCAACGGCCGCCTTGATCGCGTCTTCGGCCAGAATCGAACAATGTATTTTAACCGGCGGCAGCGCGAGTTCCTCGGCGATCTGCGTGTTCTTGATCTCGAGCGCCTGCTCGATCGTCTTGCCCTTGACCCACTCGGTGACCAGCGACGACGAGGCAATCGCCGAACCGCAGCCGTAGGTCTTGAACTTGGCGTCTTCGATGACGCCTTCCTTGTTCACCTTGATCTGCAGCTTCATCACGTCGCCGCAGGCCGGCGCGCCGACCATGCCGGTCGCGACGCCGTCTTCGCTCTTGGCGAAGGAACCGACGTTGCGCGGGTTTTCGTAGTGATCAAGAACTTTCAAGCTGTATGCCATTTTGTTTAGCTCCGGTGAGGAGTGAGGAGTCAGGAGTGAGGAGTGAAAAGGCAGGACGAAACCACTGGGTTTACGCACTTACTCCTCACTCCTATCTCCTCACTCCTCACTGCATTTAAATCAATGTGCTGCCCATTGCACGGTATTCAAGTCAACGCCGTCCTGAACCATTTCCCACAGCGGCGAAAGTTCGCGCAGCTTGCCGATCTTGCGGTGCAGCAGCTTGATCGCGTAATCGATCTCTTCCTCGGTATTGAAGCGGCCGAGCGTAAAGCGGATCGAACTGTGCGCGAGTTCGTCGTCGCGGCCGAGCGCGCGCAGCACGTACGAGGGCTCGAGCGAGGCCGAGGTGCAGGCCGACCCCGAGGAGACGGCAAGATCCTTGATCGCCATCAGCATCGATTCGCCTTCGATGTAGGCAAAGCTGATGTTGAGGTTGTGCGCGACGCGCTGCTCGAGGTCGCCGTTGATGAAAACCTGCTCGATGTCCGAGAGTCCCTTGAGCAGGCG
>CAZALA010000179.1:0-7083 GCA_964485725.1 uncultured Propionivibrio sp. | reverse complement strand
CACTTCGTCGGCGACCACCGCAAAGCCCCGACCCTGCTCGCCGGCCCGCGCCGCTTCGATCGCGGCGTTCAAGGCGAGGAGGTTGGTCTGGTCGGCGATCTCCTGGATCGTGCCGACGATCTTGCCGATCTGTTCGGAGCGGCTGCCGAGGCTTTCGACCGACTTGGCGGTTTCCTTGACCCTGGTCGCGATGCTGTTCATCACGGCGATCGTGTCGTCGACGACGCGGGCGCCCGAGACCGCGTCGGCGCTCGCCTGTCCCGACCCGGCGGCAGCGATGCCGCAAGTCCTCGCGATTTCGCACGAAGAGACCGACATCTCTTCACCGGCGCTCGCGACGCTCGCTGCCTGCGCGGCGACCTGTGTTGCGCCGGTCGCGATCTGCTCCGCGGTCGCGTGCAGCTGAACCGCCGCGGCCGCGATCTCGCGCGTGCTCTTGCCGATATTCGTGATGTCTTCCTGGATATTGTCCATGAACATGTCGAACCATCTGGAGAGCTCGCCGAGTTCGTCCTTGCTCTTCAGATAGATGTTCCTGGTGAGATCGCCCTCGCCTTCGGCGATATCGCGCATGACGACAATCATGCGGCGCAGCGGCACGACGATGCTGCGCGAGATCAGAAACGCACAGGCGCCAGCGAGCAGAAAGGCGACGGCGCAGCCGACCGCGAGCCCGGCAAGCGCCGTCTCATAGGCGGACTCGGCTGCCGCAGAGTAGGCCTTCTGCATTTTCTGGTAGGCGGCCGGATCGGCTTGCGCCTGCGCCACGTCGAGCCTGGAGAGGTGCTCGGTCTGCGTCTTGATCGTGGTGATTTGCAGGCTTGCCAGCGAGGCGACGAGCACAATCAGGACCACGACCGACGAAAACCCCAACCACAGCCTCGTGCCGATTTTCAAATTGTTCATCGCTTGCTCCAACAGGTTTGACACTGCTGCGCCCGTCTTGCGACGCGGCCATCGCCGGAGGGCCGCAAAAGTCGCGACGCTCGCGGCGCGCTGAAAGCTTCCGGCAAGAAACCCTGGCGCTTATTGCCGCGCCGTCGCGGCATCGTCGCTGCGCGTGCTGAGGTCGACTTCGAGCAAGGGCACCATCTTCGTCTTCTTCGCGTACTTGTAGCCGAGGAAGAAAGCCAGGAAGACGGGGATGCCGATGTACGCGACCGCGACGTCGTACCACTTGATGCTCTCCTCGACAAAGGCCGTGTAGTTCTGCCCGAGGATGATCAGCGAGCACAGGACCGTCGCGAAGATCGGGCCGAAGGGATACCACTTGGCGCGATACGAGAGGTCGGCGAGGTCGCGCCCCTGCGCGACATAGGCCTTGCGGAAGCGGTAATGGCTGATGGCGATGCCGAGCCAGGCGATGAAACCGATCATGCCGGTGATGTTGAGGAGCCAGTTGTAGGCCTTTCCTTCGCCAACGAGCGAAGTCAGAAAGGCGAGCATGCCGATCGCCGCCGTGAACAGCACCGCGTTGGTCGGCACGTGGCGCGAACTCAGCTTCATGAACAAGGGCGGCGCCTTGCCTTCGCAAGCGAGCGCATAAAGCATCCGACTCGAAGCGTAGATGCCGGAATTGGCTGCCGACAGCACCGAGACGAGGATCACCATGTTCATCACCGAGGCGGCGACCGCCAGGCCGGCATTTTGATAGACGAGCGTGAAAGGGCTGAAGGCGACGTGCTCGAGGCCGTTCTTGAGGAGATTCTCGTTTGTGTAAGGCAGCAGCGTGCCGATGATGATGATCGAGGCGATGTAAAAAAGCAGGATGCGCCAGAACACCGACTTGATCGCCTTCGGAATGTTCTGTTTCGGATTCTCGCTTTCGCCCGCGGCAATGCCGACGAGTTCGGTGCCCTGGAAGGAAAAGCCCGCGATCATGCAGATCCCGACGATCGCCCCAAAGCCGCCGACGAAGGGGGCGTCGCCCGCTGTCCAGTTGGAAAGGCCGGGGCTCGGCGCGCCCCAGCCGAGCAGCGTCGCAATCCCGAGCAGGATGAAGACGATGATCGCAATCACCTTGATGCTGGCAAACCAGTATTCGCTTTCGCCGTAGGCGCGCGCCGAAAGCAGATTGAGCACGAGCAGGATCGCCAGGAAGACCGCGCTCCACATCAGCGCCGACGAACCCGGAAACCAGTATTTCATCAGGATCGACGCGGCGACGAGTTCGGCGGCGATCGCCGTTGCCCAGTTCAGCCAGTAATTCCAGCCGAGCGCGAATCCGAAAGCCGGGTCGACGTAGCGCGTGGCATAGGTGCCGAAGGAGCCCGACACCGGGAAATGCGTCGCCATTTCGCCGAGGCTCGTCATCAGGAAATAGACCATGACGCCAATCAGCGCATACGCGAAGAGCGAGCCGCCGGGCCCCGCGGTGCTGATCGAAGCACCGCTCGCGAGGAAAAGGCCGGTCCCGATCGCGCCACCGATCGCGATCATTTGCATGTGCCGAGCCTTCAGGCTGCGTTCGAGTTTCGGCTTCGTGCCGACGAAGAGCGCACCGTCCTCTGCGGGCATCTCTGCCGCGATTTCACCGATCTGACTCATGGGCAACTGCCCCCCTTACCTGAAACGTGACGACGAGCGTCGAAAAAAAATGCAGGAAGTCCGTAAGCAGCGCTTGCGGACTTCCTGCGACACATCAACATCAACCCATCAATCGGTCGAAAGATGGAAGGCTGCGTACATGCGACCTGGTGCTTACAGCGACTTCTGGTAAACGACCTCGCCGCCGAGGACGGTCGTCAAGGCGTTGATGTCCTTGATTTCGCTCTCGGGGCACTTCATGTAATCGCGGTCGATGACGACGAAGTCGGCGAGCTTGCCGGCTTTCAGCGAGCCCTTGATGTTCTCTTCAAACTGCCCGTAAGCGGCCCAGATCGTGAACGACTTGAGCGCTTCTTCGCGCGTCATTTTCTCTTCGGGATACCAGCCGCCCTTGGGCATGCCGTCGCGGTCCATGCGCGTCACCGAGGCGTAGAGGCCATGGTAGGGATTGATCAGCTCGATCGGCGCATCCGAACCGCCGGGAATCGCCATGCCGGCCTTGATCACCTTGCGCCAGGCGTAGGCGTACTTGATGCGCTCCGGTCCGATGCGCGTCTCGGCCATGTTCTTGTCCGAGGTCGCGTGCGTCGCCTGCATCACCGGAACGATCTTGAGCTTGGCGGTGCGCATAAGGTCGGCCGCGGTCGTCACCTGATAATGCTCGATGCGCCAGCGATGGTTCGGCGAGATCTTGTCTTCCTTCAGCACTTTTTCGTACTGGTCGATGACGTTGCGCACGCCGCCGTCGCCGATCGCATGCGTCGCGACCTGGAAGCCGGCACGGCTGGCGGTGCGAGCGAATTCGAGCAGTTTTTCGTTGGAGGTCCGGGCAACGCCCTTCCAGTCGTGCTTGTCGCTGTAGTCCTCGAGCATCAGCGCCGTGCGCGAGCCGAGCGAGCCGTCGGCGTAGAACTTCACCGCCCGCACCGTCAGGCGGTCGTTGAAGAGGCCAATCTGCGGACCCGACTTGTAATACGGCGCGGCATGCTCGCCGTTGATCATCGCGTAAATGCGGATCTTGAGATCGCCGGAATGGTACAGGCTCTTCATGATCTGCACGTCCTCGACCGAGTTCATCGTCATGTTGCCGGCGCTCATCGAAGTCGTGAGGCCATACGAGAACATTTCCTTTTGCACTGCGAGCTGCGCTTCCTTGATGCGCTCGGTGCTAAGCGGCGTGATCTTGCTGCGAATCATCGCCATCGCGTTCTCATAGAAGATGCCGGTGAGCTCGCCGTTGGCGTCCTTCTCGATCACTCCGCCAGCGGGCGCCGCGGTGTTCTTGTCGATGCCGGCCATTTCCAGCGCTTTCGAATTGACCCAGAGCGCGTGGCCGTCGGTGCGCGTCAGCGAAACCGGATGGTTGGGCGAAACGGCGTCGAGCTCGGCCTTGTTCGGGAACTTCTTGTCGGGCCAGACTTCCTGATTCCAGCCGCTGCCGACGATCCAGGTGCCGGCCGGCAGCTTGGTCGCTTCAGCCTTGATCTTGTCGATGATTTCCTGCTTCGGCAGCCAGAAGGCGTTGACCTGAAGCAGCATGGCGCCTTCGCGCGTGTAGTGCATATGGCCTTCGATGAGGCCGGGCAGCACCGTCTTGCCTTTCAGATCGACGACCTTGGTGTTGGCGCCGACGTATTTCTTCGCGCCCTTGTCGTTGCCGACATAGACGAGCTTCTGGCCGACGACCGCAAGCGCCTGCGCCTTGGCCTGCTTGGCTTCGACCGTATAGATATTGCCGTTGAGATAGACTGCGTCGGCCATTTGCGCCGCCAGGGCGCTTGTTGCGCCGGCGCCGCAGCCGATAATGCCAATGCTCGCACAGAGGATGCCGATTTTTCTTACTGAGGCCACAAGATTCTCCCTTTGATTGTGATTCTTTTGGTGACTCGTGCTTTCGGCCGGACTTCTGATTCCGGTGCGAAAGCGGACCGCCGGATAATGTACAGCATTTCGCGCCGGCTTTGCCGATAAAAAAGTCTTGCGCAAGCGACTGGCCCAGGATCAGCGCCGAACTCGCCGGGCGCCCGCAGACGCTTACGCCGGGCGCCCGCACGCGCTACAATCGCACGCAAAAGCTGGGCGCCATGCTCGCCACCCGCAAGGGCCTGAAACAGCCAGCTGCGTCATCAAACCGGGGAGAAGAAATGAACGGCGAACTGTTTTCCTCGGTCTTCCTGCTCCTTCTCGTCCTCGATCCGCTCGGCAACATCCCCTTCGTGCTCGCGCTTTTGCGCGACGTTCCGGCCGAGCGCCGCACGCCGATCATCCTGCGCGAGTGCGCGGTCGCCGTCGTCGTTCTCATCGCCTTTCTCTTCATCGGCGATCAGCTGTTGCTCGCCTTGCACCTGACCAACCCGGCGCTCGAAATCGCCGGCGGCATCATCCTTTTCCTGATCGCGGTGCGCATGGTTTTTCCGCCGGGAAACCATCTCGTGCACGACCTGGCCGAGCACGAAATCGACGGCGAGCCCTACATCGTTCCGCTCGCGATCCCGATGATCGCCGGCCCCTCGGCGCTCGCCACAGTGCTCGTCGCTTCGCGCCAGTCCGGCGAGATCACCGTCTGGGTCGCCGCGATCATCATCGCGAGCCTCGTCAACACCGCCTTCCTGCTCGCTTCGCAGTGGTTCGCCCGCCTCTTCGGCAAGGCCGGCATGCAGGCGCTCGAGCGCCTGATGGGGCTGATCCTGACGACGATGGCGGTGCAGATGCTGATCTCGGGAATCAACATCGCTTTCCGTTTGGGGTGATCAGGCGGCATTAACTTCCACCGCAAAGGCGCAGAGGCGCAAAGGTGACGCAAAGAAAGACAAGGCTTTGATAAGCACTTCCTTTGCGAGTCCTTCGCGCCTTTGCGCCTTTGCGGTGGATGTTGTTTCTTAGCGCGGCCTGGCGGCAAGCGGTGTCATCGGCACGGCGATGATGCAGGCGAAGATCAGCGCACAACCGGCAAGCCCGACGGCATCGAGGCGATCGCCCATCAGCACGAAACCGAAAAGCGCCGCAAAGAGCGCCTCGCCGGAGAGGATGATCGCCGCTTCGGAGGCGTCGGCGTAGCGCTGACCGACGACCTGGCCGGTGTAGGCGACGCCGACCGAAAGCACGCCTGCGTAGACGATAGGCCAGGCCGCTTCGCGCACGCCTTGCCAGAGCACAGGCTCAAAGAGCGCCGCGCAGGCGAGGCAGATCAGCCCGCAGACGACGAACTGCCCGCAGGCGACGAGGAAAGGCGCGGCGAGGCGACCGGCAATGCGCCCGACGTAGATCACGTGCAGCGCCCAGAAGACACTGCTCGCCACGACCCAGGCGTCGCCGACGTTGAGGACGAGGCTTGTCGCGCCGGAGCCCGAAAGCATCCAGGTGCCGACGAGGCAGCCGAGCGCAGCCGGCCAGATCGACCAGTGCGGCCTTTCGCGCAGGATCAGCCAGGAGAGGAGCGGCACGAGCGGAACGTAGAGCCCGGTGAGAAGGCCGGCGTGCGTGACGCTCGTCGTCTTCATGCCGATCTGCTGGAAGAGCGCGCCGCAGGTGAGCAGGCAACCGAGCCCGGTGACGCCAACGAGGGCATCGCGGCCGCTGCACAAGGCGCGGGGAGCGACGGCCTGCGCCTGCCAATGCCGCCAATCGCGCCAATCGCGCCAGGCGAGCGGCGCGACGACGCAGGCGCCGAGCAGGAAGCGGATGCCGGTAAAGGCGAAAGGACCGACCGTCTCCAGGCCGTGCGCCTGCGCGACAAAAGCCGAGCCCCAGATCAGCGCCACGGCAATCAGCAGCAGATTGGCTTGCGAGCGACTCAAGGCGGGGCTCCGGGCAAAGCCGTCAGTTTAGCCGAGGGCGGCGAAGCGCAGCAGTCCGGCTTGCAGCAATTGCCCATCATCCTCATACTTTCTGCTCTCTCACATGACAGAGGAGAAATCCATGGCGATGACGATCAGCTCAAGCGCGTTTGCCGATCAGGCGGCCATCCCCAGCCGCTACACCTGTCAGGGCGAGGACCACTCGCCGCCGCTCTCCTGGCGCGACGTTCCCGCCAGCGCAAAAAGCCTCGTCCTCATCGTCGACGACCCGGACGCGCCCGATCCGGCAGCACCGAAAATGACCTGGGTTCGTTGGGTCCTCTACAACCTTCCCGCCCACTGCGCCGGACTATGCCTGGGCGCAGGGCGGCACCCTCGGGTCGTCGAACGCGTACATCGAGTACCGAATCTCGCGTGCGAGCCTCGGCCTCGGCGCGACCGATAGCCTCGTTCTCACGGGCGGGATCTGGGATCCGAACAACGCGAACGATCGCGTGCGGTTCCCGTCGAACTCGTACGATGCCCCGGGCGGCGGCAACCAGGCCTCCGACCTGGGAAGTTCCTGCGTCGGGACGGTTGGAAGCAGTCCGGATGTCGTGTTGAACTTCAGCTCGGCCGGCGGAAGATTGGCCGTCGGCGTCCTGGTCGGGACCGACACCAGCCTGGTGCTCAACCGTCCCGACGGCCGCTTCTACTGCAACGATGACAACAGCGGCCTAAACCCGGGTCTGGTCTGGGG
>CAZALA010000178.1:0-7100 GCA_964485725.1 uncultured Propionivibrio sp. | reverse complement strand
ACACGCTCGGCCACGACTTCATGCCGCCCGGCATCCACGCCGGCGGCCTGCGCTATCACGGCGCTTCGCCGCTCGTCTCGCAGCTCTATCATGAAGGTCTGATCGAAGCGGTCGCGGTGCCGCAGCTTGCGACCTTCGACGCCGGCGTCATGTTTGCGCACGCCGAGGGCATCATCGCGGCGCCCGAGTCCTGCCACGCGATTCGCGCGGCGATCGACGAGGCGCTGCGCTGCAAGGAGAGCGGCGAGGTGAAGACGATTCTTTTCAACCTGACCGGCCACGGGCATTTCGACATGGGCTCGTACGACCGCTATTTCGCCGGCGAGCTCGAAGATTTCGCCTATCCCGAAGAGGCGATCAGGGCGTCGCTCGCGCATCTGCCCAAGGTCGGCTGAGCACGCCCGGACGCTCAAGAGCGATGCGCGCCTTCGTCTTCCTGCTGATCCTCGTGAACCTGCTCTTCTTCTCGTGGGCGCAGGGCTACTTCGGGCTTGATCGCGACGCGGACGCTTTCCGCGTCGAGCAGCAGCTCCTCGCCGACCGCATCAAGCTCGTCTCGCGTGACGAGCCGCCGGCCGAAAAGCCGGAGAGAGCGGAGAAGGCCGAGCCGCTTGCGGCGGTGAAGCCGCCGGAAAGGAAAGTCGATGAAGTCTGCCTGCGCCTCGTCGATCTGCCGATCGCCGACGCGGTGCGGCTCGAGAGTCGCGTCGCCGAAAGACTGCCGGCGGCGAAAGCGCTGCGCACGATCAATCCGGTGAGCGGCACTTACTGGGTCTTCATCCCGCCGCTCGCTTCGCGCCAGGACCTCGACCGCAAGGTCGCCGAGTTGAAGCGCTTCGGTGTCGACGATTTCTTTGTCGTTCAGGAAGCCGGGCCCGAGCATTGGGCGATTTCGCTCGGCGTTTTCTCGACGCGCGCCGCCGCCGAAGAGCGCCTCGAGGAACTGCGCGGCAAATCGGTGCGCACCGCGAAAGTCGGCGAGCGCAACGTCAAGGCGGCGTCCGCCACGCTTGAGCTGCGCGGGCCGCGCTCGGACGGACTCGCTGCGCTCGTCGCCGAGATGCTGCCGGACGCGAGGCCGCTCGCCTGCCCGGTGCAGCAATGACTTTCACCGTCGGCCTCACCGGCGGCATCGGCAGCGGCAAGAGCACGGTCGCCGAGCGCTTTGCCGAGCTCGGCGTGGCGGTGATCGATACCGACGCGATTGCGCATGAGCTCACCGCCGCGCGCGGCGCAGCGATCCCCGCCATCGTCGCCGCTTTTGGGCCTGAGGTGCTGAAGTCCGACGGCGCGCTCGACCGGCGGCGCATGCGCGAACTCGTCTTTGCCGACGGCGACGCGAAGCGGCGGCTCGAAGCCATCCTGCATCCGCTGATCCGGGGCGAGAGCGAGGCGCGCTGCCGCGCCGCCGCGTCCGCCCCTTACGTCCTGCTCGTCGTGCCGCTCCTCGTCGAGACGGCCGGCTACCGCGACCGCGTCGATCGCACGCTCGTCGTCGATTGCGATGAAGCGCTGCAGATCGCCAGGGTGATGGCGCGCGGACTTGACGCCGAGGCGGTGAGGGCGATCATGGCGACGCAGGCATCGCGCGAGCAGCGACTCGCCGCCGCCGACGATGTCATCGACAATGACGATGATCTGGCGGCTCTCGATTCGCAAATCCTGCCGCTGCATCGGCGCTACCTGTCTCTGGCCGCCGCGTAAGGCGGCGCTTCGGTTGAGATTTTGTCGGCAATGCCTCAGAATCGTGCCAGTTTCCCCTAATCTCACTTGGCGGCGGCGTGATTATTTACGAATATCCTTTCAACGAGCGCATTCGCACCTTGCTGCGCCTGGAGGATTTATTCGACAAAGCGAAGTACTTTGTCCAGATGAAGGGGCCGCGCGAACACCACGCGGCGCTCCTCACGCTCTTTGAAATCCTCGAGGTCGCCGGCCGTGCCGACCTCAAGATGGACCTCATCCAGGAACTCGAGCGGCAGCGCCAGACGCTGCTCGGCTTTCGCAACAACCCCGAAATCTCCGAAGACTCGCTCTCGCAGGCGCTGCTTGAAATCGAGCAGTCCTCCGCGGCGCTGCTCGGCATGAGCGGCAAGATCGGGCAATACCTGCGCGAGAACGACTGGCTGATGGGCATCAAGAGCCGCGCGGCGATCCCCGGCGGCGTCTGCGAGTTCGACCTGCCCTCGTATCACCACTGGCAGCACCAGGATTCGGAAGTGCGCCGCGAAGACCTGCTCGGCTGGCTCAGGCCTTTCATGCCGATGTCCCAAGGGCTGTCGATCGTCCTTCGTCTCTTGCGCGCAAGCGGCAACGTCGAACACCAGGTGGCCCGCAACGGCGCCTTTCAGATGATGCTCGGCGGCAGCGGCTCGCAGATGGTGCGCATCCTGATCAAGCTCGATACGCCCATCGTCCCCGAGATCAGCGCCAACAAGTATGCCCTCAACATCCGCTTCATCCGCCCCGACAACGAACATCGTCCGCGCCACGTCGATAACGGCGTCGACATCGATTTCGACATGGTCTTCTGCAATTTGTAATGAGTAAGCCCGTGATCGTGCGTTGCCCACAGTGTGGCGGTGATTCGGTGTGGAGCAAGGACAACGCTTTTCGTCCCTTCTGCTGCGAACGCTGCAAGCTCATCGACCTCGGCGCCTGGGCTTCCGAGTCGTATCGCGTCCCCGTGCAGGAGACCAACGATCCGCTCGAACCGCCGCAGGAAAAATAGGGCTTAATCACCGAAGCGTCCCCCAAGGGGATTTCCTTCGGGGCACATTGCGCCGTCAGCTGCAACGCGTCGCTATTGCACCTATGCCCATCCGCGCAGCATCGCGATGCCGTGGGCATTGTACGCGCACGCGGTTTCGAGAAGCTCGGGCCGCATGCCGCCGAGCGCAAAAACCGGAATCTGCGAAAGCGCGGTGAGGCGGGCGAATTCGCGCCAGCCGAGAGTGGGCGCGTGCGGGTGGCTCGCGGTCGGGAGGACGGGGCTGAGGAGCGCGAAGTCCACACCGAGCGCGGCCGCGCGCGCGAGTTCTTCTGCGCCGTGGCACGATGCGCCGACCCAGGCGAAAGCGGGACGTTCGCTCGCTGCCTTCAGTCGTGTCGAGGAAAGATGCACGCCGTGCGCGCCGACCTCAAGCGCGAGCGCTTCGTCGTCGCCGACGAGGACGATCGCGTCGGGGTATCGGCCGGCGAGCGCCATCGCGCCGCGCGCCAGATGCAGCCGGTCTGCCTCGGGCAGCAGCTTGTCGCGGATCTGGATCAGGCGCAGGCCGCCGGCGAGCGCTTTCTCGAGCCGCGAAAGTTCGCTCGCGATGCCGTTGTCGACGGCGTTGGTCAGCGCGTAGATCGACGGCAACTCGAGCGCGCGCAGGATGGGGCCGTTGGCGGGGAGGACGGGACTTGCCGACGGCAGTGCGCCTATCGTCGTCCAGCACAGCGCGCTGTGTTCGAGGAGCGAGATTTCGCCGCGCCAGGCGGTGACGCGAAAAAACTTGAGCCGCACGCGCGCGTGCGGATAAACAAACTCGCAGCAAAGCCAGGGCCAGGCGCGTTCGATAACGATGCCCATCTCTTCGTTGAGTTCGCGCGCCAGCGCCTGCTCGCCGCTTTCGCCGGATTCGAGCTTGCCGCCGGGAAATTCCCAGTAGCCCGCATAGACCTTGCCGGGCGGGCGTTGCGCGAGCATGTATTGGGTGCCGCCGTCGTCGGCGCGGCGCAGCAGCACCGCGGCAGCGACGTCGGTGACTAAATTAGAGTCCACCGCAAAGACGCGAAGGGGCAAAGATGACGCAAAGAAATTCCTGGTCGCTCTTGCTTCGCTGTCCTTTGCGAAACCTTTGCATCTTTGCGACTTTGCGGTGGATGTTTGCTTTCCATCAGGGCGATTTTTTCCTCATCGGCGCTTCGCTGTTCGCCCTTGCGCCAGGCGGCGCCCGCCGTGCGTCCCGGCCCAGTCCTGCGCGAACTGCCAGGCGACGCGGCCGCTGCGTGAACCGCGCAGGAGCGCCCAGTTGAGCGCATCGCGCTCGGCGTTCTCGATTTCGGCGCGCTGGCAGCCAAAGGACGCGAGCCAGTGCGCAACGATGTTGAGGTAGGCGTCCTGGTCGAAGGGATAGAACGAGAGCCAGAGGCCGAAGCGTTCGGAGAGCGAGATCTTTTCCTCGACCGCTTCGCCGAGATGGATTTCGTCACCGACGCGGTGGCTCTCCAGGTTCTCCTCGAAGTACTCGGGCATCAGGTGGCGGCGGTTGGACGTCGCGTAAATCAGCACGTTCTCGGGCGCCGCGGCAATCGAACCGTCGAGGACGACCTTGAGCGCCTTGAAAGTTGCATCGCCGGCGTCGAAGGAGAGGTCGTCGCAGAAAATAACGAAGCGCTCGGGCCGCCCGTCGACGAGCTCGACGATGTCGGGCAGGTCGGTAAGGTCGGTCTTCTCGACTTCGATCACGCGCAGCCCCTGCGGCGAGAATTCGTTGAGCAGTGCCTTGATCAGCGAGGACTTTCCCGAGCCGCGCGCGCCGGTCAGCAGGACGTTGTTCGCCGGCCGGCCGGCGACGAACTGGCGCGTGTTCGCGGTGATTCGCGCCTTTTGCTCGTCGATGTCGCAAAGGTCGGCGAGCCGGATCGGCGCCGGACGCCGCACCGGCAGCAGGTAGCCGTACTGGCCGCGCTTCTTCCAGCGGAAAGCGAGCGCGCTCGCCCAGTCGGGAGCGGCGCTTGCCGGCGGCAGCAGCGGCTCGATGCGGGCGATGAGCTGTTCGGCGCGTGCAAGGAAGACTGCAAGGGCGGCTGGAGCGGCGGTGTCGGCCATCGAACGGTATACTCGAATGCTTTCGCGAAGCTTCGCACTTTAGCCAAACTATGGACAAAAGCCAACGCCGCCCCTTTTTCGCAGCCGTCATCGCGAGCCTGACCCTGATGCTTGGCGCCTGCGCCAGCATCCCCGCGCCGACGCCTGGCGCCGGCGCCGCCGCCTTGCCGACTTGCCCCGCGTGTCCGGTCTGCCCGGCGCCGGCTGCGGCGCCGCAGTGCCCACCCGCAGTGACCGCTGCGCCGGCGGCAAAGCCGATGCAGGCGGCGCGCTGGAGCGACTTGCCGGGCTGGGAAGACGACGACCTCGTCGGCGCGCTGCCGGCTCTGCTGCAATCCTGCCGTGCTTTCGCGAGCCGGCCGCAATGGCCGCTGTGGCGTGGCGCCTGCGAAGGCGCCAAGGAGCTTGCCGCAAACCCGTCGATCGACCCGGCGACGTTGCGCCGCTTCTTCGAGTCGCGCTTCGAGCCTTATCTTCTCACCAACCCCGACGGCTCGACGAACGGGCTCGTCACCGGCTATTACGAACCCTTGCTGCGCGGTTCGCGCACGCGCAGTGCGACTTTCTCGCAGCCCGTCCTCGGCGTTCCGCCCGATCTCCTGACGATTGATCTTGCCGCCGTCGCGCCCGACGTGAAGAATCTGCGCCTGCGCGGACGCCTGCAGGGCAACCGCGTCGTCCCGTATTACTCGCGCGCCGAAATCGTCGGCGATGCGGGACAGGCGAGAGACTACTCGCGCGAAGTTCTGCTCTGGGTCGACGATGCCGTCGAGCTCTTTTTCCTGCAGATCCAGGGTTCGGGGCGCGTCCGTCTGCCGGATGGCAGCGTCGTTCGCCTGGGCTACGCCGACCAGAACGGACATCCGTATCAATCGGTCGGCCGGGTGCTGATTGACCGCGGCGAACTCAAGCCCGAGCAGGCGTCGATGCAGGGCATCCAGGCCTGGGCGCGCGCGCATCCCGAGCGCCTCAACGAGGTGCTCAACGCCAACCCGAGTTACGTCTTTTTCCGCGAAGTTGCCGCGCCGGCAAACGAAGGGCCGCAAGGCGCGCTTGGCGTTCCGCTCACCGCCGAGCGCAGCATCGCCGTCGATGCGCGCTACGTGCCGCTCGGCGCGCCGATCTTTCTCGCGACCACGCGCCCGCAGTCGTCGGTCGATCTGCGCCGCGTCGTTTTCGCACAGGATACCGGCGGCGCCATTCGCGGCGTCGTGCGCGCCGACTTCTTCTGGGGTTTCGGCGCCGACGCCGGCGCGCTGGCCGGCCGCATGAAACAGCAGGGCCGGATGTGGGCGCTGCTGCCGCCGGGCGTCGCACCGAAATAGCACCCTGCCGCGCCAGGGCCGCACCGCTGGCGGCGCGGCCCTGTAGGAGCCCAATTCATTGGGCGATTGCAGCCCCTCGAGCTGCGACAACTGCAGCATCGCCGAATGAATTCGGCTCCTGCAATTTCCTCCCTTGCGCCGGGCGTGCTCCATTGTGGGCACGGCCTCGAGGCGCACGCACGGCGATGGTGCGCGCTTGTCGCTCTCTTTGCGCCAAGCCCTTGAATTGACTCAAAACGCTGTCCGGGACCGATTGTTGCTTCCCCTTTCCGGTTCATTTTTTCAGGGAGGCAGCATGGAAGCAGTCAAAACAGGCGGCGACGTTCTCTTCATTTTGCTCGGTGGCATCATGGTGCTCGCGATGCATTCGGGCTTTGCCTTCCTCGAACTCGGGACGGTGCGGCAGAAGAACCAGGTCAACGCGCTCGTCAAGATCCTCGTCGATTTCGCCGTGTCGACGATCGCCTATTTCTTCATCGGCTACTCGGTCGCTTACGGAATCAATTTCTTCTCGGGCGCCGAAGTGCTGATGCAGAAGAACGGCTTCGAGCTGACGCGTTTCTTCTTCCTGCTGACTTTCGCCGCGGCGATTCCGGCGATCGTTTCCGGCGGCGTCGCCGAGCGCGCCAAGTTCAATCCGCAGCTCGTCGCGACCTTCCTGATCGTCGCCTTCATCTATCCCTTTTTCGAGGGCATCGCCTGGAACCAGGCTTTCGGCGTCCAGGCCTGGCTGAAAGCGAGCTTTGGCGAAGAGTTCCACGACTTTGCCGGATCGGTCGTCGTGCATGCGATGGGCGGCTGGATCGCCTTGCCGGCGGTGCTCTTTCTCGGCGCCCGGCACGGCCGCTACAACAAGAGCGGGGCGATCGCCGCGCATCCGCCCTCGTCGATTCCCTTCCTCGCGCTCGGCGCCTGGATCCTGACCGTCGGCTGGTTCGGCTTCAACGTCATGAGCG
>CAZALA010000177.1:0-7346 GCA_964485725.1 uncultured Propionivibrio sp. | reverse complement strand
ACGGCGTCGAGAATCTTACGCTGGCGGTCATGGGCTGCGTCGTCAATGGCCCGGGCGAGAGCAAGCACGCGAACATCGGCATCAGCCTGCCGGGAACCGGCGAAGCGCCGGCGGCGCCGGTGTTCGAGGACGGCGCAAAAACGGTGACCTTGCGCGGCGAGCGCATTGCGGAAGAATTTACCGCGCTCGTCGATCGCTACGTCGAACGGACCTATCAAAGAAAGATCGCCACCAAACCATGATGCAAAACATACAATCCGTCCGCGGGATGAACGATATCCTGCCGGACGAGGGCGAGTTTTGGGAGTTTTTCGAGGAAACCGTTCGCGCCTGGCTGAAAAGCTACGGCTACCGGCCGATCCGCCTGCCCATCGTCGAGCCGACGCCGCTTTTCAAGCGCGCGATCGGCGAAGTGACCGACATCGTCGAAAAGGAGATGTACTCCTTTACCGACAGCCTCAACGGCGAACAGCTGACCCTGCGCCCCGAAGGCACCGCGGGCTGCGTGCGCGCCGTCATCCAGCACAAGCTCGCCGCGCAGCAGGCGCTGCGCCTTTACTACTTCGGCCAGATGTTCCGGCACGAGCGGCCGCAGAAAGGCCGTTACCGCCAGTTCAACCAGGTCGGCGTCGAGGCCTTCGGTTACGCCGGCCCCGACATCGACGCCGAGCACATCCTGATGGGCGCGCGCCTCTGGGACGATCTTGGCCTTGGCGGCATTCGCCTGGAAATCAATTCGCTCGGCCAGAGCGAGGAGCGCGCGCGGCACCGCGCCGAACTCATCGCCTATTTTGAAAAGCACGAGGCGAGCTTGGACGAGGAAGCGAAGCGCCGGCTTTACACGAATCCGCTGCGCATCCTCGATTCCAAGAACCCGGCGCTGCAGGAGATGATCGCTGGCGCGCCGCAGCTGATCGGCCACCTCGGCAGCGAATCGATGGCGCATTTCGAAGGTGTGCAGCAGGTGCTGCGCGACGCCGGCCTGCCTTATCTTGTCAATCCGCGGCTCGTGCGCGGCCTCGATTACTACAACCTCACCGTCTTCGAATGGGTGACCGACCGCCTCGGTGCGCAGGGAACGGTCTGCGCCGGCGGTCGTTACGACGGGCTCGTCGAGCAGCTCGGCGGGCGGCCGACGCCGGCCTGCGGTTTCGCGATGGGCGTCGAGCGGCTCGTCGCCTTGATCCGCGAAGCGGGCGGCGAACCGGCCACCAGCGCCGTCGACGTCTACCTCGTGCATCAGGGCGAGGCGGCTGGCCGCCTTGCCCCGCGCGTCGCCGAAGGCCTGCGCGATCGCGCGCTCAACGTCATCTATCATTGCGGCGGCGGCGGCTTCAAGGCGCAGATGAAGAAGGCCGACGCCTCGGGCGCCGCGTTTGCCGTTATCATCGGCGACGACGAAGCGAACGCCGGGGAGGTCAGCCTGAAGCCCCTGCGTGCCAACGGCGTGTTGACGAACGAGCGGCCGAACGAACAAAAACGCGTCAGCGTCGATGCGATCGCCGATGAAATCATGAATACCTTTCTCGATGGGGACGAAGCTTAAATGGCAACTTATGATCTTGAAGAGCAGGAACAACTCGCCGAAATCAAGCTGTGGTGGAAGCAATACGGCAATTTGCTGATCAATGTCGTCACCGCGGCCGCCATCGTCTTCATCGCCTGGTTCGGCTGGAACTGGTACCAGCGCAACCAGGCCGGCCAGGCCTCGACGGTCTACAACGTCCTGCAAAAGGCCGCTCAGGAAAAGGACAACCAGCGCCTGAAAGCGGCGAGCGGCGAACTTCTTGAAAAGTTTTCCGGCAGCTCCTACGCCGCGCTCGGCGCGCTGACCGCCGCCAAGGCCATGATCGATGCCGGCGACGTCAAAACCGCAAAGCTGCAGCTGCAGTGGGTCGTCGAGCACGGCAGCGACGAATTCCGCGACCTCGCGCGCCTGCGCCTTGCCGCGCTGCTGCTCGATGAAAAAGCCGAAGCCGAGGCCTTGAAGGTGCTCGACGGCAAGGTCAGCGCGGGCTTTGAAGCGCGCGTTTCCGATATGCGGGGCGACATCCTGAGCACGCAGGGAAAGAAGGACGAAGCCGTCGCTGCCTATAAGAAGGCGCTCGACAAACTTTCCGCTGTCGACGCCGCTGGCAAGCGCGGCAGCGTTCGCGCCGACTCGGTCTTCCGTGAACTGGTCCAGCAAAAGCTCGACGCGCTTGGCGGCGCCAAGTAATGCGCCTGCGTTCCACCGCCGCACTCGCGGCCGCGTTGACCTGCCTTGGTTTGCTCTCCGGCTGCTCGACGCTCGAATCGTTGAATCCGTTCGCGAGCAACGCGCCCAAGATGGCGCCGCTGCCGGCCATTTTCGCGACGGCGCAAGCGCGCGTGCTGTGGCAGGAGAACGTCGGCAAAAGCGATATCTATTCCTTCACGCCGGCGATCGTCGATTCGACGGTTTATGCGGCGGGCAAGGACGGCAACGTCGTGCGCATCGACGAGGGCAAGGTGACCTGGCGCATCAAGGCCGGGCAGGAACTCTCGGGCGGCGTCGGCGCTGACGAATCGCTGGTCGCGGTGGGCACGCCGAAGGGCGATCTTCTGGCTTTCTCGGCCAAGGATGGCTCGCTCGTCTGGAAAGCGCGGGCGACAAGTGAGATCCTGGCGCCGCCGGCGGTGGAAGACGGCCTCGTCGTCGTGCGCAGCGGCGACAACCGGCTCGCCGCTTACGATGCGCTCGACGGGCGACGCAAGTGGACGTATCAGCGACCGATGCCGCCGCTTTCGCTGCGCGTCACGGCAGCGCCGATGGTCGATGGCAAGTACGTGCTGGCCGGCTTCCCAGCCGGCAAGCTGATCGCGGTGAGCACGAACAACGGCGCCGCCTTGTGGGAAGGCACGGTGGCGCTGCCCAAGGGCACGACCGAGCTCGACCGCGTCGCCGACATCACGAGCGTGCCGGTCATCTCGGGACAATCGATCTGCGCGGTCTCCTTCCAGGGCCGCGTTGCCTGCTTTGACGTGAGCAACGGCAATCTGGTCTGGGCACGCGACATGTCAAGCTCGGTCGGGCTCACCATCGACGCTCGCAGCCTCTACGTCACCGACGAGAAAAGCGCGATCCACGCGCTCGACATGAATACCGGCGGCAGCCTCTGGAAACAGGACAAGCTCCTGAACCGCGGCGTCAGCGCGCCGGTCGCCCTGCGCGGCATGGTCGCGGTCGCCGATGCGCAAGGCTACGTGCATTTCATGAGTCGCGACGATGGCGCCTTCGTCGCTCGCATCGCCACCGACGGCAGTCCCGTCGTCGCGCCGCTGCGCGTCATGCGCGGCAGCGTGCTCGTGCAGACGAGCAAGGGCAACCTTTTCGCGATCGAGGTCGAATGAAGCCCACGATCGTTCTCGTCGGCCGTCCCAACGTCGGCAAATCGACGCTCTTCAATCGCCTGACGAAAAGCCGCGACGCGCTCGTCGCCGACATCCCGGGATTGACGCGCGACCGCCATTACGGCCACGGCAAGCTCGGCAGCAAACCCTGTCTCGTCGTCGATACCGGCGGTTTCGAGCCGCTCGCCAAGGACGGCATCATGCACGAGATGGCGCGCCAGACCGAGCAGGCGATCGCCGAGGCCGACGCGATCATTTTTCTCGTCGATGGCAGGGTCGGCATCACGGCGCTCGACAAGGACATCGCCAACACGCTGCGCAAGGCCGGCCGGCCGGTCTTCGTCGCGGTCAACAAGACCGAGGGCATGAACCGCGGCATCGTCGCCGCCGATTTCCACGAGCTTGGGCTCGGCGAGCCGCTCGCGGTTTCGGCGACGCACGGCGAAGGCGTCCGCGGTCTGCTCGAACTCGTCCTCGAGCCCTATCCGGAACCCACCGACGAGCGCGAGGAGAGCGACGTGCTCAAGGTTGCGATCGCCGGTCGCCCGAACGTCGGCAAGAGCACGATGATCAACGCCATCCTCGGCGAAGAGCGCGTCATCGCTTTCGACCAGCCGGGGACGACGCGCGACGCGATCTACGTGGACTTTGAGCGTGCCGGCAAGAAGTACACGCTCATCGATACCGCCGGCCTGCGCCGCCGCGGCAAGGTTTTCGAGACGGTCGAGAAATTCTCGGTGATCAAGACGCTGCAGTCGATCGAGGACGCCAACGTCGTCATCCTCGTCCTTGACGCACGCCAGGACATCTCGGACCAGGACGCGCACATCGCCGGTTTTGTCGTCGAGTCGGGACGCGCGCTCGTCGTCGCGGTCAATAAGTGGGACGGCCTTGACCCCTATGTGCGCGAGCAGATCAAGGCCGACCTCGAAGCAAAGATGAAGTTTCTCGACTTCGCCAATTTCCATTACGTCTCGGCCCTGAAGGGGCAAGGCCTGGCGCCGGTTTTCCGCTCGGTCGACGCCGCGTACAAGGCGGCAACCTGCAATCTGCCGACGCCGCAACTGACGCGCACGCTGATCGACGCCGTCGCCCGGCAGGCGCCGCCGCGCAGCGGCATCTTCAGGCCGAAGATGCGCTACGCCCACCAGGGTGGCCGCAATCCGCCCGTCATCGTCATCCACGGCAACGCGCTCGACAAGATCTCGGACTCGTATCGGCGCTATCTCGAACACGTCTTCCGAGAAGTGTTCAAGTTGCAGGGAACGCCCTTGCGCATCCAGTTCAACGTGTCGGAAAACCCCTTTGCCGACCGCAAGGCGCCCGAGCAGAACCGGCGTAAACCGAAGGCCGCAGAAAAGCCGAAACCAAAAGCGCGGCCGGGAGTCCAACCCGCAGCCAGACCCGCAAGACCGAAACCGCGGGCAAAGGCGAAACCCGCCTGATGGCACTTCCTGTTGCTGTTCCTGCTGTTTTTTTCGTTTTTCGTTAGAGGATCTTTTCCTCACTGCTTTGTTGTATGGTGGCATGTATGGCAAATGCAAGCGAATTCATTTAAGCTGTAAATACTCAAACAACATGGAGTTCAACCATGAGTAATAAAGGGCAATTGTTACAAGACCCCTTCCTGAACGTGTTGCGTCGCGAGCACGTTCCGGTCTCGATCTATCTTGTCAATGGCATCAAGTTGCAAGGGCAGGTCGAGTCCTTTGACCAGTACGTGGTTCTGCTCAAGAACACCGTTACGCAGATGGTCTACAAGCACGCCATTTCGACCGTTGTTCCTTCGCGGCTCGTTAACATGCCGCAGGATGGTGGCGAAGAAGCCTGATCCGGGCCGGGTCGTCCGGTTCCGTGGGATCCGTCGTCACCGAGGCCGGGCCCCAAAGTGAGCTTGCACATGAAGACACCGGTTCATGACTGAACGAACCGGCGGCGAACGTGCGGTCATCGTCCAGCTCGACTTCGGGCAGGACGGGCTCGCCGAGCAACTCGAGGAAGTTCGCCTGCTCGCGCAATCGGCCGGCGCGCAGGTCTGCGCTGAAGTCCTCGGCCGCCGCCAGCATCCCGACGCGGCGAGCTACGCGGGCAAGGGCAAGGTCGCCGAAATCGGTGCCGCGGTCGCTGCGCACGAGGCCAAGCTCGTCATCTTCAACCACGAGCTCTCGCCGGGGCAGGAGCGCAACCTCTCGCGCATGCTCGGGTGCCCTGTGGTCGACCGCACGAGCCTGATTCTCGACATCTTTGCGCAACGCGCGCAAAGCGCCGAGGGCAAGCTCCAGGTCGAACTCGCTCAGCTCGATCACCTGGCGACGCGGCTCGTTCGCGGCTGGACCCACCTCGAGCGGCAAAAAGGCGGCATCGGCCTGCGCGGCCCCGGTGAAACGCAGCTCGAGACCGACCGCCGCCTGCTCGGCAAGCGCGTCAAGCTGCTGCGCGACCGGCTGCGCAAGCTTGACCGGCAACGCGGGGTACAGCGCAAGGCGCGCTCGCGCGGCGAAGTGCTCAATGTTTCGCTCGTCGGCTACACCAACGCCGGCAAATCGACGCTCTTCAATGCGCTGACGCACGCCGGTGCGTACGCCGCCGACCAGCTCTTCGCGACGCTCGACACGACTTCGCGCAAGCTCTGGCTCGGCGAGGCCGGCAATGTCGTGATCTCCGACACCGTCGGTTTCATCCGCGACCTGCCGCATGCGCTCGTCGCCGCTTTTCACGCCACGCTCGAAGCGACCGCCCAGGCCGATCTTCTGCTGCACGTCGTCGATTCGGCGAGCGCCGCGCGTGAAGAGCAGATCGCCGAAGTGGACAAGGTACTCACCGAAATCGGCGCCGACGAGGTGCCGCAGCTCATCGTTCTCAACAAGCTTGACCTTACCGGTCTGCCGCCGGCGGTCGAGCGCGACGAGTATGGTAGAATCGCACGCATTCGGCTGAGCGCCAAAACGGGCGCCGGCCTGCCATTGCTGCGCGAGGCCTTGGCCGAGATGGCGCTGGAAAAGCTGCAGATTGCTCGGCATCGGCCCCCGGCCGATGCCGTTACGCTCAACCCTAGTATCGATCCGGACCGAGGTTCATGATTTCATGCATTGGAGTACTTATGTCGCTCAATGACCCGCAGTGGGGCAATCGCGGCAACGATGACGGTGGCGGCAAGCGCCCGAATCAGGGCCCGCCCGACCTTGAAGAAGTGTGGCGCGATCTCAATCGTCGCCTCTCCGGCCTCTTCGGCAAGAAGCGGGGCGGCGGCGGCATGGGCAGCGGCAACGGTGGCAACCGGCCGCCCGTCGAATTCAACCCGAAGTTTCTCGGCGGCGGCATCAGCCTGCTCGTCGCCCTCGTCATCGTCGTCTGGCTGGCGAGCGGCTTTTACATCGTCGACGCTTCGCAGCGCGGCCTGGTCTTGACCTTCGGCGAATACACCAAGGACTCGGTGCCGACCGAGCCCGGTCTGCGCTGGCGTCTGCCCTATCCGATCCAGTCGCACGAACTCGTCAATATCTCGGGCGTGCGCACGATCGAAGTCGGCTATCGCGGCAGCGAAAAGAACAAGGTGCTCAAGGAAGCCCTGATGCTGACCGACGACGAAAACATCATCAACATCCAGTTCGCCGTGCAGTACATTCTCAAGGATCCGGTCGAGTACATCTTCAACAACCGCAATCCCGACGAAGCCGTCATGCAGGCCGCCGAAACGGCGATCCGCGAGATCGTCGGCAAGAACCGCATGGACTTCGTTCTTTACGAAGGGCGCGAACAGATCGCCGTCAAGGCCTCGGCCTTGATGCAGGATATTCTCGATCGCTACAAAACCAGCATCCTGATTTTGTAGGTGACGATGCAGAACGCCCAGGCGCCCTAGCAGGTGCAGGCGGCCTTCTACGACGCGCTCAAGGCCGGCCAGGATCCCGAGCGGCAAAAGAACGAAGGCCAAGCCTACGCCAACGACGTCGTGCCGAAGGCGCGCGGTTCCG
>CAZALA010000176.1:0-7405 GCA_964485725.1 uncultured Propionivibrio sp. | reverse complement strand
AAATCCGGGATGATGCGGTCCACCGGTTTCACCATCAGGTGCACGTCGATCGGCGCTGGCGTGAGCGGCCTGATCGCCGCGCAGACGAGCGGGCCCATCGTGAGGTTGGGGACGTAATGATTGTCCATCACGTCAAAGTGAATCCAGTCGGCGCCCGCCGCGATGACGTCGAGGACTTCTGCGCCAAGCTTCGTGAAATCGGCGGAAAGGAGACTGGGGACGATAAGCTGCGTGGCGCGCATGGATTTGCCCGGGCGTGGAAAAGCGCTATTTTACCGCGCCCCCGCGAGCGCAACGAAAACCCGGGCGGCGACTTCAGGGCGCGCCGCTGTCGTCGCTGTCGTCGCTGTCGCCGCTGCCGTCGATCTCCTTGATCTCGTCGATCTGCGCCGGATCGAGGTAGTTCTCGGCGTACGCGAGATAGACTTTCTCGCTCACGAAGACGTCGAAGACGTCGGGGTCGATGTGGCCATCGTCGCGGAATCTTGCCAAGGCGAGCATCGCCTCGGAAAGCTTCATGGCGGGCTTGTAGGGTCGGTCACCCGCGGTGATCGCCTCGAAGATGTCGGCAAGCGCCATGATGCGCGCCTGCACCGACATTTCGTCCCCCCACAGGCCCTTCGGATAACCTCTGCCGTCAACGCGCTCGTGGTGCCCGCCGGCGTATTCGGGCACATGCCGCAAATGCCGTGGCCAGGGCAGCGCTTCGAGCATCTTGATGGTCGCGATGATGTGGTGGTTGATCGTTTCGCGCTCGGCCCTCGTCAGCGTTCCCGAGCGTATCGTCAGGTTTTCGATTTCGTCGGCGGAGAGCAGATCGCGCTCGACACCGCTGCCTGGCCGCCAGCGGTATTTTTTCGAAATGGCGCGAACGCGCGCCTGGTCTTCGCGCTTCATCGCTTCGGCGCCCGTATTGACCCGGCGCAGAAAACGCCGGTCGTCGTCGATTGCGCGCGAGCAATCGACGTAGCGCTGGCGGGCGGCGGCGATATTCTCCTCGCCCGACGCCGCGGCGAGCGCGCGCATCATGGCAAGTTCGGCGTCGCGGCGAACGACTTCAAAGCGCGTATCGACAAGTTCGATGCGGTCGAAAATCGTCTGCAGCTTGGTCGCCTTGTCGATCACGTGCACGGGCGTCGTGACCTTGCCGCAGTCGTGCAACAGGCTCGCGATCTTGAGCTCGTAACGGTCGCTCTCGCTCATCCGGAAAGCGGCCAGCGGCCCTTCGCCCGTCCGGCTCACCGCGTCGGCGAGCATCATGGTCAGGGCCGGGACGCGCTGGCAGTGGCCGCTCATGTACGGCGATTTCTCGTCGATGGCAAGGTTAATGAGGTGGATGAAAGCCTCGAAGAGGCCTTCGAGCTGGTGCACGAGAAGGTGGCTCGTGAGCGCCACCGCCGCCTGCGAGGCGAGCGATTCGGCCAGCCGCTGGTCGGCGTCCGGGAAGGCGCGCACCGCGCCGCTCGCCCGATCGGTGGCGTTGATCAACTGCAGAACGGCAATCACCTCGTTGTCGTGATCCTTCATCGGCACCGTCAGGAAGGAGCGCGAGCGGTAACCCGTCGTGCGGTCGAAGTGCCGCGTCCCGGAGAAATCGAAACCCGCCACGGCGTAGGCGTCGTCGATATTCACGGTCTTGCCGCTCAAGGCCGAATACGCGGCGACGAGCGTGGCGTTCGGCGTGCCGTCCGCGGCGTACAGTGGCAGGCTGGCAAAAGCCGGCGGCACCGGCGCGGCCGCGGTGCCGCCGTAGGCAAGGCCGAGCGAATCGGTGCGCACGATCTCGAAGCGCAGGCTGCGCCGGTCTTCGCTGACGCGGTAAAGCGTGGCGCCGTCGGCGTGCGTGATCGCCTTGGCGGCAAGCACGATCGACTCGAGCAGGCGAACGATGTCGCGCGCGTCCGAGAGCGAAGCGCCGATGGCGTTGAGCTGCTCGAAGCGCGCGATCAGCGAGTCGGTGCCGTGGCCCTCGCGGCTTTCCCGGCGCTCGCGCCGCTCGGGATTGATCGTCGGCAATTCCGGGCCAGGCATT
The DNA here is from genome assembly GCA_964485725.1 of uncultured Propionivibrio sp. GTDB lineage: Bacteria > Pseudomonadota > Gammaproteobacteria > Burkholderiales > Rhodocyclaceae > Propionivibrio. The sequence continues at coordinate 5,373 of CAZALA010000176.1, read as the reverse complement.
TCAGAACTCGAAAAACTGATCGTTGACCAGCATTCGCGGCTGGTGGCGACCGGCGTTCTGCGCGATCTCGCCCATGATCAGCTCGCTTTGCCCGGGTTTGAGATGCGAGACGTAGATCTCGGCATCGCGCTCCAGACGCGCGAGCTCGGCGGCAAGAAGGGCGGGGCAAAGATGTTTCGAGCGCACGGCGAGCGCTCGGTCGCGATCCGGAAATGCCGCTTCGATGATCAGGTAACGCAGCTTGTCGATGGCATTGACGATCGGCCAGAGCCGATCGTTGGCGGTCGTGTCGCCGGTGAAGACGAGGCAGCCCTGCGCCGAATCGAGCCGGTAGCCGAGCGCCGGGACCGTATGTTCGGCGGGCAGCGCGGTGATCGTGCGCGCGCCAAGATGGACCGCCTCGCCGACCGCGATCGGCTGGTAGCTGAGGAGCGCCGACCCGCGCTGCGAAATGTGCGAAATGTGCGAAATGTGAGAAATCGCGCCGAAATCCGGCCAGACGTCCCAGTTGAAGATATGGCGGCCGAGAACCGAGAGCGTTGCCGCCGACGAATAAACGGAGATCGGCGCTTGCCGCCGGTCGGCGACCGCGTCGATCAGGAGCGGCAGGCAGAGCACATGGTCGAGGTGCGAATGCGTGATGAAGACGTGATCGATGCGCGCGAGCTCGGCGAGCGAGAGATCCTCGACGCCGGTCCCGGCGTCGATCAGGATGTCGTCGTCGACGAGCATTGCCGTCGTGCGCAGCGCAGGCCCGCCAACGCCGCCGCTGCAGCCAAGAATTCTCACTTTCATGGACCGTCCGGAGGATACGCGTTTTTATGACGTTATCCTGCAAACGGCAATTGCGCAAGCCCCTTTCGCGTCCCTTTCGCGCTCCCTGCAGCGGGAAATCAGCGCCCGAGGAAGAACTCCATCCGGGTGCCGGCGATTTCGACGACGTCATGGTCGGCGAGCTGGCGCGCCTGCGCGTCGATCGGCTGGCCGTTCACCAGCGGAAACTGCGCGCCCTCGACGTGCGTGAGGAAGTAGCCCTGCGGCCGTCTGGCGATCACGGCGACATGCACGCCGGGCTTCCCGAGCGTCGTCAGCGTCTTCGTCAGTTCGAGCTCGCGGCCGGCGTTGGCGCCGCTCAGGATCCGGATCGCCGCCGTCGTCGCCGCAGCGCTCGCTGCTGCCGGCGGCACGGGCGGCGCCGCTGTCGGCGGCCGGGGAGTGTTGACGGCCGCAGCAGGCTTGCCGCTCGCGCCCGCCGAGGTGGCGGCACCGGGCGACTCGCTGCTCGCTTCCGGCGGCGCCTGGCGCGGCCGCATCACCATGGTTTTTTCGAAGTCCGACGTGCTGCCGTAATTCGGCTCGGTGACGTATTTGAGCTTGTACTTGCCAAGTTCGACGACGTCGCCGTTCTTGAGGAAATGCTTCTTGGCGGGCTGGCCGTTGACGAGGGTGCCGTTGGTGCTGTTGAGGTCCTCGAGGAAGGAATCGTTGAGGATCGTCACGACCGCCGCGTGTTCGCCGCTGATCGCGAGGTTGTCGATCTGGATGTCGTTGCTCGGCTTGCGGCCGATCGTCATGCGCTCCTTGGCCAGCGGGATTTCCTTGAGAACGAGGCCGTCCATGCTCAGAATCAGTTTCGTCATCGCATTTCTTCCTATTTGAACCACGCGAGAAACTTGGGCCAGCTTTCCCCGCCGACGCCGTAGTCGCGCAGGACCTTGACGAGGATGACCGAGACATTGTCGCGGCCGCCGTTATCGTTGGCCATCCGGATCAATTGTGTGGCGGCAACGTCGAGCTGGTCGGAAAACGTGCGCAGCGTCAGCGCGATTTCCGAATCATCGACCATGTCGTTAAGACCGTCCGAGCAGATGAGATAGACGTCGCCGGGGCGGACCTGGTAATCATGCATTTCGGTCTTGACCGCGGGGTCGACCCCGAGCGCGCGCGTCACGAGATTCTTGTTGTGCGAAAAACGCGCTTCCTCGAGCGATATCAGTCCGCTCTCGATCTGCTCCTGGAGCAGCGAGTGATCGCGGGTAATCGCCTTGAGGTCGTCGCCGCGCAGCCGATAGACGCGCGAATCGCCGATATGCGCGATCGTCACCTTGTTGTCGTAGAAAAGCGCGGTGACGAGCGTCGTCCCCATGCCGGCGTACTGCGGCTGGGTCTGCGCGGCGCGGTAGATGGCCTCGTTCGTTGCCGCGACCTTGTCGAGCAGACAGCGGCGGGCGAAGCATTCGCCGGTGGCGGCGTCGCGGTCGAACGGCGGTCGTGCGACAAAGGCCGTTTCGAGCTCGGAAGAGAGAAACATCGTCGCCATTCCGCTTGCCACTTCGCCGCCGTTGTAACCGCCCATGCCGTCGGCGAGGATCACGAAACCCTGATTGGGATTGGCGAACACGGCGTCCTCGTTATGCCGCCTGACCATCCCCGGATCGGTTCGGACGACAATTTCAAGGACATCGTTCATCGACATTGTCGCCACTTCGTCTCCTATCGCTCGCCTGCCCGAAAATGCCGTGCGCTTGATCGGCGCCGGCCGGGCGTATCCGCATTCTCACCGCTGCGCACGAGTTCAGTCAATGCGTCGTGCGCCGCGGCCGACCGGCGCTCGCCGGCGGCGCGGGTCGGCTCACCGGCCACGGCTCGCTCAACACCGGCGAGCCTTTAGCGTCCTTCAGTTGCCTTCAGTTGCCTTCAGTTGCCCTCAGTTGCCCTCAGTTGCCATAAGGCAGCTCGGTGCCGATGCCGCGTTCGCGCGCCAGCGCTTCAAGGCGAACGGCGAGCGCGATGTCCTGGATCGCCATTCCCTGCGACTCGAAGAGCGTGATCTCGTCGGCGGCGGCTCGCCCGGGATGGCGCCCGATCAGGACGTCGCCGATTTCGACGAGCTCGCGCGCGCTCAGCCGGCCTTTTTCCATCGCCGGCAAGAGGTCGCCGGCTTCCTTGAGCGCGGCGTCGACGCTGTCGACGAAGATCGTCCGCGCCGCCCTCAGCACGTCCTCGCCAAGCTCGCAGCGGATCAGCGAATTCGAGCCGGCGGCGTTGATGTGCGTTCCCGGCGAGAGCCACTTGGCATCGAAGAGCGGCGTCGCCGCGCTCGTCACCGTGCTCACGATCGCGCTGTCGCGAACCGTTTCCTCAGGCGATGCGGCAGCTACGACCTCGATCTTCAGCTGCGCCGCCATCTTTGCGCAGAAGGCCGCGAGGCGTTCGCTGTTGCGTGCGTAGACCTTGACGAGGCGCAGGGGGCGCACGCCGGCGATCGCCTCGATGTGCCCGCCCGCCTGCCAGCCGGCGCCGAAAACGCCGAGAACCTCGGCATCGCTGCGTGCCAGCGCCCGCGTCGCGACCGCCGAAGCGGCGGCGGTCCGCCGCATGCCAAGGAGGTTGGCTTCGAGAACGACACGCAGCGCACCGCTCGCGGCGCTGAAGACATGGACGAGAAAGCGCGTTCCCGAACGGTTGCTCGTGTACGCCTTGTAGCCGATCGCGTCGAGCCCGGGCAGCGCGCCCTGCAGGATGTGCAGCGCGGTCTGCGGCAGGCGCGTGCGCTGGCGCGGAATATCGACGGCGCGGGCGCGCGAAAGCTCGCAATGCGCTTCCTCGACCGCGGCGAGCGCCATCGGCAGGGTCACGAGATCTCTGACCGCCGCTTCGTTAAGGAATAAAGACATGAATTCTCCTCGAAGAGTCGCATGCAATGATGCAGTGATGGAAGACGCTGAAAAACCCGAAGAGCGGCCGCCCCACAGGCTGCGGCGATTTTACCGGGATTTCAGGTCGCTACGCAGGGCTTCTCGCGGCCCGCCATCGCAGCGCGCGCGATCGCGAGCGATCGGCTAACATACGGCATAACTTTAGCCGCCACCGGGGCCCGCATGCACCGCACGATCGCCGCACTCCTCGTGAGTCTTCTTGCCTGTCTCGCGCTGCCGGCGCAGGCCGCCAAATGGGTCGCCATCGGCGCTCGCGACGCCGGGCGCGTCGAGGTCGACGCCGGCAGCCTGCATTCGGTCAAGACCGCCGGCGCGGCGAGATGGCGTATCTGGCACCGCGAGCTTCACGCCAGGCCGCAGCTTCCGGACTCCGGCGCTTTCTCTTACACCCGCCTCACGAGTCTTTCGGAGTTCCAGTGCGAGCAGCGCCTCGCCGCGACCTTGCAGTCGAGCTACGGCGGCAGCGATGGCAGCGAGCTCAAGAACGAGTCCTTCGATGCGCGCGAGTTGAAGCCCGTCGCCCCGGATTCGCCGCTGGAAAGCGTTCTCGCCTATGTCTGCCGGCATCGGCCCAAAGCCGTCGCCGAAGCCGCGCCCGTAGCGCCGGCGCCGCCGCCTGCTGTCGTCGCTGAAGCGATCGAAGCGCCGAAGAAGGGAAAGAGCGGAAAAACCGAAGCCGCGCCGCCGCCGCCGCCGCCACGCTGGTCGTACGCGGGCAATACGGGCGCCGACAAGTGGGCGAGCCTGGGCAAGGAATACGCGGCCTGCGGCCTCGGGCAGCGGCAATCGCCGATCGACATCCGGCAGACGGTGCGCGCCGATCTGCCGGCAATCGAATTTGCCTATCGGCAAATCCCGCTCTCCATCGTCGACACGGGCCACGGCATCCGCGTCGATACGGCGGGCGCCGGCGCGATCAAGGTCGGCCAGGAAAGCTACGAGCTCGAGCACGTGAGCTTCCACCGCCCCGGCGAACAAAAGATCGACGGCCGCGCGGCGCCGATGGCGATCCATTTGCTGCACCAGTCGAAAGCCGGCAAGCTTGCCGTCGTCGCGGTCAGGGTCGAAGCCGGCAACGAGAACAGCCTGATCCGCACGCTGTGGACGAATCTGCCCCTCGAGCCGGGTACGCCGTTCACGCGCGCCGACCTGAAGATCGATCCGGGCCAGCTGCTGCCGGCCAAACGCTCGTACTACACCTTCCTCGGCTCGCTGACCACGCCGCCTTGCACCGAGGGCGTCCTCTGGCTCGTGCTGAAAGCGCCGATCCAGATGTCGAAGGAGCAGCTCGCAAGCTTTGCCACCGTCTACAGGAACAACGCGCGCCCGGTGCAGGCGGTCAATGGGCGCGTCATCAAGGAATCGCGGTAAGGCCTCGGCTCGTCAACGCACTCTTCCATCGCAGCGCGCTGAAGACGTGCGCTGAAGCGGGATATACGCATTGCACCATGCGATTTGCAGCCGCCAATCCGAGCGCCGTCGCGGCTGACGTCAACGTGGTTTGATTCGGACATGCTGGACCGCGGCTCACGTCGGCGTGCTTTCAGTCGGACGCGCCGGGTCGCGGCTCTCGTCAACGTGCTCTGTATCGGACACGCCGGTTTCCGCGCCTGACGCGCGGGCCCCTTTCTTTCGATTCGCCGAAAGAAAGGGG
>CAZALA010000175.1:0-7409 GCA_964485725.1 uncultured Propionivibrio sp. | reverse complement strand
CGCCGGTGCGGCGGGCGGCGGGCTCGCGGCGGGCGCCGGCGGCGGCGCGCTCGGGCGGATCGGCTCGCTGCCGCAGGCGGCAAGGAGCAGCGCCGCGAGCAGGGCGGGAACGAGAAGATGAGGCGAGCGCTGCGGCATCAGCTCACTTCTTCACGAGCATGCGGTGCGAATGGATGCTCATGAGGATGCCCAGACCGAGAAAGAGCGTCACCAGCGCGGTGCCGCCGTAGCTCATGAAAGGCAGCGGCACGCCAACGACGGGCAGGATCCCGCTCACCATCCCCATGTTGACGAAGGCAGAGGTGAAGAAGGAGAGCGTGATCGACCCGGCGAGGACGCGAGTAAACAGCGTCGAGGCGTTGGCAGTGATCATCAGGCCGCGTGCAATGAGCAGCAGGTAAAGGAAGACGAGGACGCCGTTGCCGAGGAGGCCGTGCTCTTCGGAAAAGACCGCGAAAATGAAGTCGGTGTGTCGCTCGGGGATGAACTCGAGGCGCGTTTGCGTGCCCTCGAGCCAGCCCTTGCCCATGCCGCCGCCCGAACCGATGGCGATTGTCGACTGGATGATGTGGTAGCCGGCGCCGAGCGGGTCGCTCGTCGGGTCGATCAGCGTCAGGATGCGTTTGCGCTGGTAATCGTGCAGCATGGTCCACACAAAAGGCGCCGCGCCTCCGGCCGCGATAAGCATTGCGGCCATCGCTTTCCAGGGCAGGCCGGCAAAGAAGATGACGTAAAAGCCCGCTCCGCCGACGAGGATGGCCGTGCCGAGGTCGGGCTGCTTGGCAATCAGCGCGAAGGGAACGATGAGAAGCAGGCCGGCGACGACGTAATGGCGCAGCTTCAGCGCCGCTTCATACTTGTGGAAATACCAGGCGAGCATCAGCGGCATCGCGATCTTCAGGATCTCGGACGGCTGGATGCGCGTGAAGCCGAGCGGCAGCCAGCGCCGCGCGCCATTGACCTTGATCCCGACGAAGAAGACGAGGATGAGCAGGATGACGCCGAGCGTGTACAGCGGCACGGCAAAGCGCATCAGCTTCTGCGGCGGCAGCTGCGCGACCGCCCACATCACGGCGAGGCCGACGAACATGTTGACGAGCTGCGCGAGCGCGCGGTTGTTGCTGTCGTAGGTGGCGCTATAGACGGTCGCCAGGCCGAAGGTCATCAGCGTCAGCACGATCGCCAGCAGCGGTCCGTCGATGTGGCCGACGAGGCGGGCGCGCAGGCGGTAGTAGAGTTGCTGGTAGAACACGCCTATTCCTCCTCTTCCGCGCTCTCGTCCTCTTTCGCCGGACCGTTCGGGGTCTTGCCGAGAAGATAATAGTCGATGACCATGCGCGCGATCGGCGCCGCTGACACCGCGCCGAAGCCGCCGTTCTCGACAAGGACAGCGAGCGCGATCTTCGGCTTGTCGGCCGGCGCGAAGGCGATGAAGAGCGCGTGGTCGCGCAGTTCCTCTTTCAGGCGGTGGCTCTTGTAGTCGCCGCCCTTCAGGCTGAACACCTGCGCCGTTCCGGTCTTGCCACCCGATTCATAAGCGGCGCCTGCAAAGGCGCGCGCGCCGGTGCCCTCCTTGTTGACGCCAACCATCGCCTTCTTGACGATTTCGAAGTGCTCCGCCTTCCACGGCAGCGCGCGCAGCGGCTCTGGCTCGACCATCGTTTTCTCGCCGGTCCGGCTGTCGGTGATGTACTTGACGAGGTGCGGCCGGTAGATGACGCCGTTGTTGGCGACCGCCGCCATCGCCTGCGCGAGCTGGATCGGCGTGTAGGCGTTGTAGCCCTGGCCGATGCCGATCGAGATCGTCTCGCCGGCGAACCACTTCTGCTGCTCGGGGCGCTTGAAGCGGCGCTTCTTCCATTCCTGCGACGGCAGCACGCCTTCCGACTCGCCCTCGATGTCGACGCCGGTCTTCTTGCCGAGGCCGAGCTGGCCCATGTAGCGCGCGATGTTGTCGATGCCCAGGTCGTTGGCGAGCACGTAGTAGTAGGTGTCGCACGAGTGCACGATCGACTTGTACATGTCGACGACGCCGTGGCCGCCTTTCTTGTCGTCGCGAAAAACGTGACCGCCGAAGTTGTAGAAACCCGGGTCGGAGATTGTCTGCCCTGGCGTGCGCTTGCCGCTCTCGAGCGCGGCGAGTGCCATGAACGGCTTGAAGGTCGAGCCGGGCGGGTAGGCGCCGTTCAGTGCGCGATTGACCATCGGCCGGCTCGGCGAGTTGTTGAGCAGGTCCCATTCCTCGGTGCGGATGCCGTCGACGAAGAGGTTGGGGTCGAAAGTCGGCGTCGACACGAGCGCCAGGATGCCGCCGGTCGAGGGCTCGATGGCGACGAGCGCGCCGCGCCGATCGCCGAAGGCTTTCTCGGTGATTTCCTGCAGCTTGGCGTCGAGGGTCAGCGTCAGGTTGTTGCCCGAGACCGGCGCGGTCGAAGACAGGCTGCGCACGGCGCGGCCGCCGGCGTCGATCTCGATTTCCTCGTAACCGGTTTCGCCGTGCAGGGCGAACTCGTATTTCTGCTCGGGCCCGGGCTTGCCGATGTGGTCGGTGCCCTTGTAGTTGGCGGTCTGCTCGTTCTGTTCAATCGTCGTCAGGTCGTTCTTGTTGATGCGGTTGATGTAGCCGAGCGCGTGCGCGGCGACGTGGCCGAGCGGGTACTGGCGGAATAGCCGCGCCTTGACTTCGACGCCCGGGAAGCGGTAACGGTGGGCGGCGAACTTCGCGACCTCCTCGTCGGTGAGCCGCGTGCGGATCGGCAGGCTCTCGAAGGTGCGGCTCTCATCGAGCAGCTTGCGGAAGCGCCGCTTGTCCTTCGCTTCGATCTCGATCAGCTGGCCGAGCGCCTCGATCGCCGCGTCGAGGTCGGCCACTTTCGACGGCGTGATCTCGAGCGTGAACGCCGAGTAGTTGCGCGCCATCACCGTGCCGTTGCGGTCGAGGATGACGCCGCGGTTGGGCGGGATCGGCACGAGCGAAATGCGGTTGTCTTCGGCGCGCGTCGTGAAATAGTCGTGCTGAACGATCTGCAGGTAGACGAAACGGCCGATCAGGATCGCGAAGGCGAGAAAGACCGCGGCGGCGGCGACGCCGATGCGAAAGCGAAAGCGATCGAGCTCGTGGTCCTGCGAACTCAGGCTCGACTCGAGCGGGCTATAGCGGATGCGCACGCGCGGCAACTCTCAGATCGGCCGGTTGGCGTCGCGCTCGACCGGCCGGTACTGCGGCAGGAGGAGCAGGAAAGTGAGCGGCAGCCAGAGCACGGTGGCGACGAAGGGGCCGATGAAGTAGTCAAGGCCCGGCGTGGCGACGCCCGGCATGATGCGCACGATGAGCTGCACGAGCTGAACGATGATGAGCAGCGGCAGCACGTGCAGCGCCTGCTTGCCGACCGGGAACCAGAGGATGCGGCGCGACAGCGACGAGGCGATGTACGCGGCGAGCACGTAGGCGAGCGCGTGCTGGCCCATCAGGCTGAAGTCGGCGACGTCCATCGTGAGGCCGAGCAGGAAGGCCGTCCCCATGCCGACCAGACGCGATTCACGAATGCTCCAGAAGACGATGATGAGCGCCACCCAGTCGGGCATCCAGGGCCAGGCGGACGAGGGCAGGAAGTTGAGCAGGAGCGCCACGAACAGCGTGACGACGATGAACCATGGGCGCACCGGTTGCAGCAGGCGCGAAGAGGAGTAGGTCGACTGCATCGTTAGTCCTTTTTGAGCCGCTTCTTCTTGATGCCGGGCTTGCTCTGCCCCTTGGCCGCCTGCGCAGCGTCGGTCGCGAGCTGCGGCGGCAACGCGAGCGGCTCGCGCGCATCGAGGATGACGACTTCGTCGAAGTTCTCGACGCCGGCGACCGGGACGCAATAGACGCGCGCAAACGAATACGACGTGTCGCGTTCGATATGCACGACCTTGGCCACCGGCAGACCGGGCAGGAAAACGCCGTCGAGGCCCGAGGTGACGAGAAGATCGCCGTTCTGCACGTCGGCGTTGGCCGGCATGAAGCGCAGTTCGAGCTGGCCGTTGCCTAGGCCGAAAACGACCGAGCGCAGGCCGTTGCGAACGATTTGCACCGGCACCGCCTGGTCCTTGTCGGTGATCAGCGTCACTTCGGAAACAAAGGGGAAGACGCGTGTCACCTGGCCGACGATGCCCGCGTCGTCGATCACCGGCTGCCCGGCGGCGATGCTGTCCTGCTGGCCGCGATCGACGACGATGCGCCGCGAAAACGGGTCGCGCGCCGCGTAGAGGATTTTCGAAACGCGTCCGTTCGCCTGCTGGCGCGCGCGAATGTCGAGAAGCTTGCGCAGGTGCTCGTTCTCGGCTTCGAGTTGCTGCGTGCGTTGCAGCGTTGCCGCGATTTCGAGTTGCGCGCGCTTCAGGCGCGTGTTCTCTTCGCGGAAGCGCTCGATGTTGAAGAAGTAGGCGCTGGCGTTGTCGGCAAACTGCACGGGCGCCTGCGCGATCTGCTGCAGCGGCTGCGTCACGATCGAAATGCCCTGGCGCAGGAGTTCGAGCGTATGGAAGCGCGCGTCGACGAAGATGAGCGAGAGCGAAATTGCGGCGTAAAACGACAGCCGGGCGAAAGGCGCCGGCCCGCGCTTGAAGAACGGAGGCGGCTCGTGATCCATTGAGGCAGTGAGGAGTGATGAGTCAGGGGTGAGGAGTGTGTGCAAGCGAGAGCTTCTACTCCTCACTCCTCACTCTCAACTCCTCACTAATCAGAGGCAAAGATGCTGCCGAGCTTGTCCATGCGCTCGAGCGCCATGCCGCAGCCGCGCGCGACGCAGGTGAGCGGCTCTTCGGCGACGATCACCGGCAGTCCGGTTTCTTCCATCAGCAGGCGGTCGATGTCGCGCAGGAGCGCGCCGCCGCCGGTGAGCACCATGCCCTTGTCGGCAAGGTCGGCGCCAAGCTCGGGCGGGGTTTTCTCGAGCGCCGATTTCACCGCCGAGACGATCGCGTTCAAGGGTTCGGTGAGCGCCTCGAGGATCTCGTTCGACGAGATCGTGAACTTGCGCGGGATGCCTTCGGCCTTGTTGATTCCCGAAACTTCCATTTCGCGCACCTCGGCGCCCGGGAAAGCCGAGCCGATGCGTTTCTTGATCCCTTCGGCGGTGTTCTCGCCGATCAGCATGCCGTAGTTGCGGCTGATGTAGTTGATGATCGCTTCGTCAAGCTTGTCGCCGCCGACGCGCACCGAGCCCGCATAGACCATGCCGCCGAGCGAGATGACGCCGACCTCGGTGGTGCCGCCGCCGATGTCGACGACCATTGATCCCGTCGGCTCGGAGACCGGCAGGTCAGCACCGATCGCCGCCGCCATCGGCTCCTCGATCAGAAAGACCTGGCTTGCGCCGGCGCCGATCGCCGACTCGCGGATGGCGCGGCGCTCGACCTGCGTTGAACCCGAGGGCACGCAGATGATGATGCGCGGGGACGGCGAGAGCAGGCGCGAATCGTGCACCTTGCGAATGAATTGCTTGAGCATTTGCTCGGTGACCGTGAAGTCGGCGATGACGCCGTCCTTCATCGGACGGATCACGGTGATCTGGCCCGGCGCCTTGCCGAGCATGTCCTTGGCGCTCTGGCCAACGGCCTGGATCGTTTTCTTGGCGTTGGGGCCGCCTTCCATGCGAATCGCGACGACCGACGGCTCGTCGAGAACGATGCCCTTGCCGCGAACGTAGATCAGCGTGTTGGCGGTGCCGAGATCGATCGCAAGATCGTTTGAAAAATAACTGCGCAGAAAGCTAAACATGCATCGTATCCGTGAGAGCCCCGCAAAAAAGCGACGAGTAAAGCATTTATGATACCTTATATGGCCCCTCGTTTCGAAATCTTGCCGATTTATACCCCATGCCGCTCACCTTGCAGCAAGTCCGGCGCGTGGCCGATCTCGCCCGCCTCGAAGTCAGTGATGCCGAAGCCGAAAGCACGCTTGGCGAGTTGAACGGAATCCTCGCCCTGATCGAAGAAATGCAGGCCGTCGACACCACCGGCGTCGAGCCGATGGCGCACGCCCAGGACCTCGCGCAAAGGCTGCGCGAAGACCGCGTCAGCGAAGTCAACGCACTCGATCGCCGCGACGCTTTCCAGGCGATCGCGCCCGAGGCCGAAGCCGGCCTCTATCTCGTCCCGCAGGTGATCGAATGAAGCGCTCGAGCCTTGGCGAGCTGTCACGGGCGCTGGCAAGGCGCGAGTACTCGAGCGTCGAACTCACGCAGTTTTATCTCGATCGCATCGCTCGCCACGACGGCAATATCAATGCCTTCATCAGCGTCGATCCCGAGAAAAGCCTCGCGCAGGCGCGGGCCGCCGACGCGGCGCGCAGCGCAGGCGAGGGCGGAGCGCTCTGCGGCATCCCGCTCGCGCAGAAGGATATCTTCTGCAGCGCAGGCTGGCGCACGACCTGCGCTTCGCAAATGCTCGACAACTTCGTCAGTCCTTATGATGCCGGCGTCATTGAGCGCTGCAATGCCGCGGGCGCGGTCATTCTCGGCAAGACCAACATGGACGAGTTCGCGATGGGCTCGTCGAGTGAAAATTCGTACTACGGCGCGGTCAGGAACCCCTGGGATCTTGCGCGCGTCCCGGGCGGATCGTCGGGGGGGTCGGCAGCGGCGGTGGCAGCGGACCTTGCGCCGGCGGCGACGGGCACCGACACCGGCGGCTCGATCCGGCAGCCGGCGGCGATGTGCAACCTCACCGGACTCAAACCGACTTACGGCGTCGTTTCGCGCTACGGCATGATCGCTTACGCGTCTTCGCTCGACCAGGGCGGGCCTTTCGCGCGCAGCGCCGAGGATTGCGCGCTCCTCCTCAACACCATGGCAGGCTTCGACGCGCGCGATTCGACGAGCGTCGACCGCCCGCGCGAGGACTACTGCCGCGATCTGGCGGCGGCGGATGCTGGCGGCAACAGTGGTCGCCATCCGCTCGCCGGCCTCACCATCGGTCTGCCGCGCGAGTTTTTCGGCGACGCCGAAAAATCGGGCTGCGCGCCCGAGGTGATGGCGCTTGTCGAGGACGCCCTCGCGCAACTGCGCGCGCTCGGCGCGCAGACGGTCGCTGTCAGCCTGCCGCACATGAAGCTCTCGGTTCCCGCCTACTACGTGATCGCGCCGGCCGAAGCGAGTTCCAACCTCTCGCGCTTCGACGGCGTTCGCTACGGCTATCGTGCCCCCGCCTACGGCGACATCAACGACATGTACCGCAAGAGCCGGACGCAGGCTTTTGGCGCCGAGGTCAAGCGCCGCATCATGATCGGCACCTACGTGCTGTCGCACGGTTACTACGACGCCTACTACCTGCAGGCGCAGCGCATCCGCCGCCTGATTGCCAACGACTTCATCGCCGCCTTCCGCGAGTGCGACGTGATTGCCGGACCGACGAGCCCGTCGGCCGCT
>CAZALA010000174.1:0-7432 GCA_964485725.1 uncultured Propionivibrio sp. | reverse complement strand
AGATGCTCGCCTACAACTGCTCGCCCTCGTTCAACTGGAAGCGCAATCTCGACGACGCGACGATCGCCGGCTTCCAGCGCGAGCTCGGCGCGATGGGCTACAAATTCCAGTTCATCACGCTTGCCGGTTTCCACGCGCTCAACTATTCGATGTTCGATCTCGCGCACGGCTACGCGCGCGACAACATGAGCGCGTTCGTCGACCTGCAGGAGCGCGAGTTCGCCGCCGCGGCGCGCGGCTTCACTGCGGTCAAGCATCAGCGCGAAGTCGGCACGAGCTACTTCGACGAAATCACCCAGGTCGTGCAGGCGGGACAGTCCTCGCTGACCGCGCTCAACGGCTCCACCGAAAACGAGCAGTTCTATGGTCAGCGCGCGCACGCCGCACACTGACCGTCGCTATTCGACAAGCATCGTCTGCAAGGAGAATCATCATGCAAGTTCATTTCGAGCGCAGGACCGGCAACGAACGTCGCCAGGCCGAACCCGCTTCGCCCGCCGGCATCGAAGAGGAATCGCAATGGAACGACGCGTCCTTTGGCCTTGAATGCGATGAAAACTTCGATCCGTACTGGGAGCCCCTGAAAGGTCAGGACGACGACTGAGCCTCGCGCGCCGATCGGGCGGCTGACCCGGTCGCCTCGTGTGCGCCCGCGTGCATTTTCGCGGCAAACGAATTGGAGACAAGGAAGATGACTTCTGCACTACCGCCGGGCGTTGAAATCCGGGCGCCGATGCATCCACGCTTCGACGAGATCCTCAGCGCCGAGGCGCTCGCCTTCCTCGCCCGCCTGCACAGGGCTTTCGAGCCGCGGCGTCGGGATCTTTTGCTCGCTCGCGCGGCGCGCCAGGCGCGCATCGACGCCGGCGAAATGCCTGACTTCCTCGCAGAAACGCGCGCTGTCCGCGAAGGCGAGTGGAAGATCGCGCCGCTGCCGGCCGCGCTCAAGTGCCGACGCGTCGAGATCACCGGCCCGGTCGAGCGCAAGATGATCATCAACGCGCTCAATTCCGGCGCCGATTCCTACATGGCCGACTTCGAGGATTCAAACAGCCCGAACTGGTTCAACCAGGTGCAAGGGCAGGCCAACCTCAGGGACGCCATCCGCCGCACGATCGATTTCGAACTTGGCGGCAAGCCCTACCGGCTCAACGAGAAAACCGCTGTTCTGCAAATCCGCCCGCGCGGCTGGCACCTCGACGAGAAACACGTGCTGGTCGATGGCGAGCGCGTCTCGGGCGGGCTCTTCGACTTCGCGCAGGCTTTCTTTCACAACGCCAGCGAGCAGCTTGCGCGTGGCGCGGGGCCGTATTTCTACCTGCCGAAAATGGAGAGCCACCTCGAGGCGCGCCTGTGGAATGACCTTTTCATCCTTGCGCAGGACGCCCTCGGCATCGCGCGCGGCTCGATCAAGGCGACCGTGCTGATCGAAACGATCCTCGCGACCTTCGAGCTCGAGGAAATCCTCTTCGAACTGCGCGAACACAGCGCCGGACTCAACGCCGGCCGGTGGGACTACATCTTTTCGTGCATCAAGAAGTTCAAGCGCAAGAGCGATTTCTGCCTGGCGAACCGCAGTGCGATCACGATGGAAGTGCCCTTCATGCGCAGTTATGCGCTCTCACTCGTGCAGGCGTGCCACAAGCGCGGCGCGCCGGCCATCGGTGGCATGAGCGCGCTGATCCCGATCAGGGGCGATGAGGCAGCCAGCGCCAACGCGCTCGCTGGCGTGCGCCGCGACAAGTCGAGAGACGCCAACGACGGCTACGATGGCGGCTGGGTCGCTCACCCGGGCCTCGTCCCGGTGGCGATGGAAGAGTTCGTCAAAGTCCTTGGCGAGCGGCCAAACCAGTGGGAGATGCTGCGCACCGACGCCTACGGTCCGGCGGATTGGCTCGATTTCCGTCCCGAGCAGCCGATCAGCGAACAGGGGCTGCGCAACAACATCAACGTTGCCATCCATTACCTCGGGTCATGGCTTGACGGAAATGGCTGCGTGCCGATTCACAACCTCATGGAAGACGCCGCGACGGCGGAGATCAGCCGATCGCAAGTCTGGCAATGGGTGCATAGCGCCAAGGGCGTCCTCGACGACGGCCGCAAGGTCAGCGCCGACCTCGTTCGCGCGCTGATTCCCGAAGAGCTTGCGAAGGTGCTCAGTGTCGTTGCCGGGCAGGGCGCCGACGGCGCGAGCTACCGGCGCGCCGCCGCGCTGTTCGAGGAGATGTCCCTGGCCGAAGATTTCCCCGAGTTCCTCACGCTGCCGCTCTACGAAACACTCGACTGAGTCCGACCCCTATAGCCCATTGTCACTGACGCATTTAACGTCTGACTGGGGCATGTCGCGCAGGCGCGCCGCGGACGGCTTGGCAGCGGTCGGCTTCATTTCGGCTTTGCCCGGCTTCAGGCCAAGGCCTCGAGCACGACTTCCGGATGTTTCTTGGCGATGCGGATAAGCGTCTGGGCGGCGCCGGATGGTGAGCGGCGACCTTGCTCCCACTCTTGCAGGGTACGCTTCGAAATTTGCAGCGCCTCGGCGAACTGCGCTTGCGACAGGCCGGTGCGTTGACGCGCCTGCACAACGTCGTTCGGTTCGATCGTCGTCACGCGGGCCGCTTGATTAGCCTTCATTTCGCGCACCGACTGCAACAGTTTCAGACCAAGGGCCTCGCCCGAAGAAACCCGCTTGGCGGTTGGGATACGGCTAGGCATTTTCAATTTCCTTTCGGACTTGCTTGAGCAGATGGCCGGGGATGTTGTCTTCATCGATTTTGGGTAAATGAGGAGCAAGCAGATTTCTCCGGACGGCAAGCGAGAGAAGTAAATGACCCGGACACCGCCGCGCTTGACTGTACCGGCGCGGGACCAACGGACCTTGCGACAACCTCCGCTCTCGGGAATGGCGTCACCGGCCTCCGGGTTGGCGGCGAGCCATTCAAAGAATTTCGCTTCGCTCCCGTTCGCTCCAGAGCTTGTCCGCGTCGGCTGCGAAAGTCGGCGTCTCGATAATGGTGTATATGGCGCAGCTATACGTCAGAGACGGATAAAGATCAAGGGCACGCTTCAACTTCAGTGAGCTTAAGGGGGTGTTATCGGCGCTCGGAAATCGTTATTCACTCCGACCCCTATAGCCCGTTTCTTTCTCCGCACGTAAAAACATATTTTGCATACGCGCGTTGAACTTCGATGGGGACCCCGAGTCATAGTTGCGCAATTTATATAATGTTCTTTTAAGGAGGCGTAAGTTTTATGAGCATCACAATGATTTCTAGACTGGGCAAGCAACTACTCCTGCTGACTCTCTTGTTCGCTCATCAAGCATTTGCTCAATCCGGCGCGGAGTTGCACGTGTACGGACCCGGCGGCCCTGCCCCCGCCATGAAGGAAGCTGCTAAGGCGTTCCAGGAAAGAACCGGAACCTCGGTTATTGTCACCGCCGGACCTACGCCGGAGTGGATGGAAAAGGCAAAGGCGGACGCCGACCTGATTTTCAGCGGCTCCGAGACCATGATGACGGACTTCTCCGAGGCAATGAGCGGGCTCTTTGACGCGAGCCAGGCTGAACCTCTTTACCTTCGACCGTTCTCGATTCTCGTACGCCCCGGAAACCCCAAGAAAATTCAGGGCCTCACGGACCTTTTCAAACCAGGCTACCGAGTTCTGGTAGTAAATGGGGCCGGGCAGAATGGCGTCTGGGAGGATGCCGCGGGCCGAAAAGGCGATATTGAGTCGGTACGAGCGCTTCGCAAAAATATCGTCAAATACGCCAAGAACAGTGCAATAGCAAAGCAGGCGTGGGTTGACGACCAATCCCTCGACGCTTGGCTCATCTGGAACATATGGCAAGTCTCGAACCCGGCCTTGGCGGACGTGGTTTCGGTTGAGCCGGACTATACGATTTACCGGGATACCGCAGTAGTCGCTACCACAAGAGGCGCGCGCAGTGCAGCAGCGAGGCAGTTTATCGACTTCTTGAAATCCAGCGACGGCGCTGCAATTTTCGCGAAGTGGGGATGGCTGACATCCACTGGCACGCTAGCCTCGCGGTAATCTTCCACCGGCAACATTCATTAGTTGTGTTCTGCTGTCCGGCGATTTTCATTCGATTTAGCCTCCCCGGGGAACCGCAATAGGCTCGATTCCGCGCCTGGCAACAAAGAACACCGAGCAACGAGCCCATTCTTCGCAGTGGGCTTTTTGCTTTCTGGCGTTTTTTCTCTGGTAGGGGGCGATAGGGTCATGGAACGTTTTTGCAAATGGCCGGCTGGTCGAGCGTAGTTCTGCGCGCACTTATCTCGGGCCGCTTTCGCTGCATGCATTCTTGGCAGAGTTATTGTACGAGTTTCTTCGCAATGAACAGTAGCCTAACCGGCGCTCCGGAGGGACGCTACGCCGGCAACCCGGCTACGCGCCCTGGGCTGACACGTTGAACGTCTGCTTTCCAAATCGGACTGCTTCCGCTTAGGGTCGGTTTCACCCGGACAACGCGACTGCAGTGGTCCGTCAGCGGACTATTAGCTGTGCGGCCGGTTATCGCCGCATAGCGGACGCCCTTCTCACGGATCCTCAACGGCCGCTATGGCCGAAATACAGACGTTAGATTCGTAGCCCGTCAGCTCGAATCCGATTCGCCGCCGGCCGGTCCCCCGTTAGCGGTAGCGAATGAAGCGCGCCGGGTAGCGGGCGGTGAGCCAGGCGAGGGCGACGTATTTGACCGTCTTGCCGAGCCCGACGGCGACGAGGACGCCCGGCGTCGAGATTTGCCCGAGCGAGTAGAGAAAGAGCGCCGGCGTCTGCGGCAGCGGTCCGCCGGCGATGACGGCAATCGCCCAGAGGCCGTAATCCGCAAGCCAGCTTTCGATCTGCTGCCAGCCGCCGCTGGCGAGGACCTGGGGGTAGCGCACGAGCACGACTTCGCGGCCGAGGTAGTGAAAGATTTCGACGAGGAGCGCAGCGCCAAGTCCACTGCCGATCCCCGAGAGCGCGCCGACGATCAGCCAGCGCCGCGGCGCCAGCAGCACGGCCGGGATCAGCACGAAAGTGAAGGGAAAAGCGAAAGTCACGGTGAGGATAAAGGCGAGCAGCGCGACAACGAGCGGATAATAGCGGTGGCCGACGCTCGCCGCGAGGACGCCGCGCAACCACGCGGCACAGCGCGTGCGGTGGCTCACGGCGCTTTCCATCCCGACGAGGAGAATACAATGTTCATCGAAATGTCGATCACGAAGGCTTGGCAGAAATCCGCTGGCATGGCAGGCATTGTAGCCGCGATTCTGTTCGCGCTCGCGACGAGCGCCGCGGCGGCCGATCTCTCGAACCAGGACGCGGCGTCGGGCCTTAAGGAAGCGCTGATCAAGGGCGCCGAGGCGGCGGTCGGCGAGCTCGGCAAACCGAACGGCTTCCTCGGCGATGCGCGCGTGAAGATCCCGCTGCCCGAGTCGGCGCGCGCCGCCGAAAAGATGATGCGGACCTTCGGCATGAAGAAGCAGGCCGACGAACTTATCGCGACGATGAATCATGCCGCTGAACTCGCCGTCGTCGAAGCCAAGCCGATTCTCGTCAATGCGGTGAAGAAGATGAGCTTTGCCGACGCGCGCGCCATCGTCACTGGCGCCAACGACGCCGGCACGCAGTATTTCCGGCGCACGAGCGCTGCCGAGATCGGCACGAAATTCCTCCCGATCGTCAAGCAGGCGACGGCCAAGCTCGACCTTGCCGCGCAGTACAACGAGTACGCCGGCGCCGCGGCAAAGTTCGGCATCGTGGACAAGAAAGACGCCAACCTCGACGACTACGTCACGGCGAAAGCCATCGACGGGCTTTTCCTGTTGATCGCCGAAGAGGAAAAAGCGATTCGCAAGGACCCGGTCGGCAGCGGATCGAAGCTCCTCGAGAAAGTTTTTGGCGCGCTCGGGAAGTAGTCGCGGCCAGGCGCCGGCGTCCGGCAAAACACGGTTCCGGCTTGACAATCAAGGGCTTGCCGCGTAGATTCACGCCTTCGTTCGCGCCCTTTGCGCGGCACGCGCCGATTTGAAGTTCAGCTTGCGGGCGCGTAACAAATCTCGCTAAAGCGGGCTAGCTGAAACCCGTTCGCCGCCGGACGGGTTTTTTATTTTGGGGTTTCTTTAGATGCAGCCTGATCGCAGCGCCGAACTTTCAAGCCTCCTCGAACGCCGCGTGCTCGTTCTCGACGGCGCCATGGGGACGATGATCCAGCGTCACGCGCTTGCCGAGGCCGACTATCGCGGCGTTGATTCAAATCCGCGCTTTGGCGCGCACGCGAGCGACCTGAAAGGCAACAACGATCTCCTGTCGCTGACGCGGCCCGATATCATCGCCGGCATCCACGCCGAGTATCTTGCCGCCGGCGCCGACATTCTCGAGACCAACACCTTCAATTCGACCGCGATCTCGCAGGCCGACTACGCGCTTGAAGCGATCGTGTATGAATTGAACTTCGCCGGCGCCGCGCTCGCGCGCAAGGTCTGTGACGAATTTACGGCAAAGGATCCGGCGCGGCCGCGCTTTGTCGCCGGCGTCCTCGGGCCCACCTCGCGCACGGCTTCGCTTTCCCCCGACGTCAACGACCCGGGTTTCCGCAACGTCAGTTTCGACGCGCTCGTCGCGACCTACGGCGAGGCGATCCGCGGCCTCACCGAAGGCGGCGCCGACCTCCTCCTCGTCGAAACAGTCTTCGACACGCTCAACGCCAAGGCGGCGCTCTTCGGTGTCGAGGCCGCGTATGACGCGCTGGGCGATCGAATTCCGCTGATCATCTCGGGCACCATCACCGATGCCTCCGGGCGGACGCTCTCCGGCCAGACGGTCGAGGCGTTCTGGACCTCGGTCATGCACGCCCGCCCGATCGCGGTCGGGCTCAACTGCGCACTCGGGGCGCGACAGCTGCGCGGCCACATCGCGGATCTGGGGCGGATCGCCGGGATCCCGATCAGCGCCTACCCGAACGCGGGCCTCCCGAACGAGTTCGGCGGCTACGACGAGCAGCCGGCGACGACCGCCGAGCTCCTCGGCCAGTACGCGCGCGATGGCCTCATCAACATTGCCGGCGGGTGCTGCGGCACGACGCCGGCGCATGTCCGGGCCATCGCCGATGCCGTGGCCGGCATCGCACCCCGCGAGATTCCGATGATCGAGCGCAAGACGCGTCTGTCGGGGCTGGAGGCGGTGACGATCCCGCGGCCGGGGGGCGTGTTCGTCAACGTCGGCGAACGGACCAACGTCACGGGCTCACGCAAGTTCGCCCGACTCATCCTCGAGGACCGCTTCGACGAGGGCGTGGAGATCGCCCGCCAGCAGGTCGAAGCCGGCGCGCAGCTCATCGATGTGAACATGGACGAGGCGATGCTCGATTCGGTGGCCGCGATCACGCGGTTCATGAACCTCATCGCCTCCGAACCCGACATCAGCACCG
>CAZALA010000173.1:0-7495 GCA_964485725.1 uncultured Propionivibrio sp. | reverse complement strand
CTTCGCGGCCGTCGATGATGCGGTGATCGTAGGACATGGCCAGATAGTTCATCGGGCGAATCACGATCGCGCCGTTCTCGACGACGGCGCGGTCCTTGGTCGCGTGCACGCCGAGGATCGCCGACTGCGGCGGGTTGATGATCGGCGTCGAGAGCATCGAACCGAAAACGCCGCCGTTGGAGATCGAAAACGTGCCGCCCGTGAGTTCCTCAATGGAGAGCTTGCCGTCGCGGGCTTTTTCGCCGAACTCGGCAATCTTTCTTTCGATGTCGGCAAAGCTCAGTTGGTCGGCGTCGCGCAGCACCGGAACGACGAGCCCGCGCGGGCTGCCGACGGCGACGCCGATGTCGATGTAGCCGTGATAGACGATGTCGTTGCCATCGACCGAGGCGTTGATGATCGGGTATTTCTGCAGCGCGGCGACCGCCGCCTTGACGAAAAATCCCATGAAGCCGAGGCGAACGCCGTGCGCCTTTTCGAAGCGCTCGCCATATTGCTTGCGCAGCGCGATCACCGGCGCCATGTTCACTTCGTTGAAGGTGGTCAGGATCGCGTTCGTCGCCTGCGACTGCAAGAGACGCTCGGCGACGCGCGCACGCAGCCGCGACATCGGCACGCGCTGCTCGGGTCGATCACCGAGCGCGATCGCGAGCGGCGGCGTCGGCAACGGGGACGGCGGGACGGCAGGCTTTTCGCTCGGCGTCGCCATTTTCGCGCTAACCGCGAGCGCGTCTTCCTTGGTAATGCGACCGCCGCGACCGCTGCCCGCGACTTCGCTCGCGGCAAGCCCTTTTTCCTCGAGAATTTTGCGCGCCGCCGGCATCGCGATGCCGCTGCCGGTGTCCTGCTTCGCGGCTGGCGACGGAGCGCTGAGCGGCGCCGCCGGCGTCGGCGGTGCGGCAGCAGGCGCCGGCGCAGCTGGCGTCGAGGCTTTCGCGGCCGAGGTGGCCAGGGCGGCGGCCGGCGCGGCGATGGTCGCGCTGGCGGCCGTGTCGATGCGCGCGATGAGGTCCCCCGAGGTCACCGTCTCGCCGTTGCCCTTGATCACTTCGACGAGAACCCCCGAGGCTGGCGCCGGCAGTTCGAGGACGACCTTGTCAGTCTCGAGCTCGATCAGATTTTCGTCGCGAGTCACCGCTTCGCCGACCCCCTTGAGCCAGTTCATCAGGGTCGCTTCGGCGACCGACTCCGAGAGCTGGGGCACATTCACGTCGATGATCATGGAACTCTCCCTTTACGCCAGTTTGTACGCCGCGATTTCGCCGAGGGCGGAATCGATCAGCGCTTTTTGTTGAGCGTTGTGCTTGCTGTAATAACCGACCGCCGGCGCCGGCGAAGCCGGGCGCGAGACGAGCAAGAGGTGCTGCTTGCTGTTGAACGAACGGTCGAGGTGCTGGCGCGAGGCGATCCAGTACCAGGCGCCCTGGTTGCGCGGTTCTTCCTGGCACCAGACGATCTCGGTCGCTTTTGGATACTTCGCGAGTTCGGCCTGGAAAGCCTCCTGCGGGAAGGGGTAGAACTGCTCGAGGCGGGCGATCGCGATGTCGGTGATGTTCTTTTCGCGGCGCGCTGCGACGAGTTCGTAATAGACCTTGCCGGAGCAGAAGATGACGCGCTTCACCTTGCGCGGGTCGATCGGCTCGACTTCGCCGATCACGCACTTGAACGAGCCCTTGGCAAGCTCGTCAAGCGTCGACACCGCGTCCTTGTGGCGCAGCAGCGATTTCGGCGTAAACACGACGAGCGGCTTGCGCTGCTTGCGGATCGCCTGCCGGCGCAGCATGTGGAAGACCTGTGCCGGGGTCGAGGGCTGGCAGACTTCCATGTTGGCCTCGGCGCACAATTGCATGAAGCGCTCGATGCGCGCCGACGAGTGCTCAGGCCCTTGGCCCTCGTAGCCGTGCGGCAAGAGCAGCACGAGGCCGCAGGCGCGACCCCACTTGGTTTCGCCGGAAGCGAGGAACTGGTCGATGACGACCTGCGCGCAATTGACGAAGTCGCCGAACTGCGCTTCCCAGATCACGAGTTCGAACGGATTCGAGGTCGCATAGCCGTACTCGAAAGCGAGCACGGCTTCCTCGGAGAGGACCGAATCGAAGCACTGAAAGCTCGCCTGCTTTTCCTGCAGGTTGGCGAGCGGGTAATACGTGCCCTCGTCCCAGTGTTCGCGCTTCTGGTCGTGCAAGGCGGCGTGGCGATGGAAGAAGGTGCTGCGCGCGACGTCTTCGCCGGTCAGGCGGATGCCGTAGCCCGACACGAGGAGCGAAGCATAGGCGAGGTTTTCGGCCATTCCCCAGTCGACGGGCAGACTGCCCTGCCCCATCAGGCGCCGGTCGTCGACGATCTTCTTGACGCGGCTGTGCAGGCTGAAGCTCGGCGGCACGCTGGCGAGGCGTTCGGCAAGCCGCTTGATTTCACGCACCGGCACCGTCGTGTCGCAGTTCTGGATATATTTCTTCGGCAGGAAGGGCGTCCAGTCGATCATCATCGGCGTCGTATAACCTGCGATCACCGGGTTGTAGAGAAGCTCCCCACGGTCGAGGTGTTCGCGATAGCTCTGGATCATGCCCTCGGGGCCGTCGCCCGGCAGCACGCCTTCGCCGACGAGCTTGTCGGCGTAGAGCTGCCGCGTTCCCGGATGCTGGGCGATGCGCTTGTACATGAGCGGCTGCGTCACCATCGGCTCGTCCTGCTCGTTGTGCCCGAGTTTGCGGAAGCAGACGATGTCGACGACGACGTCCTTCTTGAATTCCTGCCGAAACTCGACGGCAAGACGCGTGACCAGCGCGACGGCTTCCGGGTCGTCGCCGTTAACGTGGAAGATCGGCGCGTTCGCCATCTTGAAAATGTCGGTGCAGTAAATAGTCGAGCGCGAATCGCGCGGGTCGGAAGTCGTAAAACCGATCTGGTTGTTCACGACGATGTGCAAAGCCCCGCCGGTACCGTAACCGCGAGTCTGCCCAAAGTTCAGCATTTCCTGGTTCACGCCCTGTCCGGCAACGGCGGCATCGCCGTGGATGAGGACCGGCAGCACCTTTTCCTTCGAACCTTCACCGCGGCGATGCTGGCGCGAGAACACCGAACCTGCGACGACGGGATTGACGATCTCGAGGTGCGAGGGATTGAAAGCCAGCGACAGCTGGCAGGGCCCGCCCGGCGTCGACACGACCGACGAATAACCGAGGTGATACTTGACGTCGCCGGAAGAGAGATCCTGCGGCTTCTTGCCCTCAAATTCCTCGAACAGCATCCGCGGTTCCTTGCCGAGCGTGTTGACGAGTACGTTCAGGCGACCGCGGTGCGCCATGCCGACGACCATGTCATCGACCCCGGCGCCGCCGGCGACGCGCAGCACTTCGTCGAGCGCGACGATCAGCGACTCGCCGCCTTCGAGCGAGAAGCGCTTCTGGCCGACGTAGCGCGTGTGCAGATAGCGCTCGAGCGTTTCGGCCGCGGTCAGGCGCTCGAGAAAGCGCAGTTTCTGCGCCGAGGTATAGCTGCCCTTGGCGCGGATCGGTTCGATATGCGCCTGCACCCAGCGCCGTTCGGTGATGTTGTTGATGTACATGTACTCGACGCCGATCGAGCCGCAGTAGGTCTCCTTGAGCGCGTCGAAAATCTGGCCGAAGGTCGCGTGCTCGGGAACGCCCTTGAACGAGCCGGCGTTGAACATCGTATTGATGTCGGACCCCGAGAGCCCGTAGAACGAGGGCTCGAGTTCGTTGAGTTCAGGACGCGGCTGGCGCTTCAAGGGATCGAGGTTGGCCCAGCGCTGGCCGAGCGTGCGATAGGCGCTGATCATCTGCAGCACGCTGACCTGTTTCTTGTCGTCGACGGGCATCGCCGCGCTGGCGCGATAGCCGCCGCTTCTTGCCTGCTCGGCGAAGGCGATGACGATCGGCAGGTGGGGAACGTCGCGCCCGACCTTGCCGGGCAGCTGCGCGAGCTTATCGAAGTAATCGCGCCACTGTGCCGGCACCGAGGCCGGGTTGTCGAGGTAGTTCTCGTAGAGCTCCTCGACAAAAGGCGCGTTGCCGCCGAAAAGGTGAGAGTTCTCGAACAGCTGATTCATCATGACTGTTACCCATGGTCAAAGTCTGGCGGATCGGACAATTTGCGGACAATTGCGAACAAATGCGGACGCCCGCGGGCCAAGCCCAGTCGCGCGGTAGCGGGAGCGCAAATGCGCGCCCGCGCCGCTCTTTTCTTCTAGCGTTCCGCAAGTGGCGGAACGTCGCGGAACGGCGTGCCGACGTAAAGCTGCCGGGGGCGCCCGATCTTGTACTCGGGATCGGCGATCATCTCTTCCCACTGCACCATCCAGCCGACCGTTCGCGCCAGCGCGAAAATGCAGGTGAACATCGAGGTCGGAATGCCGAGCGCCTTCTGCACGATGCCCGAATAGAAATCGACGTTGGGATAGAGCTTCTTCTCGATGAAATACTCGTCCTCGAGCGCGATGCGTTCGAGTTCGAGCGCGAGCTTGAACAGGCGGTCGTTTTCCAGGCCGAGTTCCTGCAGCACGTCGCCGCAGATCTTGCGCATCAGCCGGGCGCGCGGGTCGAAATTCTTGTAGACCCGATGCCCGAAACCCATGAGCTTGAACGAATCGTCCTTGTCTTTGGCGCGCTTGATATAGCTCGGCACGCGCGAAATGTCGCCGATCTCCTCGAGCATCTTCAGGCAGGCCTCGTTGGCGCCGCCGTGCGCCGGTCCCCACAGGCAGCCGATGCCCGCCGAAATGCAGGCGTAGGGGTTGGCGCCCGAGGAGCCGGCAAGGCGCACCGTCGAGGTCGAAGCGTTCTGCTCGTGGTCCGCGTGCAGCGTGAAGATCGTGTCGAGCGCATGCACGAGGACGGGATTGGGCTCGTACTTCTCGCAGGGGGTGCCGAACATCATGTGCATGAAGTTCGAGGTGTAGTCGAGGTCGTTGCGCGGGTACATGAAGGGCTCGCCCAGCGAGTACTTGTAAGCGAGGGCGACGATCGTCGGCAGCTTGGCGACGATGCGGTTGAAGCTGATGTTGCGGTGTTCGGCGTCGGAGAAGTCTTCGGCCTCGTGATAGAAGGCCGACAGCGCGCCGACGACGCCGACCATCACGGCCATCGGGTGCGCATCGCGGCGGAAGCCCTGGTAGAACTTCGCCATCTGCTCGTGCACCATCGTGTGCTTCTTGATGATCGTCTCGAAATCGTCCTTTTCCTTGGCGTTGGGCAGATTGCCGTGCTTGAGGAGATAGGCGACCTCGAGGAAGTTGCACTTGCTGGCGAGCTGCTCGATCGGGTAACCGCGGTAGAGCAGCTCTCCCTTATCGCCGTCGATGAAAGTGACTGCCGACCGGCATGCCGCCGTCGACAGGAAACCGGGATCGTAGGTGAACATTCCCGTCTTGGCCGCCAGCGTGCGAATGTCGATGCAATCGTTGCCGTGGACCGGCGTCAGGATCGGCAACTCCAGGGGCGCCTGGCCCTCGATCGTGAGCGTTGCCTTGCGGGCGGTGGTCATAAAATCTCCCTAGCGATGGTTGAAAACAGTGATGCGGAAAAAAACCGGTGCAAACTCCTTCAAGCGACTCTTGCATCGCGCATGAGGGCGATCACTTCCGCCTGCAGCGCATCCTTGCACTCGCGCCGGCCGGCGATCAGCGGCCAGAGCTCGGTATCTTGCATCTCGACGAGTTCGGCGAAAGCAGCCGCTTTTTGCGGCGATAAACCGGCGTAGTGTCGATCGAGAAAGCCGCCCAGCAGGAGGTCAAGTTCGAGCAGCGCGCGCCGCGTACACCGCCAGCGCAGACGATTCATTTCGGCAGCTTTATCCATCTCTTCTTCCTTAATCTTATCGCCGCGAACCGAAAGTCCCGATGCCCGGAAAAGTCCGGAACTACGACCTTTGCCGGCATCGAAAGTTCAAGCGCGCAGGAACGCTCGCCACTCTGTCCAAAGCACTAGGCCAGCGCATTGTGATAATGGAAATTCCGCGTCGAATAAAATCCCCGGCGCCACTCCGTCGGCCGCTCGCCGTAGCTGAACGCGACGCGCTCGACAAGGAGCAGCGGACTGCCTTCGGCGACCGCCAGATGCTCAGCACTGACGCGGTCTGCAGCGACCGCGCTCAGGCGTTCTTCGGCGCGGATCATGCGCACTCCATAACGGTTTTCGAACAGGCTGTAGAGCGAAGACTCCGTCTCCTTGAGAATATCGAGCGTCAGGTCGGAAAACAATACGCCCGGCAAATAAATTTCGTCGAAGACCGCCGGCTCGTCACCAAGGCGCAGCAGACGGCGCACGATCATGATCGCCGCACCGACCTCGATCCCGAGGGTGCGCGCTACGCTGATGCCGGCCTTGGCGCGCCCGCACTCGAGCGGGATGCTCGCAAGCCGCGGCAGTTCCCCGTCATTGGCCTTGATGCGCAGGAAGCGGAAAAACGAGCGCGGGTCATCGTGCGAGGCGACAAAGGTGCCTTTGCCCTGACGCCGCACGAGAAGGTGTTCGTCGACCATCTCGTCGATCGCCTTGCGCACCGTTCCCTGGCTTACGCCAAAGCGCGTCGCCAGCCGGGACTCGCTCGGGATCGCCTGGCCCGGGCGCCACTCGCCGGATTCGAGGCTGCGCAGCATGAAGTCCCTGATCTGGCGATAGAGCGGGCTGAAGGTCGGCGCAGGCCGGTTGGTCGAGCGGTTCATGGGCGGAATTTCACCACAGTTAGCGCGCTTCGTCCACTCTTAGATAACTTATATCTTATATAAGACATATTTATAACGTTCATCTCGCCAATTGACAGTGCAGGCGGTTCGATCTTATGATCGCCCTCTGTTTTCGTCGCCTTATAGCGGGCTCCTGACCGGGGCTCTCTGATGACTTTCCCTCTCCACAGGAGCTCTACATGTCCAAAACGCCTCTTCGCGTCGCCGTCACCGGCGCCGCCGGTCAAATCGGTTACAGCCTGCTTTTCCGCATCGCCTCCGGCGAAATGCTCGGCAAGGACCAGCCGGTGATTCTTCAACTGCTCGACCTGCCGCAAGCGCAGAAAGCCTGTCAGGGCGTCATGATGGAACTTGACGACTGCGCCTTTCCGCTGCTCGCC
The DNA here is from genome assembly GCA_964485725.1 of uncultured Propionivibrio sp. Classification (GTDB taxonomy): domain Bacteria; phylum Pseudomonadota; class Gammaproteobacteria; order Burkholderiales; family Rhodocyclaceae; genus Propionivibrio. The sequence continues at coordinate 409 of CAZALA010000173.1, read as the reverse complement.
GGCATGCTCGCGACCGATGACCCGAACGTGGCCTTCAAGGACGCCGACATCTGCCTGCTCGTCGGTGCCCGTCCGCGCGGCCCCGGCATGGAGCGCGCCGATCTCCTGGCTGCCAATGGTGCGATCTTCACCGTCCAGGGCAAGGCGATCGCGACCTGCGCCAAGGAAGACGTCAAGGTTCTCGTCGTCGGCAATCCGTGCAACACCAACGCGCTGATCGCCGCCGCCGCTGCCAAGAAGGTCGGCCGCACCGACCCGGCGAACTACCACGCCATGCTCCGCCTCGACTACAACCGCGCGCTCTCGCAGCTTGCCGCCAAGTCGGGCCGCCCGGTTTCGAGCTTCAAGAAACTCGTCGTCTGGGGCAACCACTCGCCGACGATGTACGCCGACTACCGCAACTGCACCT
>CAZALA010000172.1:0-7572 GCA_964485725.1 uncultured Propionivibrio sp. | reverse complement strand
GGTGGCAGACTGCAGCCCGTTCTCGACACGCTTGCCTACATTCATCACGAAGCCGATTGCTGGCTCGAAATCACGACGCTCCTGATCCCGGGCAGGAACGACAGCACGAGCGAAGTCAAGGCGCTCTCCGACTGGGTGGCGCGCGAGCTCGGCAGAGACGTGCCGCTGCATTTCACCGCCTTCCACCCCGACTGGAAAATGGACGATCTGCCAGCGACGCCGGCCTCGACGCTGACGCACGCGCGGCGCATCGCGATGGACGCCGGGCTCAATTACGTCTATACCGGCAATGTGCACGACAGCGAAGGCGGAACGACTTTCTGCCCGGGCTGCCACGCTGCCCTCATCGAACGCGACTGGCACAACATCCGCCATTACGACCTGCCGAGCGACGGCCGCTGCCCGCATTGCCAGACCGCGATCGCCGGCCGCTTTGGCAAGTTCGGCAAACCCTTCGGGGCGCAGCGCATTCCGGTGCGGCTGGCGCGCCGATAGGCAGCCTTCGCGGGCGCAGCGCGAAGGCAAAGCGATGCCGTGGCGCGACTGCCGACGACGCTAACTGCCGTGGCCGAAGACGTCCTCGCGGGCGGCCCGGCTGCAGGCGACGATCGCCGGATGCGTCAGCCGGCGTTCGGTCGTGATCGCGTAGAGCTGCTCGACGACCGACTCGATACGGCCGATCTCGATGACCTGGTATTGCTCGCAAACGTGCGCGGCGATCGCTGTCGGCGCGACGAAAAGACCGACGCCGGCCTGGCCGAAAGCCTTCATCAACGCACTGTCGTCGAACTCGCCGGCGATGTGCGGACGAACGCCTTTGGCGTCGAACCATTGCAGCAGCTTCGGCCTCACCGTCGCATCCTCGCCGGGCAGCAGGAAGGGGGCGTTGTCGAGCAGCGCCGGGAACTTGCGGCCAAGCGTCCGCTTCAGTTCGCGCGTGCCGAAAACGCTAAGACCGCTCTCGCCAAGCAGGTGGCTGTAGCCGCGGACGTTGAGGTTGGCCGGCATCGGCCGGTCGGCCAGAATCATGTCGAGGCGGTGAATCGCGAGTTCGGCGAGCAGCGAGGCGAGGCGTCCTTCGCGGCAAACGAGGCGCACCGGCTGTTCGATTTTCAGCGCCGGTTCAACGAGCCGGTAAGCGATCGATTTCGACAGCGAATCGGCGACGCCGACGCGAAACGAGAGCGTTTTCTTCTTCGTCTCCTGGTTGCGCAGAACGTCGAGCAGCTCGTCGCCGATGGTGAAGATCTCTTCGGCGTAGGCGAGGACGCGCCGTCCTTCGTCGGTCAATTCACGATTGCGGCCGACCGGACGGAACAGTTCGACGCCGAGCTTTTCAGCGAACTCGCTGAGCTGGCCGCTGATCGACTGCGGCGTCAGGTGCAGCTGCTCGGAGGCGCGCGCAATGCTGCCCGTCTTGGCGACCATCCAGAAGTATCGCAAGTGCTTGAAGTTAAGTACATTCATCTCGCTCTCCGGGCGAAGTCACGGGGCCCGGGCGGGGCTCGCGACACATCATTTTTATCGATGTGTTTGATCATTATATTCGACTTGCTGGACGTGTCTGCTGCGCCTAGCATCGCCTCATGTCGGTGGAAACGGGTTCGCACGAGCCAGCCTCGACCCCTCACGAATTTACTTTACGAGGTACGAATATGATTCGCACATTGATCGCCATCTTCGCCTGCGTCATGGCGCTTGGCCTCGCCGCCAACGAAGCCGAGGCAGCGCGCATGGGCGGCGGCAAGTCGGTCGGCATGCAGCGGCAGGCCGTCAGCCCGCGTCCGGCGCAGCAAGCGGCCCCGGCAACGCCGGCGCAACCGGCCGCGGCACCGGCGGCGGCGCCCAAACGCAACTGGATGGGGCCGATCGCCGGCCTCGCGGCGGGTCTTGGCATCGCCGCGCTGCTCTCGCACTTCGGCCTGGGCGAAGGCATGGCCAACTTCCTGATGATCGCCTTGCTCGTCATGGCGGCGGTTTTCGTTGTCCGGCTGCTGATGCGAAAGAAGGCGCCGCCGGCCGACGCCTCGCCACTGCAGTACGCAGGTGGCGTGCCGAACGACAAGACCGAGCCTGCGCAGCGCGCTTTTTCGGCGCAGTTTCCGGCCTCGAGCGGCAGCGCCGCCGCGCCCGAGACAGCCCGGGTTCCCGCGGGCTTTGACAGCGAAGGCTTCGTGCGCGTCGCCAAGCTCAACTTCCTGCGTTTGCAGGCAGCCAACGATGCCGGCAATGTCGACGACATCCGCGAATTCACGAGCCCCGAGCTCTTCGCCGAAATCCGCCTGCAAATGCACGAGCGAGGGGCGACGCCGCAGCAGACCGAAGTCGTCACCTTGAACGCCGAACTCGTCGAAGTGCTGAGCGAGGACAAGGGCCATGTCGCCAGCGTGCTCTTCAGCGGAATGATCCGCGAACAGGCCGATGCCGCCGCCGTCCCCTTCAGCGAAGTCTGGCATCTGACCAAGCCTGCCGTCGGCGGACAGGGCTGGGTGGTCGCCGGGATTCAGCAGGCGAACTAGCCGGTGCCGGAGCCTGACTTCGGTGGCAGGGACGTTGCCAGGGGGAGGAGCGCCATGAAAAGAGTGCTGATACCCGTCGATGGATCGGAATGCGCGCTGCGCGCCGTCGCGCTCGTGATCTCAAAGCGCGCGCATTACGCGAAGCCGGAAGACCTCGACATTCATCTCGTCAACGTTCAGGCGCCGCTCTCGCACGACATCAGCCGCTTTGCCAGCCACGAGCAGCTCGCCGGCTTCCACCGCGACGAGAGCGAGAAGGCCCTCTTCGAGGCCCGGCGATTGCTCGATGCGGCCGGTGTCAATTTCAGCGCGCACTGCCTCGTCGGCCGCGTCGGCGAAACCATCACCGCGCTTGCCGACTCGCTGCATTGCGACCAGATCGTGATGGGCACGCACGGCCGCGGCGCGCTCAAGGAGCTGCTGATGGGATCGGTGACGGCGCAAGTCGTCCAGCACGCCAGGATGCCGATCCTGCTCGTCAAGTAAGGCCTCCCGCGCTGCCGCTCGCGCGGCAGCGCTTACACGCAAACAATCAGAACCGGCCAGGCGAGGGTGCCTGGCCGGATTTTCGTTTAAGTCGAGCGACCAACTTTCACCTTCCCTTTCAACCAGCGGATGATTCAGATGCCAGAGAACTACAACAAGGAAGCCCACGGGGAGACGATCGCGAGCCTCGTCGCGGACTTCGAGACCCACCTCGAGCGCGGACTCGAGCCGGCCGCGGCGAGCGACCGGCTCGCCAGATTCGGCGCCAACGAACTCGCCGAGCGGCCGCAACCCGGCTTCCTCGCGCTGCTCGCCGCCCAGTTCAACAATTACCTCGTCATCATCCTGATCATCGCCGCGATCATTTCGCTGGCGCTCGGCGAATACGTCGATTCGATCGCGATCATGGTCATCGTCGTGCTCAACGCGGTCGTCGGCGTCGTCCAGGAGTCGAAGGCCGAACAGGCGCTCGCCGCGCTCAAGAAGATGTCCGCGCCGACCGCGCAAGTCGTCCGCGGCGGCCACCAGATCACCGTCGCCGGACGCGAGCTCGTCGCCGGCGACATCGTCCTGCTCGAAGCCGGCAACTACGTCCCGGCCGACCTGCGCCTCGTCGAGACGGTCAATCTGCGCATCGAGGAAGCGTCGCTGACCGGCGAATCGGTCGCCGTCGAAAAGAACGCGGGCGCCGTCCTCGACAGGGAAATTCCGCTCGGCGACCGCCACAACACGGCTTTCATGGGAACGCTGATCGCCTACGGCCGCGGCCGCGGCCTCGTCACCGCGACCGGGATGAATACGCAGATCGGCCTCATCGCCGAGATGCTGCAACTCGTCGAAAGCGAGGACACGCCGCTGCAAAAGAAGCTCGAGCACCTCGGCAAGGTGCTCGGCAGCGCCTGCCTCGCCATCTGCGCGCTCGTCTTCGTGTACGGGCTGTTTCGCGACACGGACGTCGCCACGGCCTTCAACGAAGGCTTCCTGCACTACCTGCGGACCGAGAAGGCCGACATCGTCCACCTCTTCATGACCGCGGTGAGCCTGGCGATTGCCGCGGTGCCCGAAGGCCTGCCGGCGATCGTGACCATTTGCCTCGCCCTCGGCATGCAGCGCATGATCAAGCACAACGCGCTGATCCGCAAACTGCCGGCGGTCGAAACGCTCGGCTGCACGACGGTCGTCTGCTCGGACAAGACCGGGACGCTGACACAGAACCAGATGACCGTCGTCCAGGGCTACGCCGGCGCGACGCGTTTTCGCGTCAGCGGCGAAGGTTATTCACCGAAGGGCGAGTTCTTCGTCGGCAGCGCGGCCTTCGCCGCACGTGACGACGCCGACGCGAGCCTGCTCTTCGCAGGCGCGCTCGCCTGCAACGACGCGCGGCTCGAGGACGCCGAGGGGGACGCTGCACGCATCATCGGCGACCCGACCGAGGGCGCGCTGCTCGTCGCCGCGGCCAAGGCCGGCTATTGGCACGCGGCGCAATCCGTCGCGCTGCCGCGCGTCGCCGAGATCCCGTTCGACTCGGACAGGAAGCGGATGACGACGATCCACCGCGCCGACGCCACGCGGCGCGACGACGCCTCGCCTTTCATCGCCTTCGTCAAGGGCGCGCCCGACGTAATTCTCGACCTGTGCGGCGAGCGCATGCACGACGGCAAGCGTGTCGCGCTGACGCCGGAGATGCGCGCCGAGATTCTTCACCACAACCGCGACATGGCCAGCAAGGCGCTGCGCGTCCTCGCCGTCGCCTGCAAGCCGCTCGCCGAAGTCCCCGGCGAAGTGACGCCGGAAACCGTCGAGACCGGCCTTGTCTTCGTCGGCCTGCTCGGCATGATCGACCCGCCGCGCCCGGAAGTCATCGACGCCTTGAAGCGCGCCCGCGGCGCCGGCCTGCGGAGCGTCATGGTGACCGGCGACTACAAGGACACCGCCGAAGCGATCGCGCGCGACATCGGCCTGCTCGCGGGCGGCGGACGCGTCCTCACCGGCCCCGAGATCGAGAAGATGAGCGACGAGGAACTCGCCGCCAGGACCGACGATCTGAGCGTCTGCTGCCGCGTCTCGCCGCAGCACAAGACGCGCATCGTCGACGCCTTCAAGAGCCGCGGCCACGTCGTCGCGATGACGGGCGACGGCGTCAACGACGCGCCGGCCTTGAAGCGCGCCAACATCGGCATCGCCATGGGCATCACCGGCACCGACGTTGCCAAGCAGACCGCCGACATGGTGCTCACCGACGACAACTTCGCCAGCATCATCGCCGCGATCGAGCAGGGCCGCATCATCTATTCGAACATCCGCAAGTTCGTCTACTTTCTGCTGGCGTGCAACGTCGGCGAGATCCTGATCATTTTCGGCGCCATGCTGATCGGCCTGCCGATCCCGCTCAAGCCCGTGCACCTCTTGTGGCTCAACCTCGTCAGCGACGGCGCGCCGGCGCTTGCCCTCGGCCTCGAAAAAGGCGACCCGGACATCATGGAACGGCCGCCGCGCGCGCCCACCGAACCCGTGATCAACCGCGAGATGGCGATCGGCATCGGCGTCGTTGGCCTCGTCGACGCGATCGCCATCCTGACCGTCTTCTATCTCGCGCTGCAGCGCCATCCGGGCGAGCTCGTCGTCGCGCAGACGATCGCCTTCGTGACGCTGTGCAGCTCGGAGCTGATCCGGGCCTTCACCGCGCGCTCGGAACACCACAGCGTCTTTGCCATCGGCGTCTTCTCGAACCGCTGGATGGTCTGGGCGGTCGGCGTCTCCTTCCTGCTCGTCCTCGCCGTCGTCTATCTGCCCTTCCTGACGCCCTTCTTCCAGACCGTTCCGTTAAGCGTCGACGACTGGCTCTTCATGCTGCCTTTCTTCTTCGCTTCGCCGATCGCGATGGAGCTCCTGAAACTTCAGCTCCGCCGCCGCGCAGCCAGGCTGCAGCCGGCATAAAAAACAACAGCGCCGCTTCCCTTGGGAGAGGCGGCGCGCTGCGGCGGTGCGAAAAAAAGCCCTGGCAGCGCTGCCAGGGCTTTTTTCTTGCTGCTTTTACTACTTGGCGATGCCGCCCGGATAGCAGAGGCCGCCGGTGACTTCGATCGTCGTCGCGTTGATCGCTTCGTTCTCGACCGCGTGGCCGATCATGCGGGCGATTTCGTCAGGCTCGACGAGACGACCAAGATGCACGTCGGCGAGGATCGCCTTCAGCGCGTCCTGGTTCATCCCGGTCAGCATCGGCGTCGCCGTGTAACCCGGCGCGATCGCGATGCAGCGCACGTTCCTGATGCCGCGCAGCAGGAACTCGCCGACGACGATCTTCGGCAGGAGCGCGTCGGCGACCTTCGCCGACGAGTAGTTGAGCTGGCCGACCTGGCCGACCTTGTTGACCGACGAGATGGCGACGAGCAGGCCCGGCCAGCCGCCGTTGACCATCGCTTCGGCGCCGTCGCGGATGGTCAGGAAGGTCCCCGTCAGGTTGACGTCGATGACCGGCTGCCACTTGTCGAGCCCCATCTTGCGATTGACCTTGCCGGTTTCCTTGTCGAGCGAGAGCATCGTTCCGTCGCGGATGATGCCGGCGCACGAGACGACGATGTTGATCTTGCCGAAGGCGTCGAGCGCGGCCTTGTAGAACTTCGCGGTTTCCGCCTCGCTCGAAACGTTGGCCTGGACGCCGATCGCTTCGCCGCCCATCTCCTTGATTTCGCCCAGCACGCGGTCGATGTTCTTTTGCGCCATGTCGACGATCGCGACCTTGGCGCCGTTACGGATGAAGAATTTCGCAACGGCTTCGCCGATGCCGTTACCACCGCCGGTGACGACGGCAACACTGCCCTTGATTTCCATGGTTGATCCTTAATTTGGTTGACCGGAAAAGAGATAAGTCGCTTGTCCTCACAGCTGCTTCGGAAACGACGAGCTGTCCTTGTCCCAGTAAATGAAGTTCGGATGCGTGACGTCGGGACCGACGATCTTGAGGTCGCCGATCATGTTCGGATGCGCGACGTCGGGACCGACGATCTTGATGCCGACCGGAAAGATCGATTTGACGAGCAAGAGCGCACGGGCTTCGGCTTCGCCCGCCGGCAGGCCGGCGAAGAGGCCGGCGCCGACGAAAGCGCGCTTGCCGTCAGGCTTCGTGTACGAAATGTCCCAGCGATCCGCGCTGCTTTCGACCGCAAATTCCATGTCGTTGTAAGTGAAGGTTTTCATGAGTTTTCCTTGGCAGGCAGGCTTACTTCGGCGCTTTCAGGACGGTCACGCAGTTCGTCACCGCCGAGCCGCCGACGTTGAAGACGACCCCGAAGTCGGCCTTCTTCGCCTTGACGCCGATTGCTTCGCCGATGAGCTGCTTGTAGGCGAGCGCGTGCATCGAGGCGCCGGTCGCGCCGACCGGGTGACCCTTCGACTTGAGGCCGCCGGAGAGGTTGATCGCGACCTTGTCCTCGCGCGTGAAGCGGCCATCGATGAAGTCGAAGCCGGCACGCCCGTCGTCGGCTAGACCCAGGGCTTCGACCGAGAGGATCATGTTGATCGTGAAGCAGTCATGCACTTCGGCAAAATCAACGTCAGCAGCGGTAAT
>CAZALA010000171.1:0-7578 GCA_964485725.1 uncultured Propionivibrio sp. | reverse complement strand
TTGGTCTTGAGCAGCGCCTGCGAAATCACCGCGCGCAGCGATTCGGACAGCATCGAGCGCACCATTTCCTTTTCGGCCGCCGGGAAGACGTCGACGATGCGGTCGATCGTCTTCGCCGCGCTCGAGGTGTGCAAGGTCGCGAAGACGAGGTGACCCGTTTCGGCGCCGGTCAATGCCAGGCGAATCGTCTCCAGGTCGCGCATTTCACCGACGAGGATGACGTCGGGATCTTCGCGCAGCGCCGAGCGCAGCGCGTTGGCAAACGACAGCGTATGCGGACCGACCTCGCGCTGGTTGATCAGGCATTTCTTCGATTCGTGCACGAATTCAATCGGATCCTCGACGGTAAGGATATGCGCGTGCTCGTTTTCGTTGATGTGGTTGACCATCGCCGCCAGCGTCGTCGACTTCCCCGAGCCTGTCGGCCCCGTCACGAGGACGATGCCGCGCGGATATTCGGCGATCTCCTTGAAGATCTTCGGGCAATTGAGTTCTTCGAGCGAGAGGACTTTCGACGGAATCGTGCGGAACACCGCCGCCGCGCCGCGCTGCTGGTTGAAGGCATTGACGCGAAAGCGCGCGAGGTTGGGGATCTCGAACGAGAAGTCGCACTCGAGCGTCTCCTCGTAGTGCTTGCGCTGGCCGTCGTTCATGATGTCATAAACCATCGAGTGCACGTCCTTGTGCGCCATCGCCGGCAAGTTGATGCGACGCACGTCGCCATGAACGCGGATCATCGGCGGCAGCCCGGACGACAGGTGCAGATCGGAGGCCTTGTTCTTGACGCTGAAGGCGAGCAGTTCGGTAATATCCATAAGGAATCATCCTTGAGCGGGGGCCGGCCCGCGATGCTATACTTCAAAGCCGCCGGGCAACACCTGATTATGACTACAATCTCAGCTAACCTGCAAGCCGTACGCGAGCGCATTGGCGCCGCGGCGCGACAGGCCGGGCGTGCGCCCGACGAGATTTGCCTCGTTGCCGTGAGCAAGACGCGGCCGGCCGAGGATGTGCGCGCCGCCGCCGCCGCCGGCCAGCGGCGATTTGCCGAAAATTACGTTCAGGAAGCGATCGCCAAAGCCGAGCTGCTTCGTGATCTTACACTCGAATGGCATTTTATTGGCCCCTTGCAAAGCAACAAGACGCGCGCGGTCGCCGAGACCTTTTCCTGGGTGCACTCGGTCGACCGTCTGCGCATCGCCGAGCGCCTCGCCGAACAGCGCCCGCCGCAGCTGCCCGCGCTCAACGTCTGCCTGCAGGTCAATGTCAGCGGCGAAGCGAGCAAAAGCGGTGTGGCGGCTGATGCGCTGCCGGCCCTGGCGCGCGCGGTCGCCGCTTTGCCGCGCCTGAAGCTGCGCGGCTTGATGGCAATTCCGGCGCCGGCAGCCGACCGCGCGCAACAGCGCAGCGCATTTCGCTGTCTACGTCTGGCGTTCGAGGAATTGAAGGCCGCTGGCTTGCCGCTGGATACGCTGTCGATGGGAATGACCGACGATCTCGAAGCGGCGATCCTCGAAGGCACGACGCTGGTGCGCGTAGGCACCGCAATTTTTGGGGAGAGACGACAACATGAAGATTAGCTTTCTTGGCGGTGGCAACATGGCGAGCGCGCTGATCGGCGGCCTCCTCAACAACGGTTTTCCCGCAAGCGAGATCGCCGTCATCGAAATCGGCGCCGAAAGCCGCTCGCGTCTCGAGCGCGCCTACGGCATCCGCTGTTACGCCGCGCCCGACGCGGCGGCGCTCTACTGCGATGCGCTGCTGCTCGCGGTCAAGCCGCAGCAGATGCGCGAGGCCTGCGCGTCGGTGCGGCCGCATCTTAAGCAGCAACTGGTCATCAGCATCGCCGCGGGCCTGCGTCTTGCGGACCTCTCACGCTGGCTCAACGGCTACGAAAGGCTGGTGCGCGCGATGCCGAACACGCCGGCGCTGATCGGCAGCGGCATGACCGGCCTCTTCGCGATGCCGGCCGTCAGCGAAGCCGAGCGCCTCGGCGCCGAACGCGTGCTGCATGCCGTGGGCAATACCGTCTGGGTGAGCGAAGAGGCGCAGATGGACGCGATCACGGCGATCTCGGGGAGCGGGCCGGCCTACGTTTTCCTCTTCATCGAAGCCTTGCAGCAGGCGGCGACGGCGCTCGGTTTCACGCCCAAACAGGCGCGCCTGCTGTCGATCGAAACGGTCCTCGGCGCCGCCAAGCTCGCGGCGCAGTCGGAGGAGCCGGCTGCGGTGCTGCGCGAGCGCGTGACCTCGAAAGGCGGGACGACCGAGGCGGCGCTGAGGGCGATGGCCGAGCACGGTCTCAAGGAAGCGGTCATTTCCGGCGCGCTCGCGGCCAATGCCCGCGGCGCCGAGCTTGCCGAACTGCTCGGCAAGGACTAGACGCGATGACGGCTTTGTCCCGGGGCGTTTTCCTGATCGTCGACACGCTCGGCGGCTTCTTTTCGCTGCTGCTCCTGCTGCGCTTTTTCATGCAGCTTTTTCGCGTCTCCTTTGCCAACCAGATCGGCGCCTTTGTCGTGCAGCTCACGAACTGGCTCGTCCTGCCGCTGCGCAAAGTGCTGCCCGGCGTTTTCGGCCTCGACCTCGCGACGCTGCTGCCGGCCTACCTCGTGCAGGTGATCGTCCTTCTCGCGCGCCTGGCCTTAAGCCCCGGCTTCGCGCTCGAGGCCGATGGCGCGCTGCTGTGGACCTTCGCCTATGGCTTCGTCGCGACGCTGCGCCTCTGCGTCTATCTCTTCATCGCGCTGATGATCCTGCAGGCGGTGCTCTCCTGGGTCAATCCGTACTCGCCGCTCGCAAGGCCGGTCGGTCAGCTGACGCAGCCGCTGCTGCGCCCCGTGCAGCGCGTCCTGCCGCCGATCGCCAACATCGACCTGTCGCCCCTCGTCCTCATCCTCATCGCGCAGCTCGTTCTCGTTTTCCTCTCGTGAGCGCCGAAGCGCCCTGGCTGCGCGAGCAAAGCGGGGTGGCGACGCTCGCCGTGCACGTCCAGCCCGGTGCGAAGAAAACCGAATGCGCCGGAAGCTACGGCGAAGCGCTGAAGATTCGTCTCGCGGCGCCGCCCGTCGACGGCAAGGCAAACGCCGCCCTCGTCGAGTTCATCGCCGCGCGGCTCGGCGTTGCCAAGGCAGCGGTGACGATCAAGAGCGGTCACAGTTCTCGCGCCAAGGTCATCGCCGTCGACGGCGCGCCGAGCGACACCGCGCAGCGGCTGCTGGCCGGGGTTTAAGAATCAGAACCCACCGCATAGGCGCGAAGGCGCGAAGGGCTCGCAAAGAAAACCCTGGAGTGCATTCCTTTGCGTGCGCTTGGCGCCTTCGCGTCTTTGCGGTGGACTTTAGAATCTCATCGTTCGAAGACGACGCGGCCGGCGACGAGCGTGAAATGCACGCGGCCGGCGACTTCGCGGCCGATGAAAGGCGTGTTCTTGCCTTCGCTGACGAGCGCTTCGGGGCTCACGCGCCAGGCTTCGTCGGCGGCGAAGACGCAAACGTCGGCGCGGTCACCGATGCCGAGCGCGCCGCCGTCGATGCCGAGGATCGCCGCCGGATCGCAGGTGATGCGGGCGAGCGCCGCGACGAGCGGGAGCTTTTCCTCGCGCGCCCAGGCCAGGGTGAGCGGCAGCAGCAGCTCGAGGCCGGTGGCGCCGGCGAGCGCTTCGCCAAAAGGCAGTTGCTTGCCGTCGGCATCGACCGGGCGGTGGTCGGAGCAAAGCGCGGCATGACCTTGCGCGACGGCCTCGCGCAGCGCCATGCGGTCGCTCTCGGCGCGCAGCGGGGGGTCAAAGCGCGCGTGGCTGTCGAAATAGCCGATCGCCGCTTCCGAGAGGTGCAGGTGGTGGATGCCGACGTCACAGCTCACCTTGACGCCGCTTTGCCGCGCCTCGCAGACGAGCGCAATGCCCGCCGCCGACGAGATGCGCGCGAGGTGCAGACGCACGCCGGTGGCGCGCGCCAGCTGCAACGCGGTTGCGATCGCGACCGTCTCCGCGCACACCGGAATGCCGGCGAGGCCGAGGCGGGAGGCAACTTCGCCGTCGTGGGCGACGCCGTCGCGGGCCAGGTAGTGGTCCTGCGGCTGCAGGCGGATCGCGTAATCGAAAGTGGCCGCGTACTGCATCGCGCGCAAGAGCACGTGGGTGTCCGGAATCGGTCGCTGCGCCTGCGAGAAAGCGATGCAGCCGGCGTGCGCAAGGCTCGCGAGTTCGGCGAGCTTCTCGCCGGCAAGCTGCTGCGTCAGCGCCCCGATCGGAAAGACACGCGCAAGTCCCATCGCTTCGCTGCGCCGCACCAGCCGTTCGACGAGCTCCGGTTCGTCGAGCGGCGGACTCGTGTCGGGCGGGCAGGCGAGCGCGGTGACGCCGCCACAGACCGCTGCCTTGAGTTCGCACTCGATGCGCGCGACGCGCGTCGAGAGGTCGACGAGTCCGGGGCAAACGATTTTGCCGCTTGCCTCGATCGTCCGCTGCGCGGCAAAACCCGCCGGCGCGCTGCCGATGCCGGCCACCTTGCCTGCCGCAATGAAAAGGTCGGTCGTCTCGTCGATCGCGTTGGCCGGGTCGATCAGCCGGCCGTTCGTGATGACGACCGAGCTGCCGTCGTCGCGCCTTGCTCTTTGCATTTTCAGTTTCCCGCCAATATGCTCATCACCGCCATGCGCACGGCGATGCCGAAAGTCACCTGCGGCAGGATCACCGCCTGCGCGCCGTCGGCGACGCCCGAGTCGATTTCGACGCCGCGGTTCATCGGCCCCGGGTGCATCACGATCGCGTCGCTTTTGGCGAGCGCGAGGGTCTCGGGGGTGAGCCCGTAGCACTTGAAGTATTCGCGCGCCGAAGGCAGCAGCGCGCCGTTCATTCTTTCGTGCTGCAGGCGCAGCATGATCACGACGTCGCAGTCCTTGAGCCCCGTTTTAAGGTCGCTGCAGACGCGCACGCCCATTTTGTCGATCGCCGTCGGCAACAGCGTCTGCGGGCCGACGGCGCGAATTTCGGCGGCGCCGAGCGTCTTCAAGGCGTGGATGTCCGAGCGCGCGACACGCGAGTGCAGGATGTCGCCGACGATGGCGACCTTGAGCTGCGAAAAATCCTTCTTGTAGTGACGGATCGCGTACATGTCGAGCAGCCCCTGCGTCGGGTGCGCGTGGCGGCCGTCGCCGGCATTGACGACGTGCACGTCGGTTCGCCCGCTCTTTCTCAGGTGATCGACGATGAGGTAGGGCGCGCCCGAAGAATTGTGGCGAACGACGAACATGTCGGCGTGCATCGCGACGAGGTTGTCGATGGTATCGAGCAGGCTCTCGCCCTTGGCGGTCGACGAGCGTGCGACGTCAAGGTTGATGACGTCGGCCGAGAGGCGCTTGGCGGCGATTTCAAAAGTCGTTCGCGTGCGCGTCGAGTTTTCGAAGAAAAGGTTGAAAACGCTCTTCCCGCGCAAGAGCGGCACCTTCTTGACGTCGCGGTCGGAAACCTCGAGAAAGCTCGAAGCGGTGTCGAGAATCTGGGTCAGGATTTCGCGCGGCAGCCCCTCGATCGAGAGCAGGTGGACGAGCTTGCCCTTGCCGTCGAGCTGCGGATTGAAAGCCTGGGGGACGGTGCCGTCGGCGGCCGCAGCCGGCGTTTGCAGCTCATTCATGTCCGGCGCGCCTCCAATGCAGCCGCCCGCTCTCGTCGGGCGCGAGGACGAGCTCCTCGTCCCTGGCGAGTTCGACCTGCCAGGTGCAGAATTCGGCGTAGATCGGCAGCTCGCGGCCGCCACGATCGGCGAGCACGGCGAGTTTCACCGAGGCCGGCCGGCCGTAATCGAAGATCTCGTTGATCGCCGCGCGCGTCGTGCGCCCGGTGTAGAGGACGTCATCGACGAGGATCAGCGAACGGCCCTCGACTTCGAAGGGGATCGACGTCGGCTTCACCTGCGGGTGCAAGCCTTTCTCGCCGAAATCGTCGCGGTAGAAAGAGACGTCGATCAGGCCGATTTCATTCTTCAGTCCGAGGAGTTCGGAGAGCCGGCGAGCGATCCAGGCGCCGCCGCTGTGGATGCCGACGAGCACGGTGTTTTCCCGCAGCTGTGGGCGGATGAGTTCAGCGAGCCGCGCGCATTGGGCTTCGGCGTCGGGGAGCGGTTCAGTCGGCATGGCTGTTTTCCTGAAAAGGGCGTGGCGGAAGACGTCCGAGGTTTTCGAAATAGCTTTGCAGGATGATCTGGGCGGCGAGCGCGTCGACGTGGGCTTTTGCGCGCTTCGCATTATGGCCGCTTTCGCGCAGCTTTTCGGCGGCTTCGAGCGAAGTGTAGCGCTCTTCGGCGGTTGCCACCGGCAGCGCGAAGCGGCCGCGCAGCTGGTTGGCAAAACGGCTGGCGCGCGCGGTCATCGCGTGCGCGCTGCCGTCGACGGCAAGCGGACGCCCGACGAGCAGGGCCACCGGATGCCACTCGTCGATCAGCGCGGCAATTGCGGCAAAGCGCTCGGCGTTTACTTCGCTCGCGATGGTGACGAGCGCGTGCGCTTGCGCGAGCGGCCACTCGCCGACGGCGACGCCGATGCGCTTTTCGCCGAAATCAAAAGCGAGCCAGGTTCCCTGCGCAGCGGCATCACCGACACGCGTCTCAGGCATGCCCGGCGTCGTCGGCAAGATGGGTGAAGTCGATGCCGAGCCGCTGCATTGCCGAAGGCAGGCGTTCTTCAAACGGCAGGTCGAAAAGAATGTGCTGATCGGCGGCCACCGTCAGCCACGCGTTCTGCGCCAGTTCGTGCTCGAGCTGGCCGGCGGCCCAGCCCGAATAGCCGAGCGTCACCAGCATTTCGCTCGGCTGGCCGTCGCGCGCGACCGAGAGCAGCACGTCGCGCGAACTCGTCAGGCCGACGTCGCGATTGACCGCTAGCGTCGATTGCCAGTCGCCGACCGGCCGGTGCAGGACAAAGCCGCGATCGGTCTGCACCGGGCCGCCGAAGAACACCGGCAGTTGCGCAAGCTCGGTCGATGCGAGCGGCACGTCGATCTTCTCGAACAGCGTCGCGAGGTTCATGTCGATCGGGCGGTTGACGATGAGGCCGAGCGCGCCCTGGTCGTTGTGCTCGGCGATATAGATCAGCGACTTGGCAAAATAGGGATCGGCCATCGTCGGCATGGCGATGAGGAAGTGATCGGTGAGGTTGATGCTGCGCATGGAGGATATTTTAAGCTTTGCGGGCGGCTGAGACAAAACCGCCCGGTAGAGGTACTGCCGAGAACGTCCACCGCAAAGGCGCAAAGAAAAAAGAAAGGTTTCGCAAAGGGTTCCCTTTGCGTCACCTTTGCCCCTTCGCGCCTTTGCGGTGGATTTTTGGAAACGCGCCTACGCCGGCGTCGCGACCTGACGCTGCGCGACGTAGTGCGCGACGAGGCGCAAGAGTTCGTCCTCCTGGTAGGGTTTGCCGAGGTAATCGTTGACGCCAATTTCGAAGGCGTAGAGGCGGTGCTTGCTGGCGCTGCGCGAGGTGATCCTGATGATCGGAATCGCTTTCAGCCGCTCGTCGGCGCGGGTGTTGCGCGTGAGATCGAAACCGTCGGGGCGCGGCACCTCGATGTCCACCAGGGTG
>CAZALA010000170.1:0-7673 GCA_964485725.1 uncultured Propionivibrio sp. | reverse complement strand
GCTTGACGCAGGGCCGGGTGATCCCGACCATGTCGCACTCCTGGAAAGCGTCCTGGCCGATATAATAGGTCGGCACCTGACCCGAGATCACGACGAGCGGGATCGAGTCCATGTAGGCGGTCGCGATGCCGGTCACCGCGTTGGTCGCGCCCGGGCCCGAGGTGACAAGCGCAACGCCGACGCGATGCGATGAACGCGCCATCCCGTCAGCGGCGTGCACCGCAGCCTGTTCGTGGCGGACAAGAACGTGCTTGATCTGATCCTGCTTGAACAGCTCGTCATAAATATGCAGGACTGCGCCGCCGGGATAGCCGAATACGTATTCGACCTTTTCTTCCTGCAGGCACCTGATTACAATCTCCGCACCAGTCATCATGGTTCCGCCACCTTACCTAAGCCGAATGCTCGAAAAAGCCCATAACGTTAAAGCCTAAGACCCTCATTGGTCAAGACTTCCAGAAAAACACCCTTTTTCAAGGGACCACAACTCCACTCGACTGACGAGGACCGATTCTGGCCAGCCCCCGCGAACTTTCGGATTTTCTCGCTGCCAGCGAGCGGCGTGCGTTCAAGCAGGCGATGTTTGCCGTGCGCAACGAGGAGTCGGCGCTCGACATCGTGCAGGACTCGATGATGAAACTCGCCGAAAAGTATGGCGACCGGCCCGCCGAAGAGCTGCCGATGCTCTTTCAGCGCATCACCCAGAACACGATCCGCGACTATTACCGGCGCAGCAAGGTGCGCTCGCTGTGGACAACGCTGCTCTCGGCCTTCTCCTCGGGAGAAGACGACGAGCGCGACCCGCTTGAAACGATTGAGGCGGAAGCGGGATCTTACATGGCCAATACGCCGGAAGGCCTGCTCGAACAATCGCAAGTGCTTGTCATGATTGAGAAAGAAATTAAATTACTGCCCCCGCGTCAACGCGAAGCCTTTCTCATGCGTTACTGGGAGGACATGGACGTCGCCGAGACGGCATCCGTCATGGGATGCTCGGAAGGCAGCGTCAAGACGCACTGCTCGCGCGCGACGCATACGCTCGCGGCGGCGCTGAAAGCAAAGGGAATCACCTTATGAACGAACAATTTTTCGCCTACCGCGTGCGCCAGCATCTTAATCGCAGCCTGCACGAACTCAGCCCGCGCATCACCGACCGGCTCGCCGCCAGTCGCGAGCTTGCGCTCGCCGCGCAGCGACAGAGCGTCAGCGTGTCCTTGCTGGCAACGGCCGGCAGCTTTTTTCACTATTACCTCGACGGCCTGCGCAGCAAACAGGTCCTGACCTCGATCGCCCTCTTTCTGTGCGTCGTCTTTTCAACTTTCTGGCTCGCTGACCAGCGCGTCGCCGAACTCGGCGCGATCGACAGCGCCCTGCTCGCCGACGAGCTGCCGATCGGCGCATTCACGGACAAGGGCTTCCACACATGGCTAAGAGACGCTGGATCGGAGTAATCGCCGGCGTTATTCTCTCGACTTCGGGCTGGACGGCAACGTCCAGCCCGTCATTGATCGCCACGCCGCCGCAGCCGAAGTGGAGCGAGCTGACGGTCCAGCAGAAGATTGTCCTGGCGCCGCTCAGCGACGACTGGGATTCGCTCGAATATTTCCGTCAGAAGAAGTGGCTGACGATCGTCGCCAATTTCCCGAAAATGAGCTCCGACGAGCAGCGCCGCATCCAGGGGCAGATGCAGGAATGGGGCAAGATGACCCCCGAGCAAAGGCAGCTGGCGCGCGAAAACTTCAAGACCGCCAATCAGCTGCCGGCGTCGAAGAAGCAGGAACTCAAGCAGAAGTGGGAAGAGTATTCGAACCTGCCTGAAGAAGAAAAGGAAAGATTGAAGCAGCAGGCCGAGATGCAATCGGTGGCGAAGACCGGCCGCCCCGCCGCGTTGCCGCTGCTCGCCCCGGTCGCTTCGGCTGAAGGCAGCGCCGCCGTCTCCGCGACTGCCGCCGCCGCGACTGCCGCTGCCGCCGCCCCTCCCGCTGCCGCCGCTGCCGCCGCCCCTCCCGCTGCCGCTCCCGCCGCCGACAAACCGTCCAGCCCCAGCAATCCCTGATGATCGGCGAGGCCGCTGCGCGTGAGACCGACGCAGGCCTCCTGCGCCGCCTCGCGGCAATGGTCTACGAATCGCTGATCGTTGCCGGCCTCGTCGCCTCGCTGCTCATTTTTCCGCACCTCCTTCTCGCCGCTTTCGCGCATCGGCTGGCGGCGCCGCTGTTGCTTTGGGCGCATCTTTTCTTGCTGCTGCTCGCCTATTTCGTCTGGTTCTGGAGCCAGCGCGGACAGACTGCGGCGATGCGCGCCTGGCGTCTGCGCCTCGTCTGCGAAAACGGCCGAGCCCCGCGGCCGGCGCGGGCGCTGCTGCGCTACCTGCTGTGCTGGCCGAGCCTCGCGCTCGCCGGCATCGGCATCGCCTGGGCGCTCGTCGATCGCGACCGGCGCTTCCTGCACGACCGCCTCGCCGGCACGCGGCTCGTTATCGACGGCGGAACGGATTCGTAAAGAATCCACCGCAAAGGGGCAAAGGAAACGCAAAGAATACGAGGCAGCTGGTTACATGACCTGGCTGCCAACGGCCTCCTTTGCGAAATCTTTGCCCCTTTGCGCCTTCGCGGTGGATTTTTCGCTTTTCCGACGCTGTCAGCGCCGCTCGGCCCACCAGATCATCCCCGCTGCCGCCAGCGAAAACAGCGCCGAGGGCGCGATCGCGCTCAATGCCGGCGACCAACTGTTGATCGCGCCGAGGTTCGAGAAGAGGCCGTTCAGCATGTGGAAAAAGACGCCGATCATGACCCCCGCAAAGATCTTCAGGCTGACGCCGCTGACGCGGTTATGCGTGTAGCCGAAGGGCAGCGCCAGCGCCACCATGACGAGGGCGGCGAGCGGATAGAGTATCTTCTTCCAGAGGGCGATGTCGTAACGCTGGGTCTTCTGGCTGTTCTCGGAGAGGTGGCGGGTATAGGCGGCGAGGTGGAAGAGCGACATGCGTTCGGGAGAGACCATCAGCACCGCGAGAATATCCGGGTTGAGCGCCGACCGCCATTCCATGTCCGGCATGCGCACGACCTGCGCCTTTTCGCCGTCGAGGACGGTCTGCACGATGCCGGTGAGCCGCCAGCTCGCCGGCGGCAGATAGCTGCCCTCGGCGGCATCGGTAACGCTGCGCAGCCTTCCGCCCGCGTCAAAGTCGTAAATGCGGATGCCGCGCAGGCGCGTGTCCGGCAGGACCACCTGGACGTTGATGAAGCTCTTGTCGTCCTTGACCCAGAGGCCGCTGCGCAAATCCTGGCCGACGGTCTTGCCTTTTTCGACCAGGCGCAGTTGCTGCGCGGCGCGCTCGGCCGGCGGCACGACGACTTCGCCGATGACGAAGGTGACCGCAGCGAAAACCATCGCCACCTGCAGAAGGCCGCCGAGCAGACGCGCCGTGGACAGGCCGGAGGCGCGCAGCACGGTGATCTCCGAATGCCGCGCCAGCGTCGATAGCGCGTACAGCGCGCCGATGAGGACGACGATCGGCATCAGTTCGTAGATGCGCCCGGGCATGCGCAGGAGCACGAAAGCGAGCGCGTGATGCAGCTGGTACGAGCCCTGCCCGACATTTTTCACTTCGGTGATCATGTCGAAGAAGCCGAACAGCGCGAGAAAACCGGCGAGGACAAGAAGAATCGCCTCGGCGATCTCTCTTGCCAGATAGCGACGGTAGATCTTCATCGCGACCACCTTGCGGGCGAAAGCACCGCGATGCGCCGATAAAAAAGCAGGGGCAAGAGACAGAGCATGAACAGATGCACCGAGACTAGCCCGACGACGAAGGAAATCCGGCCGCTCGCGACCCAGGCCTGGCTGATCGTCAAAAGATTGTTATAGAGCAGGTAGGTAAAGAGCGCGAGCAGCATATTGGCCGAGCGGCCGGCGCGCGGATTGACGAAGGAGAGCGGGATCGCGAGCAGGACGAGAACGATCGCCGAGAGCGGCACCCCGAGGCGCCAGAGCAGTTCGGCGCGATAGCCCGGCAGGGCCACCTGGATCAGGTCGAATGTCGGCGTATTCTTCGGCGTGCGTTCGATGCCGCGCGCTTCCTTGGTCTCGATGCGGATGGCGTAACGAGCGTACTCGAGAATGCGAAATTCGGCGGTACCGGGGACGACTTCATAGCGACGACCGTTCTCGAGCACCATGAAACGATCGCCGTTTTCGGCAAATTCCTGATGCCCCGTCGCCGCCATGGTGACGCCGAGCCGCTGGTTCTGCACCGAGCTGACGAAAACGTTCTTGACGTGGCTCTCGTCGTTGGCGATCGCTTCGACGAAGATGACGCGGCTGCCGTCGGAAGACTCCTGGAAAGCGCCGGGCGTCGCCTGGCCGGCGTCCTTGCGCGTGTCGAGGGTCTTGCGGTATTCAGCGCTCTGCCCGAGCGCCCAGGGCGAAACGAAGAGCGAGAGAACGCTGATCGCGAGCACGAGCGGCAGCGTGAAAACGAGCACGGGGCGCACCCAGGCGGCGAGCGACAGACCCGAAGAAAACCAGACGACCATCTCCGAATCGCGATAACTGCGCGACAAAGGCAACAAAATGGCGATGAACGCTGACAAAGACAGAAGTGCCGGTATGTAATAGAGCGCTGAAAAGCCCAGCAGCGCGGCGACCGCCTCGGGTGCGATGGCGCCGGACGCGGCTTCGCCGAGAAAGCGGATGAGCTGGGTGGTGAGCAGGATGGCAAACAGCGCCACGAAAATGCCGGCGGCAGAATGCGTAAACTCGCGCCGGGTGGCCCGCTGGAAGATCATCTTTTGACTTTAAGGAAATACAACAGGGATAATCGACGTTTGCAACAAAAGCCTGATAAAGCGAGGAACTGCCGGTGGAATTTAGCATAAAAAGCGGAAGCCCGGAGAAGCAACGGGGCGCCTGCGTCGTCGTCGGCGTCTTCGAGCCGCGCAAGCTCACGCTGCCTGCCGAACTCATCGACAATGCGGCGCGCAATTACCTCTCGGAAATCATTCGTCGCGGCGACATGGAAGGCAAAGCCGGTTCGACGCTGCTCCTGCACGACGTGCCTTCGACGCTTTGCGATCGCGTTCTGCTCGTCGGGCTCGGCAAGGAAAAGGAATTTCGCGAAAAGGAATATCGCGCGGCGGTGCGCACCGCGGTGAAGACGCTCAACGAAACCGGCGCTTTTGACGGCACGCTCTTTCTCACCGAAATCGGCGTCAAGAAGCGCGGCGTGGCCTGGCGCATCCGCCAGGCGGCGATCGTCGCGCAGGAGGCGAGCTACCGCTTCGAGCGCTTCAAGAGCAAGAAGAACGAGGCGCGTCGCCCGCTGCGCAAGCTGACTTTCGCGATCGAGCGGCGCAACGAGCTGCCGATCGCTGAAGAGGCGCTCGCGCAAGGCCTCGCCATTGCCGCCGGCGCGGCGCTGGCGCGCGACCTCGGCAACACGCCGGGCAACGTGTGTACGCCGACGCATCTTGCGGAAACGGCGCGCGAGCTCGCCGCCGAGCACGGGCTCGAGTGCGAAGTGCTGGAGCGCGCCGACATGGAAGCGCTGGGCATGCACTCGCTGCTCTCGGTCGCCAAGGGCTCGCACCAGCCGCCGAAGTTCATCGTTGTCAAGTACAGGGGCGGCAAGGCCGACGACAAGGCCATCGTCCTCGTCGGCAAAGGCATCACATTCGATTCGGGCGGCATTTCGCTCAAGCCCGGTCCTGAAATGGACGAGATGAAGTTCGACATGTGCGGAGCGGCAAGCGTCCTCGGCGCGATCAAGGCCGCCGCGCAGATGCAGCTCGCGCTCAACGTCACGGCGATCGTCCCGAGCAGCGAGAACATGCCCGGCGGCGCGGCGAGCAAACCCGGCGACATCGTCACCTCGATGTCGGGGCAGACGATCGAAATCCTCAACACCGACGCCGAAGGCCGCCTCGTTCTCTGCGACGCGCTGACCTACGCCGAACGCTTCGACCCCGATACGGTGATCGACGTCGCGACGCTGACGGGCGCCTGCGTGATCGCGCTCGGTCACGTCGCGAGCGGCCTCTTTGCGAACAACGACGCGCTGGCGCGCGACTTGCTGCACGCCGGCGAGGAAGCGGGCGACGCCGCCTGGCAAATGCCGCTCTGGGACGATTACCAGGACTTGCTCAAGAGCAATTTCGCCGACATGGCCAATATCGGCGGCCGCGCCGCCGGCAGCATATCGGCCGCCTGCTTTCTCTCGCGCTTCACCAAGACCCTCAGGTGGGCACACCTCGACATCGCGGGCACCGCCTGGAAGTCGGGCAGCGAAAAAGGCGCGAGCGGGCGCCCGGTGCCGCTGCTTACGCACTACCTCTTGAAACGCGCCGGCAAGATCAATTGACGCAGATCTTCTTCTACCACAACGCCGGCGACCGCGTCGCCGCTGCCGCGGCGCTGATCGGCAAGGCTTTCCTGCAGAAGAAAGCGATGCTCGTCTACGCGCCCGACGCGGAAGTTGCCAATGCGCTCGACCGGGAGCTCTGGATGCAGCCGGCGACGGGCTTCATTCCGCACGTGCGCAGCGATTCGCCGCTCGCCCCCCAAACGCCGGTGCTGATCGCCGGTGAAATTTCGGCGCTCGAAGCGCCGCCGCAGTGCGATCGCCTGCTCAATCTTGCGGACGCGGTGCCGCCCGGTTTTTCGCGCTTCACGAGCCTGATCGAGGTCGTCGGCCAGGAGGCCGGGCAGCGGCTCGCCGGTCGCGAGCGCGTCAGGTTCTACAAGGACCGCGGCTACGCGGTCAGTTTCTTCGACCTCGCGGAGCCAGCGTGATGGCCGAACGCTCCGACGTCGTCGAACGCGCCGACGCGCTGATGCGCCGGCGCAGCAGTTTTGTCGCGGCGCAGGCGAGCCGCGCGGGAAATGCGAACGACGATGACAACGACGTGCCGGTCCTCACCGAGATCGTCCCCGCCGAGCCTGCCGCAGGACTTGCAGCGGGCGCCCCGGTCGAGGCGCTCGATGCCGTCGCGGCGACGGCAGCGGCTGACGCCGAGGCAGCGGTCACGACGATGGAAGTGCCCGAGCTCTTTGCCGACACCGTCATGCCGCCGCTCGAAGTCGCCAGGGCCGCCGCCCTGCGCAGCGCCGCCGAACTCGAGGAAAAGCGCGTGGCGCAGCTCTCTTGCGAAATCGGCGCAGCGATCGCCCAGCGCATGGAGTTCGAATTGCCGACGCTGATTGAAGCGGCGCTCGTCAAGGCCGGCGACGAGCTTCGCGCCGGCATCACCTCGACGATCGGCGACGCGGTGCGCGAAGTCATCGCGCAGCACCGGCGGCCGCCGCAGGACGCCGAGCACAAGTAGCCGGCACGGCGGGCTTGCGGGCCGGGGACGGCCAGCGCTGCGCATCGCCGCAGGGCGCGCTCCGGTATAATCGCGAGCTTTCCTCCCGCCGCTGCCCGCCCCCTATGGAACTTGCAAAAAGCTTTGAACCGGCCGAAATCGAACGCCGTTGGTACCCCGACTGGGAGGCGCGCGGCTACTTCGACGCCGGCCTTGACACCGCCAAGCCGGAAGCTTTCTGCATCCTGCTGCCGCCGCCGAACGTCACCGGCACGCTGCACATGGGGCACGGCTTCAACCAGGCGATCATGGACGCGCTGACGCGCTACCACCGCATGCGCGGCGACAACACGCTGTGGCAGCCGGGCA
>CAZALA010000169.1:3186-7699 GCA_964485725.1 uncultured Propionivibrio sp. | reverse complement strand
CCCGATTTGCCGTTGCGGCCTTCGAGGGTCTCGGCGCCGAGCTTGACGTTCTCGTCGACGGGGGGCACTTCGCCGGCGACGCGGAAAAGACCGTCGTCACCGCGAATGAGCTGGTTCTCGGGCGGATTGACGAGCTTGATGCGGCCGACGATGTTGACGTTGTTCGGCGTACCAAAGCGCGGAACCGCGGAGACCGTGCCGTCGGGCGCGATCGTCACCGTGTTGTCGGGCGGCACCGCGATCGGGCCGTTGTCGCTGAGAACGTTGAGGCCGGTGGCGGTCTGCAATTGCCCGTTGGCGTTGATCTGCAGGTTGCCGGCACGCGTATAGGCTTCGCTCGCATCGGGTGCTTCGACGGCGATCCAGCCTGCGCCCTGCACGGCGACGTCGAGCGGGCGGCCGGTCGCCTGCATCGGGCCCTGGTCGAAGACATTGACCACCGAAGCGTCGACGACGAAGGCGCGCGTCGGCAAGCCTTCGCCCTGCAAGGGCACGGCGCGGAACTTGTGCTCCATCGCTCGGTAGCCCGTCGTCGCCGCGTTGGCGAGGTTGTGCGCGATGCCCGCCTGCTGCATGAAAGCCTGCCGGGCGCCCGTCATTGCCGTGTAGATCAGCCTGTCCATCGCCTGCCTCCCGCCTTACGCAATTCGCTAGCGCAGATTGACGAGCGTCTGCATGATCTGGTCCTGCGTCTTGATCGACTGCGCGTTCGCCTGGTAATTGCGCTGCTGCGTGATCATGTTGACGAGTTGCGCGGTGAGGTCGACGTTCGATTCCTCGATCGACGACGATTGCAGCACGCCGCGACTGCCGGTTCCCGGCGCACTGACGAGTTCGGGACCCGAGATCGAACTCAAGGCCCACTGGTTGTTGCCGAGCGACTGCAGGCCATTGACGTCGGCGAAAGTGGCAAGGACGATCTGCCCGAGGTTGCGCGCCTGACCGTTGCTGTAGCGCCCCTGCACGACACCGTCGGAGCCGACGCTAAGTCCCGTCAACGCGCCCGTGGTGTAGCCGCCTTGCGTCAGCTTGTCGACGCTCGAAGCGCTGCCGTATTGCGTCGTCCCGGTGAAATCGATGCGGCCCGGCGACCACGGCGAAACCGCACCCGTCGTCAGCGCCCACGAAGGCAGCGTGATCGGCATCGTCGAAGTGAGCGCGCCGGAAGTGCTGAAGGCGAGCGCGCCGCCGCCGACCGTCGCCGCGGCACCGCCGCCCGCCGGCAGGCCCGCCGTCGTCGCGATCGCCTGCGGCGTCGCCCCGTCCATCGAGCCATAGACGTTCCACGCGCCGCCCGCGGCCGCGCGCTGGAAGAACAGCGTCATCGTATGCGCGACGCCGAGCGTGTCATAGACCGAGAGCGCCGTCGAGAAGTTGTAGGTCTGCGGATTCGCGAAGTTGAACGGCACCATCGTCGGCACGCTCTGGCGCGAGTCGAGATTGAGCAGCGCGTTGACGTTGCCGGCAAGCGGATCGCTCGTCGGCAGCGGCTGGATCTGGC
Source organism: uncultured Propionivibrio sp. (assembly GCA_964485725.1). Classification (GTDB taxonomy): domain Bacteria; phylum Pseudomonadota; class Gammaproteobacteria; order Burkholderiales; family Rhodocyclaceae; genus Propionivibrio. Next base: position 6,198 of record CAZALA010000169.1, on the reverse strand, counting down.
TTGCCGAGAGCTGCAGCTCGACCGGCGTCGACGCCGAGATGAGACCGTTCGAATCGGCGGGGTAGCCCATCACGCGCATGCGCGCATCGTTGATGATGTAGCCGGCGTTGTCGAGGTGGAACTGGCCGTTGCGCGTATAGGTGATGGCGCCGTTCTGGCTCATGCGGAAGAAACCGCCGCCGTTGATCGAGATGTCGAGCGGATTGTTGGTCGCCGTGACGTTGCCCTGGCTGAAGGTCTGCTGGATCCCCGAGAGCGTCGCGCCGATGCCGACCTGCGAAGCGCCGCTGCCCGAGAGCGAGTTGGCGAAGACGTCGGAGAAGTGCACTTCGGCCGACTTGAAACCGACGGTGTTGGCGTTGGCGATGTTGTTGCCGACGACGTCGAGCGCCTTCGATGCGGCGTTGAGTCCGCTCAGTCCCTGTTGGAATGACATGTTCTACCCCGCTTTAGAGAATTTGTTGAACGGCTTTGAAATCGACGGTGCCGAGCTTGCCGAGGTCGAGCAGGAAGCCGTTCGCCGACCGGACAAGAGCAGAGACCGTGCCAAGCTGCAAGGCCTCGACGGTCACCGGGTTCGTCCCCTGCACTGCGTCGACCTTGAAGGTGTAAGCGCCGTCGGCGGCCTTGGTCCCGGTACTCGTCGTCCCGTCCCAGGCGAAAGTGAAGTTGCCGGCGTCGCGCGCGCCGAGGTTCTGCGTTTCGATGACTTCGCCGGCGCTGTTGAGAATGCTGATCTTGACCTGGTCGGCCGCGCTCGCCAGGTTGACGCCGGCGTAGGCCGCGCCCTCGGCGAGCGTCAGGCCCGCACCGGGGACGAGGACGGTCTTGCCGATCATCGAAGCGGCCTGCATCGACTGGCTCGCGCCGACGTTTTCGAGCAGCGTGCTCAAGGTCGAATTGAGCCTGTCGATTCCCGATACCGTGCTCATCTGCGCGAGCTGGCTCGTCATCTCGGCGTTGTCCATCGGGTTGAGCGGGTCCTGGTTCTTCAGTTGCGTGACGAGCAGCGTCAGGAACTTGTCCTGCGCCTCGTCGGTGCTCGAAGTCGCGCCCGCGCTCCTGCCGGCGGCGTTGATCGCGGCGTAGATGTCGCTCGAGCTGTTGGTGGATTGGACTGCAGCCATGATTTCTCCCGAAGTTTTTTACTGACCGAGGGTCAGCGTCTTGAGCATCAGTTGCTTCGCCGTGTTCATCACGTCGGCGTTGGTCTGGTAGGCGCGCGAAGCCGAGATCATGTTGACCATCTCGTCGACGACGCTGACGTTGGGCAGCATCACATAGCCTTGTTCGTCGGCCGCCGGGTTGCGCGGATCATGGACGAGACGTCCGGGCCTCGTGTCCTCGACGACCTGGCGCACGCGCACGCCCTGCGCGCCCTCCCCGTCCGGCGAGAGCGCTTCGAAGACGACCTGCTTGGCGCGGTAGGGCTTGCCGTCGGCCGCCGTGACGCTGTCGGCATTGGCAAGGTTGCTGGCGACGGTATTGAGGCGCGTCGCCTGTGCCGTAAGCGCGCTTCCCGCAATATTGAAGACCCCGAAGACACTCATGATTTATGCCTGTACCGCTGCGAGCAGCGTTCTCAGTTGATGGTTGACGAAGGTGACGCTCGCCTCGTAAGCGATGGCGTTCTGCGAAAAGGCGGCGCGTTCGGCGTCCATTTCAACGCTGTTGCCGTCGGCGCTCGTCTGCGTCGGCGTGCGGTAGAGCTGGCGCGGCAGGCCGGCGCTGACGCTGCCCGACAGATGCGCGGACGAAGTCGTCGCGAGCGGCAGGCTGCCGGCGCCGCGCCCGGCCACCGCCGCCTTCAGCGCCGTGGCAAAATCAAAGTCACGCGCCTTGTAGTTCGGCGTGTCGGCGTTGGCGATGTTGGCAGCGAGGATTTCCTGGCGAGCCGCGCGCAGTCCGAGCGCTTGCGACTGGAAGAAAAAGGCGTTGTCGAGTTTGTTGATCATGACTACTCCACCATCATTCGATGCGGATGAGAGGATACGGCAGCTTCAAAGCAACTCCTGTGCCACGGGTCGGATGAGCGCATTTGCGCGCTTCATGCAAGCGGGCTCTGCCGGCCGGCCGGCAAATCTTGCCGCGGCCGCGCACGATGCTGCCGCCTCGCGGCGCCGCGGTGCGTGCCTGCAAATCCTCCGCAAGGGCTTCGCCTTCGGGCAGAATATGCCCATGAAGACATCGCCTCGCCACCACGCGCCCGCCCGCGCCGGCAGCCTTTTCTGGCTGCTAGGCCTGCTCCCCGTGTTCGCTTACGCGCAGGCGGCGACGCTCGGCGCGACGCTTGAGGACTACCTGCGCATCCAGACGCAGGGCCTGCCCGGCAAGGTCAGCTACAGCGTCGGCAAGCTCGACGCGAGCACGCAGCTTGGGCCCTGCCAGGCTTTCGAACCCTTCCTGCCGGGGGGCAGCCGCCTGTGGGGGAAGACAACGGTCGGCGTGCGCTGTCTCGGACCATCGAACTGGACCGTGTATGTGCCGGTACAGGTCAAGGTCGTCAGCGACTACCTCGTCTCGGCGCGCGCGATGACGGCCGGCCAGGTCGTCGCGAGCGCCGACCTGGCGCCGCGCAATGGCGATCTGACGGCGCTGCCGTCGAACGTCGTGACCGAACCCGCGCAGGCGCTTGGCAAGACGCTGAAAAACGGTCTTGCGGCCGGGCAGCCGCTGCGCAGCGACCAGCTGATCGGCGCCTGGGCCGTGCAGCAGGGGCAGAACGTCAAGACCGTCTCGCACGGCACGGGTTTTAGCGTCAGCAGCGAAGGCCGCGCGCTCAACAACGCCGTCGCCGGCCAGGTCGTCCAGGTGCGCACGCCCTCGGGCCAGACCGTCAGCGGCATCGCGCGCGCCGGCGGCATCGTCGAAATCGCGCATTAGAAGAAAATCCACCGCAAAGGCGCCAAGAAAAAAGAAAGTTTACGCAAAGGAACGCCTTTGCGTCCCCTTTGCCCCTTTGCGTCTTTGCGTCTTTGCGTCTTTGCGTCTTTGCGTCTTTGCGTCTTTGCG
>CAZALA010000169.1:0-3086 GCA_964485725.1 uncultured Propionivibrio sp. | reverse complement strand
CTTTGCGTCTTTGCGTCTTTGCGTCTTTGCGTCTTTGCGTCTTTGCGTCTTTGCGGTGGATTCTGGCATTAGCTCGCGCCGTTTGGAGGCGAAACCGAAAAAGTGCTAAAGTCCGCAGCATCCCTGCCGATAGCACCTTTAGGCAGAAAAAGATTAAAGGCGTGATCATGAAGATCGAAGGCTCGAGCAAAAACCCGGCGACGTTCGTCAAGCCCGCGAAGGCTTCGGCGTCCGCGCAGACAACGGCGACAGGCGGCGACGAAGTCCAGTTGAGTCCGCTCGCCGCGCAGTTGGGCCACGTCGACGACGCCCCCGCTTTCGACGCGGTCCGCGTCGCTGAAATCAAGCAGGCGATTGCCGAAGGGCGGTTTACGATCAACGCCGGAACGATCGCCGACCGCCTGATCGCGTCGGCCAAGGAACTCGTCGATTCGCAGCGGCAGGCCTGATCTTGGCGGCAACGAGCGCCGCAGCAAGCCTGCTGCAAATCCTCACGGACGAAGCGCTCTGCGTCGGCCAGTTTGTCGAACTCCTGAAGGACGAACAGAAGTCGCTCGCCAAAGGCGCCAGCGACGAGCTGCCGGCGCTCGCTGAGAGCAAGGCCAAGCTCGCCCCCACCCTCGGCAGTTTGGCGGCACAGCGCAACGAAGTCCTGGCCAAAGAGGGCCTCGCCGTCGACCGGCCGGGAATCGAAGCCTGGTGTGCGAAGCACCCGAAGGACCCGGCAGTCGCGCTCGCCTGGGCGAAAATCATCGCGCTGGCGAGCGAAGCTCGCGAGCTCAACCGCGTCAACGGCGAACTCATCGCGCTGCGCATGCAGTACAACGCCAAGGCGCTCGAAGCCTTGCGCGGCGGCGCCAACCCGCTCGACCTTTACGGCCCCGACGGGCAATCGACGGCTTTTGGCGGACGGCGCATCAACGACAGCGTCTGAGCGCAGCGGCCGATGGCCGCCATTGCCGCTACGATCGACGAGCCGCGACCCCGCAAAAATGGTTTCTTGCCGGCGTGAGCTGAGAAGAATCGGCTAAACGATCGGCCGGGTGCCGCTGCGACAGCGCTTCGACGCCCGCATCAGCCAGCGGCTTTCCTTCCCTTCGCGACCGGGTGACACGAGCAGGCTTCACCTTCGGCCGCCTGCGCGAGCGTGCGCAGGATGCCGCAGTTGCGCACGGTTTGCTGCGCCTTGCAGGTGTCGCGCAGGCAATGCAGCTGGCGCTCCAGCCGGCGCAGGGATTCGAGTTGCTCGTGAATGCGCACGATCTGCCGGTCGATCAATTCGTCGATTTCCTCGCAGGCCAATTCCGGGCTCGCCTGAAAGCTGCGCAGGATGCGCACTTCCGGCAGGCCGATGCCGAGCGAACGGCAGTGGCGAACGAAGTTCAGTTGCACCAGGTGCGCGTCGCCGTAGCTGCGATAGCCGTTGGCTTCGCGCGCCGGTGCGTCGAGCAGACCTTCGCGCTCATAAAAGCGGATCGTTTCGACCTCGCAGTCGCTTTGTTTCGCGAGTTCGCCAATTCTCATCGTCTTCCCTTTCCGAAATCGCTTGACCCTGTAGTAACTACAGACAGTTTAATGCCGACATTGCTTCCTGAGCCAGGCCACCATGAACGCCGCAATCAAGCCCAAGCCGGTCATCCGCGTCCAGGTCGCGCCGACGCAAGCGTGTTGCGGGTCCGGCGCTGGCCAGGCGGCCGATCGCTGCTGTGCGCCGGCGTCGCCGGTCAGCGAGGATGAGATCGCGTTCAGTCTGCCGCAGGAAAACGCGAGCAAGGTCCGCTATCGCATCGAGAAGCTCTGCTGCCCGACCGAGGAAAGGCTGATCCACAATCGACTGCAAGCGCTGCCGGGGATTGTTCGCCTTGACTTCAACGTGCTCGAAAAGGAACTGACGGTCCACCACCGCCTTGACGGTCCGCAGACCATCGGCATGGCGCTCGCGAGCCTCGACATGGGATCGAGCCAGCTTGACGAGCAGGCGCCGCCGATGGTGGCGCCGCCGGTCCTCAGCCGCCGCCTGAAAGTCATGCTGGCGATCAGCGGCCTTGCCGCGATCGGCGCCGAAGCGACGGCCTGGACGACCGGCGTCGAGCATTCGGCAGCCGTGATGGCGCTCGCCGCGGTCTCGCTTATCAGTGCCGGCTTGCCGACCCTGAAGAAGGGTTTGATGGCGCTCAGAAACTTCACGCTCAACATCTATTTCCTGATGTCCCTGGCTGTCGTCGGCGCTTTTGCCATCGGCCGATGGCCGGAAGCCGCGATGGTCGTCTTCCTGTTCGCGCTCGCCGAGGCGATCGAAGCGCTGTCGCTCGAACGGGCGCGCCACGCGATCAAGTCGCTGACGGCCCTGGCTCCCGAGAGCGCCGAAGTCAGGGTGGGAGGACAATGGCAGGAACGAGCGCTCTCGACGGTCATGGTCGGCAGCCGCATTCGCGTGCGCACCGGCGCCCGCGTGCCGCTCGACGCCCGCGTCGAGGCCGGAGAAGCGGCGCTCGATCAGGCGCCGATTACCGGCGAGAGCCTGCCGATCGACAAGCAAATCGGCGACCCGCTTTACGCCGGCAGCATCGTCACCGACGGCGTCGTCGAGGCGACGGTGACCGCCAGTGCCAATGACAGCACGCTGGCCCGCATCGCCGCGGCGATTCAGCAAGCACAAGCGCAGCGCGCCCCGACGCAGCGCTTCGTCGATCGCTTCGCCCGCTCCTACACCCCCGCCGTCGTCGTCCTCGCCGCGCTGGTGGCGGTGCTGGGGCCGTTGCTGTTCGCTGGCGAATGGGCGGCCTGGTTCTACGAGGCGCTCGTCATTCTCGTCATCGCCTGCCCATGCGCGCTCGTCATCTCGACCCCGGTCACCGTCGTCAGCGGCCTCGCGGCGGCAGCGCGACACGGGATTCTGGTCAAGGGCGGCGTCTACCCCGAGGGCGGTCGCTTGCCCAAGGTCGTCGCGCTCGACAAGACCGGCACGCCGACCCCGGGCAAACCCGTTCTGACCGGAACCCTTGCCCGCCCCCAGCCTCCGAACCAACGCCCCCTGCCCAACCCCGCCCGCCCCCCCCGCGCAAGTCGCCACCCCGTGTCGCAGG
>CAZALA010000168.1:0-7746 GCA_964485725.1 uncultured Propionivibrio sp. | reverse complement strand
GAGCCAGTATTCGCGCGCCGAACGCAACGCCAATGCGGGTCTCGTCGTCAATGTCCTTCCCGGCGACTTCGTCGCCGACGATGCAGGCGCGCCGCGCACGAGCGAGGCGCTCGCCGGGATCGCTTTCCAGCGCCGTCTCGAACGCGGCGCTTTCGCGCTCGGCGGTCGCAGCTACGAAGCGCCGGCGCAGCTCGTCGGCGATTTCCTCGCCGGCCGGCCTTCGACGCAGCTCGGCTCGGTCGAGCCTTCGTACCAGCCCGGCGTCCACCTGACCGACCTTGCGAGCGCCCTGCCGCCTTTCGCGATCGCCGCGCTGCGCGAGGCGCTGCCGGCCTTCGCGCGCCAGATCAACGGCTTCGCGCTGCCCGACGCGGTGCTCACGGGCGTTGAGACGCGAACGTCTTCGCCGCTCAGGATGACGCGCGGCGAAGACCTGCAGAGCGTCAATGTGCAAGGCCTCTACCCCGCCGGCGAGGGTGCCGGCTACGCTGGCGGCATCCTGTCGGCGGCGATCGACGGTATCCGGGTTGCCGAAGCGATCGCGTCGGCGACGGTTTCCTCGAACGCAAACGCGAGCTAAAATTGGCTCGGCAGAGCGAGGGGATCGCTACAATAGCGAGTTGAGCCGTGTCACCGGTCCCCGAGCTGGAGCGGCGACGCCTCCGCATTGTTCTTGAACGCGCAAGCGGCGGCGCTGTCACTACTGCTGCCCCGTCACTTCGCGCATGGAGAATTTGCCGTGAATCCTCCCGTCGATCTCATGAAAGCCATCCGCAGCGGCGAGCTTTCGCAGGTCGTCTACGCCCTCGACTCGGGGGCCGAGGTCGAGCTCGACGACGGCCACGGCAATCCCGGCCTGCCGCTGGCGATTGCGTGCTTCATGGGGCACGCCGAGATCGTGCGCGAGCTCGCGCTGCGCGGCGCCAAAGTCAATTTCGCCGACAACAGCGATCCGAGTTCGCCGCTGGCGATGGCGGTGCGCGCGCGCCGGACTGAAGTCGTCAAGGTGCTGATCGAGGTCGGCGCCGAAGTGCCGGCCAATATGCACACGGGCCTCTCGGAGCAGGAGCTCACCGTGGCGCGCTGGAAGGCCTACCATTTTGGCGCGCTGCGCGCCGAGGACAGCCAATCGGGCGAACCGATCATCGAGGAGATCCAGGTCCTCGGTTGCTACGGCACCGACACCAACGTCCTCAATGCCGAGATGGGACGCCTGATCGACGCCAAGATCGGCAAGAAGTAGGCGCTTTTCAAGGCACGCTCCCGCCAATGAAGGCTGAAGACTTGCAGCGACTCGTCAGCGTCGCGATGCCCTACGGAAAATACAAGGGCCGGCTCATCGCCGACCTGCCGGGCAATTATCTTAACTGGTTCGCACGCGAAGGCTTCCCGCGCGGCGAACTCGGCGAGCTCATCGCTTTGATGCATGAAATCGACCACAACGGGCTCAGCGCGCTGCTCGAGCCGCTGCGTCGACAAGGCGCCGGGAAGGCGCCAAAAGTCTAGCCGGGCCGCGCTGCGGTGCAATGCGGTAAACCGCTGCGCTGGTGCACGGACCGGTGCGATGCGCTATGCACCCTATGTTTCTTTCTCCGGGAGAGGGGGTTCGTTCGGAGCTGCATCGAGGGTCGCGGCGGCGGGCTCGGCGACCGGTTTCTTTCCTGCGAGCGCTTCAATGAGTGCATCGCGCTGCGGATCGTCGCCGGCAAAAACGAAGCCGACGCGAAACCCGCCCTGGCTTGCAAAAACGCCGTAGCTCGCCGACGCCACGGTCGTCACGAGATGCATCTTTTCCTTGACCCACAGTTCGAAGCGCAGCGTATAGGACTGGCCGCACGCAATCCGCTCGTCGAGGATGACACCGATGCCGCCAAGGGCGATGTCGAACGCGCGTCCGGCGACGACCTCGTTCTTCGATAATGCGACCTGCACGCGGCCGTGCAATGGGTAACGCCTCGTTCGATTGAGCTCCATCTCCGGTCTCCCTCCCGGCAAAGGCACGGCGTGGCGCCGCGCTTCGCGTTTTTGTATGCGATCATCATAACCCGGGAAAGACAAAAGCGGCAAGCACGCGCCGCGCAACGCTACTCTGGATGCTTCGAATCGATGCTGATCGTCACCGGACCGTCGTTGACGAGGTGCACCCGCATGTCGGCACCAAAAACCCCGGTCGCGACGCGGCGTCCCAGCTCGCGCTCGAGCAGGGCGACAAAGCGGGCAAACAGCGGCGCCGAAACATCGCCGCGCGCGGCGCGGCCCCACGAGGGCCGGTTGCCTTTTTTCACCGAAGCGTAAAGCGTGAATTGACTGACCGCGAGCACTTCGCCCCCGGCGTCAATGACGCTGCGATTCATGACGCCTGCCGCGTCGGCGAAGATGCGCAGCCTGGCAAGCTTGGCCGACATCCAGGCGAGGTCGGCCTCGTCATCGTCGTCTTCGAAACCGGCAAGAACGAGGAGGCCAGCGCCGATCGCGCCGCTGACCAGACCATCAAGCTCGACGCGCGCTGAAGTGACGCGCTGGACGATGGTCCTCACTGCGCGCGCGCCGGCGGCTTGCCCGCCATGGTGGCCGGCGCCGGGGCCGGCGTCACGTTCCACCGTACGACCTGCGCGCCCGACTCGGGCTGCAAGGTGAAATGTGAAATGCCCTGCTCATTGAGCGCCTGCTTTGCCAGATCGAGAATGGCCGGCCACTGCGCCAGGCTGTCGACGACAAGGTGCGCCGAGAGCGCGATGCGGTTTGACGAGAGCGTCCACACATGCAGATCGTGGACCGAGCGCACGCCAGGCAGCGTCGCGAGCGACTGGCCGATGCCCTCGAGCGAGAGATGCGCCGGCACGCCTTCGAGCAGCGCCTGCAGCACTTCGCGCAGAAGGCGCAGGCTGGAAGCGAGGATGAGCGCGCAGATGACGAGGGAGAGCAAGGCGTCGATCGGCGTCCAGCCGGTGTAGAGGATGACGGCGCCGGAAAGCAGCGCGGCAATCGAGCCCAGAAGGTCGCCGAGCACGTGCAGCAGCGCGCCGCGCGTGTTCATCGTCTGTTCGCCGTGCATGAGCAGCCAGGCGACGCCGAGGTTAACGAAGAGGCCGATCACCGCGACGGCGGTCACCGTCTGTGCGTCGACCGCGGCGGGGGAGAGCATGCGGCGGATGGCAACGACTGAAATCGCGGCGACGACGACGATCATCACCAGCACATTGGCGAGCGCCGCCAGCGTTTCGACGCGACCCAGGCCGTAAGTGTGCCGGGGCGAAGGCGGCCGCCGCGCCAGCCAGACCGCGACGGCGGCAAGACCGAGCGAAGCGCTGTCGGTGAGCATGTGACCCGCGTCGCCGAGGAGCGCAAGCGAGCCCGACCAGAAACCGGCAAGCGCTTCGATTGCCGCGAAGCCGAGCGTCAGGAAGAGCGCCCAGACAAGATGCGAGCCTGCGTCGGCGTGACGCGCAGTGTGGGGGTGGCCGTGGCCGTGGCTGTCAGCGCTCATGCCCGGGGATTATAAGGAGTCTCGGCAGCGCCAAGGTAGCGCGCCGAAGAAAGCATGATCGAAGGCGAAGTGCCCTGCGCCTGCGAAGCGGACAGCCCGCGCAGCGCGCAGAGGACCTCTTCGCCGCCGTGCACGATGTTGAAGACGCCGGCCGGAAAGGCGCAGCTTGCCGTGAGCTCGGCACAGGCAAGGAGCGCCGAGGGCGTCTGCGGCGCCGGACACAGGATGACGGTGGCGCCGCCGAGGAGCGCCGGCAGCGCGAGCGCAAGGGGCGCCTGCAGGGGATAGTCGGTGGCGCCTGCGATGCTGACGACGCCGCTAAAGCCTGTTCGCTCCGCTGCAAGCGCTGCCGGCGCGCGCAGCAGGAGATCGACCGATGCGGCGACTTCGCGCGCGGCGGGCTCGAGCCCGCCGCCGGTCTCGGCGCTGATCAGGGCGGCGAAATGGTCGGCGTACTGGCCGATCGCCTCGCCGAGCGCAACGAGTCGCGCAGCGCGCTCGCTTGCCGGGCATGCCTGCCAGGACGGCAAGGCGGCTCGCGCCGCGCTCGCCGCCTCGCGCACTTCGCGTTCGCCGCAAAGCGGCGTGCGGCGCAGCATCGTTCCGTCGCTCGCGCGCACGTCGTGGCAGGCGGGAGGGATCCTCAGACAGGCGCGGCCGGCGATCCATAAAGGCAGGATGGGATAGTCGTCGGTTGGCAAAGCGGCTCCCTTGTCGATAAGTGATGCGAGTTGAAGGCGCGATCGGAAACGGCGGTCAGGCAAGCGCCAGCGCGAGCGCAATCGAGCAAACCACGCGATCGGCCGGCGATCATGATGGTAAGATATTGCCACACTTGGGAGGGAGCCGGCGGACCCTGGTCGGCGCCGGAAAAAAGAAAGGAAGCACGGAAAGCATATGGTCGAACAACAAGACAACAAGGTCTCGATTCAAGTCATCGAGCGCATGATGTCGCTCCTCGACGCGCTCGCGGACGCCCCGGGCCCGGCGACGCTGAAAACGCTGGCGCAGGCGACCGGCCTGCACCCCTCGACCGCGCACCGCATTCTCGCGGTGATGACGAACCTGCATCTCGTGACGCGCAACGACGCCAATACCTACGGCCTCGGCATCCGCCTTCTCGAACTCGGCAACATCGTCAAGTCACGCATCAGCATCCGCGAGGTCGCCCTGCCTTTCATGCAGACTTTGCACGAGACGGTCGGCGAGGCGGTCAACCTCGGCATCCGCGACCAGGACGAAATCATTTACGTCGAACGCACTTCGAGCGGGCGTTCGCTCGTCAGAGTCGTCTATCTCGTTGGCGGGCGCGCGCCGCTGCACCTCACCGCGCTCGGCAAGCTCTATCTCGCCGCCGCCAGCGACAGCGAAGTTCGCGCCTACGCCAAGCGCACCGGGCTCCCGGGCAAGACGCCGCATTCGCTGACGAGCCTCGCGGCGCTCGAAAAGGAACTCGCGGACATTCGCGCCTGCGGCCGTGCCTACGACAACGAGGAGGCCGAGATTGGCTTGCGTTGCGTCGCTTCGCCCATCCGCGACGATGAAGGGAAGATCATCGCCGGGCTATCGATCTCGGCGCCGACCGACCGGCACAAACCCGAATGGGAGAACCGCATCGTCGAAGCGACCGCCGGCATCTCACGCGCCCTCGGCTATCGCGAGTAATCGCCGGCCAGCTTGGGGGAAAGCGGCCAAGCTCTTTCAACGACCACAGAGACACAGAGGACACAGAGCGTAAGAGAGAAAAGACGCGAAGCTGCGAGCCTGCCTGAACTCGTCTCTTCTCTGTGCTCTCTGTGTCTCTGTGGTGAAGACGGTTTGAGGCGCTTTAGGCGGCTGCAGGCAGCGGCAAGGCAACGCGCAGCGGCGCCCGGCCGGTCGCCTGCAGGCGTTCCATCCAGCGCTTGATGCGGTTGGCGTCGGCGACGCGCGTCAGCTTGCCGGCCGAATCGAGCAGGACGATGACGACGGCCCGGTCGGCGACTCGCGCCAGCATGACGAGGCACTTGCCGGCTTCGTGGATGTAACCTGTCTTCGACAGGCCGACGTCCCAGGTCGGGCTCTTCACGAGCGGGTTGGTATTGCGATACGCCATCTCGCGGCCGTTCACCTCGACCATCGCTTCACCCGTCGTCGACATTTCGCGGATCAAGGGATAGCGGTAAGCCGCGGCGACCATTTTGGCAAGGTCGTGCGCCGTCGACAGATTGCTGCTGGTGAGCCCGGTCGGGTCTTCGAAGCGCGTGTCGCGCATCCCGAGGGCCTGCGCCTTGACGTTCATCGCCGCGATGAAAGCCGGCATTCCGCCCGGATAGTGGCGGGCAAGCGCGTTCGCGGCGCGATTCTCCGAAGACATCAGCGCGAGCAGAAGCGCCGATTCCCGCGTCAGGACGGCGCCAACCTGCAGGCGCGAGCGGCTGCCGCGCAGCCAGTCGATGTCCTCTTCGGAAATCGTGATCGGCGCCTGCAAATCCGGCGCGCCGTCGAGGACGACCATCGCCGTCATCAGCTTCGTGATCGAGGCAATCGGGCTAATGACGTCGGCATTCTTCTGGAAGATCGCGTCGCCCGCGTCCTGTTCGATGACGAGGGCCGAGACCGACTGCAGCGCAAGCTGCCGTTCCCGCTGCAGCGAAGCGCCCGATGCGAGCCTGACGGAAACGACGTTTGCCGGCTTGCGCGCCGCCTGCGTCGGCTTTGCCTTGGTCGCGACCGGCGTGACCTTCGGCTTGTGCGCGCTCGCCTTGTGGGCGCGGCTGGCGCCGGCTTTTTCATTGCGATCGGACGAGAGCGCGCTCACCGGCGCCGAAAATGTGGCGAAAGCGAACACCGCCAAAAGCAACGCCGTTTTGGAAAGCACCGGCATTGGAATGTCTCCAGCATTGAAGCGATTGAAAGTTTCGACGCAGTGTAGCACGAAGGACGTAAAAATCAACGAAAATAAGGGGATAGTGCAAAGTCCTGAGAAAAAGCTTGCGCCCGTCTGCGCGCCGAGGGACGGCCCGTCGCGCCCTCGCGGAAAACACCGCGGAGGCTTTTTTTTCAGGCCGCTGCGGTGCTGCAATTGCCGCACGACTTATGTTAGAGTTCCGCCTAATTTGTTTTTAAATCAGATTACCAAAGATTGCGTTTTGCGAGGGAGCAAGCGGCGGCTGTTGCCGCCTCCATCGCGAGGCGCGATCGTACCGCGCACCCTACACCGGTTTCGTGCAGCGGTCTCCAGTTTTCTCAACTGTCCTATGAAGAGAGTGCATCGCCATGAGTCAAACTGTATCGATCAACGCCCCTGATTACGTCAAGCATGAGGGCCTCAAGAAGTGGGTCGCCGAAATCGCCGCGCTGACGACGCCCGAGCGCGTTGTCTGGGCTGACGGTTCGCAAGCCGAATACGACAGCCTGTGCAACGACCTCGTCGACGCCGGCACTTTCATTCGCCTGAAGAAGCGCAAGAATTCCTTCCTTGCCTTCTCCGATCCGTCGGACGTCGCCCGCGTCGAAGACCGCACCTACATCTGTTCCGAGAAGAAGGAAAACGCCGGGCCGACCAACAACTGGGAAGATCCGGCCAAGATGCGCGGCATCCTCGCCGGCCTGTTCAAGGGCTGCATGAAGGGCCGCACGATGTACGTGATCCCGTTCTCGATGGGTCCGGTCGGCTCGCCGATTGCGCAGATCGGCGTCGAGATCACCGACTCGGCCTACGTCGTCGTCAACATGAAGATCATGACGCGCATGGGCAAGGACGTTTTCCCGGTACTCGGCACCGATGGCACTTTCGTTCCCTGCATCCACTCGATCGGCGCGCCGAAGGAGCCGGGTCAGAAGGATCCGAAGTGGCCGTGCAACCCGACGACCAAGTACATCGTGCACTACCCTGAAACGCGCGAGATCTGGTCCTACGGCTCCGGTTACGGCGGCAATGCCCTGCTCGGCAAGAAGTGCCTGGCGCTGCGCATCGCCTCGAACATGGCGCGCGATGGCGGCTGGATGGCCGAACACATGCTGATCCTCGGCGTCGAGTCGCCGGCGGGCAAGAAGCACTACGTCGCCGCCGCCTTCCCGTCGGCCTGCGGCAAGACCAACTTCGCGATGCTCGTGCCGCCGAAGGAACTTGCCGGCTGGAAGATCACCACGATCGGCGACGATATCGCCTGGATCAAGCCGCGCAAGGGCGCCGACGGCGTCACCCGCCTGCCCGCGATCAACCCGGAAGCCGGGTGCGTCGGTGTCGCGCCGGGAACTCACCACAAAGCCAACCC
>CAZALA010000167.1:0-7862 GCA_964485725.1 uncultured Propionivibrio sp. | reverse complement strand
CCATGCGCAAGGTCGACGAGGAGTGGGGCGCCGACTGGTGGTTCAAGGTCTGGGGCCCCGACGACCTCTCCGAAGAGGGGATCGAAGAGCGCGAAGCGTGGATGCTGAAACCCGGCGAGCGCTGGCACGGCTTCGCCCAGCTCTCGGACGGCTTCAACATGCTCGACCCGATCAAGGCGACCGTGATCACGCCGGGGCTCGACGTCGACGGCGACTTCGCCGAGTGGGGAATTCCGGCCGGCATCGTCACCAAATACCTCGCCGAGCACGGCGTCATCGTCGAGAAGTGCGGCCTTTATTCCTTCTTCATCATGTTTACGATCGGCATCACCAAGGGTCGCTGGAACTCGATGGTGACCGAGCTGCAGCAGTTCAAGGACGATTACGACCGCAACTGCCGGCTCTGGAAAGCGATGCCCGAGTTCGTCGCCAAGCACCCGATCTACGAGCACATCGGCTTGAAGGACCTCTGCCATCTGATCCACGGCGTCTATTCGCTCAACGATGTCGCACGGCTGACGACAGAGATGTACCTGTCGAACATGGAACCGGCGATGATACCGGCCGACGCTTTCGCCAGGATGGCGCACCGCGAGATCGACCGCGTGCCCATCGACGAGCTCGAGGGACGCATCACGAGCATCCTGCTCACGCCCTACCCGCCGGGGATTCCGCTCCTGATCCCGGGCGAACGCTTCAACGCAACAATCGTCAGGTATCTTAAGTTCGCGCGCGACTTCAACGAGCAGTTCCCGGGTTTCGAGACCGACATCCACGGCCTCGTCAAGGACGTGAGCGGCAGAAAGCCGGTGTATTACGTCGACTGCGTTCGGTAGGAGCCCGATTTATTGGGCGATGCGGCCTTGGCCGAGCCCTTGCCTCAGGCCTTGCGGCGCCGGTAAACGACGAAGTCGTAAGCCGGCGCGCTGCTTTCGCTGCCGGCGCGGCGCGAAACTTCTTCCCACTCCTCGCCGCTCACCTCGGGAAAGATCACGTCGCCGTCGTAGTCGCGGTCGATTTCGGTCAGGTACAGCAGGTCGGCTGACGCTATCGCCTGCCGATAAAGTTCTGCGCCGCCGATAAGGCACACTTCGGCGGCGTCCCCGGCAAGTTCGAGAGCCGCGCCGAGCGAATGAGCAAGGCTCGCGCCGGCTGCCGCATACGCCGGATTGCGGCTGATGACGATGTTCTGTCGGCCGGGCAGCGGGCGGAAAGCGTCGGGTAGCGACTCCCAGGTCTTGCGCCCCATGATCACGGGTTTACCGCGCGTCGTTTCGCGAAAATGCCGCATGTCCTCGGGCAGATGCCAGAGCAGCCCGTTGTCCTTGCCGATGACGCGGTTCTTCGCAACCGCAGCGATCAAAGCGAGCGTCGGCACAGGTCTAGACCGCGACCGGCGCAGGAATGTGCGGGTGCGGATCGTAGCCCTCGAGCGTGAAGTCTTCGAACTTGAAGGCGAAGATGTCGCGCACTTCGGGATTGAGCGCCATCGTCGGCAGCGCGCGCGGTTCGCGCGCGAGCTGCAACCTGACCTGTTCGAGATGGTTGTTGTAAAGATGCGCGTCGCCGAGCGTGTGCACGAAGTCGCCCGGCGCATAGCCGCAGACTTGCGCCAGCATCAGGGTCAGCAGCGCGTAGGAGGCGATGTTGAAGGGCACGCCGAGGAAAATGTCGGCGCTGCGCTGGTAGAGCTGGCACGAGAGTTTCGGTCGCGCGTCGGGATCGCCCGCGGCGGCCGGCGCGACGTAGAGCTGAAAGAGCAGGTGACAGGGCGGCAGCGCCATGCGCTCGACTTCGCCCGGGTTCCACGCGGTGACGAGGTGGCGGCGCGAGTCCGGATTTTTCTTAAGTCCGGCGACGAGCCCGGCGATCTGGTCGATTTCGCTGCCGTCGGGCGCTTTCCAGTGTCGCCACTGGTGGCCGTAGACGGGGCCGAGGTCGCCGTTGGCGTCGGCCCACTCGTCCCAGATGCGCACGCCGTTTTCCTTCAGATAAGCGATGTTGGTCTCGCCCTTCAGGAACCACAGCAGCTCGTGGATGATCGAGCGCAGGTGCAGCTTCTTCGTCGTCAGCAGCGGGAAACCGGCGGCAAGGTCAAAGCGCATCTGCCAGCCGAAAACCGAGCGCGTTCCGGTGCCGGTGCGGTCGCCTTTGGCGGCACCTTTTTCATGGACGTGGCGCATCAGGTCGAGGTACTGTTTCATGTATGGCCGGGAGGGATTGATCGCGCTCAATTGTAATGGAATCGCCGCGGCTGCGGGGCCGGGCAGCTTCGTCGAGGCGGCGCCGGCCTTGCAGCTTTTGACCGCGGCCTTATACTGGCCGCACACTTCGAATTCCCAAGGAATTTAAGGACTGCTCGCCATGCTGCTCAATCTTTTTTCGTCGCGCCCGGATCATCCGCTCGGCGACGTCAAAGAACTCAAGCGGACGATTGCCGAGCTTTCGCCCGACAACTCGTTCAAATCGGCCGATGAAATCTACGGCTGGTTCGAGTCGTTGGCCCGGGCCGACGATTTTCGCGTCGACCATTTCTTTGACGTCGTGCGCCAACTCGACGAGGCCGCGCAGATCCACCTGCGACGCCTCTCGCGCAATTATCTGCAGGCGCGCAAATTGTCGAAAAGCGACGAGCGCCGCCTGTGGTCGATCTGCTTCAACTACTGGGGCGAAGTCGCGAGCCTTTACGCGCGTTGTCTCGATCGCGCGACGCAGAGCCCGAAGGACAAGGGCAGCGAGGCCCTGAAGCCTTTCCTGCCGCTGATTGCGGCGCGGCTCGTCGCGGCGCGCGCCAACCAGCTCAAATGGATCGCCTTCCGCTACGGCGCGATCGGCGAAGACCTCTGGCGCGGCCTCGGCCTTGCCTATCTTGCTGCCGAAGCGGCCGGTTACGCGCAAAAGGCGCTGCAGCTCTATCCCGCGCAGCCGGGGCTGACGAGCGTTGCTCAGCAGTACGTGCAGGCCCTTCTCGTCTACAGCTCGTCGATGGACAGCCTGATGCCCGTGCAGATCGAGCTTGCCGACAGGATCAGCGCGCATTTTCAGTCGCGCTTCGATCTGTCGACGACCTGCCTTGCCGACAGCGTGCATTGGATTTACGCAGCGAGCGGCGCACCGCCCGCGCGCCTGATTCGCCAGCCCGAAGAGCCTTTGGCGAGCCTGCGCTTTTTCTCGCCGGGCAGCGCGGCGCAGGGTTTGCAGGAACTCATGCGGGTCGTCGAACGCGGCGAACTGCCGCCCGACCTCAACCTCGGCGGCGAATACTCGGCCAAGACGCTGTTGCCGGTGCTGCGCCATCTTGCCGCCTACTGGGCGCCGCAACCGCCCCTGCGCGAGCATTCACGGCACGCGGTCAAGACACGGATCGCCGTCGTGCACGGCTTCGATGACTGCTTCACGATCTTTGCCGGGGAGGTGGCAAGGCTCGGCAAGGAGCGCACGGCCGAAAGCTGGGTCGTCGAGAACGTCAGTCGCGGCGGCTTCGGCGCGGCGGCGAGCGAGCTCGGCGACTGGCTCAGCGTCGGCGCGCTGCTCGCGATGCAGCCCGAAGGCGGCGAAAACTGGGTGCTCGGCGTCGTCCGGCGTTACCACAAGGACGCCGAAGCGCAGGCCGCGATCGGCATCCAGACGCTTTCGCGGCAGGCGCAGAGCGTTGAATTGCGGCCCCGCGCCGCGGGATTTTCGGCAGCCGGCGTCGTTCCCGCGATCTGGCTGCGGGAAGCCGGCGCGCCGGGTGAAGCGCGCATCGTGCTGCCGCTCGCGAGCTTCGACGTGCGCCAGACAATGGAGTTCTCGCACGATGGCCGGTCGTATCTGATGACGCCGATCGAACTCGAAGAGACCGCCAGCAGCTTTGAAATCGGCCGCTACCGCGAGCAGTCGGTCGGGTAAGCGCCGAGCGCAAGGGGGAAAGCGGTGCATGCGCTTCGCAATGCACGGATCGGTGCAATACGGTAAACGGTGCAATACGGCAAACGGTGCAATGCCCTTCGGTTATTGCACCTATATCCTGTCTCCGAAAAGGTCCCTACGCGGGCGGGGTACCGATGTCGGCCGCAGCGTCGAGCTCCTTGAGAAGCTGGAAGATCGCACGATAGCTGCGGATGCTCTGGGCATTTTCCTTGAGCGCGGCGCGACGCAGCGAGCGCAGGTGCTGGAGGTCGATTCCCGGATAGAGCGCGGCGATTTCCTGAACGGCGTTTTCGTCGGCGATGAGTTCGCTGCGCAGCCGCTCTAGGCGGTGCAGCTTCGCCGTTTCGCTTGCCGATTCGCCGCGCACGAGCGCAAGCGCGGCGCGAATCGGTTCGACATCGACGTTGCGCATCAGCTTGCCGATGTATTGCATCTGCCGGCGCTTCGCTTCATCGTGCCGCGGCATGCGCTGCGCGGTCATGACCGCCTCGCGAAGGCTTTCCGGAACGTCGATTTTCCTGACGCGATCGGCGGGCAGCGCGACGAGCTCTTCGCCGAGTTCCTGCAGGTCGGCCATGGCCTGCTTGCGCCGCGTTTTGGATAGCGGCGGGACTTCTTCCTCGGGATTCATCATGGCTTCGTGCTCGGGCGATTTGATCGTTGCGGGCGGGCGCGCAAGGCGCCTGGCGGGGAACTGCTATGATAGCGGTTTCAACGCCAGCATCGTCACCCCATGTCGCAAAAGACCCCTCGCCCCGCCGCCGGCTCGCGCTTTGGCCATAGCCTCGACACGCTCGCCGAGCTTGCGCGCGACGTGCTCGCGCACGCCAGGAAATCGGGGGCGAGCGATTGCGAGGTCGACGTCTCGGAAGGTTTCGGGCAGGCGGTCACCGTGCGCTGCGGCGAAACCGAGACGATCGAATACAACCGCGACAAGGGCGTCGGCGTGACCGTGTATGCGGGGCAGCACAAGGGGCACGCGAGCACCTCGGATTTTTCGCGCGCGGCCCTGCGCGAGACCGTCGAGGCTGCGCTCAACATCGCTCGCTTCACCGCTGCCGATCCCTGCGCCGGCCTGCCCGATGCGGCTCGTCTGGCGACCGAGAGTGAAGCTTTCGCCGACCTCGGCCTGTACAAGCCCTGGCTGCTTTCGGTCGAAGCAGCGGTCGAGCTTGCGCAGCGCTGCGAGCGCGCCGCTTTTGCCGTGAGCCCGCTCGTCACCAACTCGGAAGGCGCGACGGTATCGATCCAGGAGGGCCAGTTCATTTCGGCGAACAGCCTCGGTTTCATCGGCGGTTGCCCGACTTCGCGCCATTACCTTTCCTGCTCGGTGATCGCGGGCAGTGGCGAGAAGATGCAGCGCGACGACTGGTATTCGACTTCGCGCGAAGCTTCGGCGCTCGCGGCCCCGGAAGCGATCGGCGATTATGCGGCGCGGCGCGCGCTCTCCCGTCTCGGCGCGCGCAAGGTGAAAACGCGCAAGGTGCCGGTGATCTTCGAAGCGCCGCTCGCCGCCTCGCTGATCGGCAACTTTGTACACGCGGTGAGCGGCGGCGCGCTCTACCGCAAGACGACCTTTCTCGACGGCAGCATCGGTCGTCAGGTATTTTCGCGGCAGGTGAACATCAGCGAACGGCCGCATCTTTACGGCGCGCTCGCGAGCAGCGCGTTCGACGACGATGGGGTGGCGACGCGCGACCGCGAAGTCGTCGCGGACGGCGTCGTCCAGGGTTATTTCCTGAGCGCCTACACGGCGCGCAAGCTCGGCATGCAGACGACCGGCAACGCCGGCGGCTGCCACAACCTCATCGTCGCAGCGGGCTCCTGCGACCTGCCGGCGCTGCTGCGCAAGATGGGGCGGGGGCTCCTCGTCACCGAGCTGCTCGGCCAGGGCGTCAATTACGTCAACGGCGATTACTCGCGCGGCGCCGCCGGTTTCTGGGTCGAGGGCGGTCAAATCGTGCACCCGGTCGAAGAAGTGACGATCGCCGGCAACCTCGTCGACATGTTTGCCAACATCGCCGAGGTCGGCAACGACGTCCTTGCGCACGGATCGAAACAGGTCGGCTCGATCCTGGTCGAACAGATGAAGGTCGCGGGGAACTGACAAGGCGTCCTGCAGGCTGTAGGAGCCCAATTCATTGGGCGATGCAGCGGTGAATCGTCAAACGCCGAATCGCTTGGGGGATAAGGGCTTTGCAGCGATCCGGCAGCATCGCCCGATAAATCGGGCTCCTACAAGTTTCTTCGCATCGGCGGCCTGGCTGCGCCTCTTTCTCCGCAAAAGCCGCTTTGCCGCTCTTGCGCTTTGGCTATAATCTCCCGGTTGTCCGGTGTTCGTTCCCAAACCTTGGAGATAATAAATCATGGAAAGACGTTCCTTTTTGAAGAAAGCCGGGGTTGGTCTCGCCGCCGGCGCCGTTGCCGCGCCAACGCTAGCGCAGACCGCGGGCCTGCCGGCGGTGAAGTGGCGGATCGCTTCGAGTTTCCCGAAGAGCCTCGATACCCTGCACGGCTCGGCCGAGTACCTCGTCAAGCGCATCTCCGACATGACCGGCGGCAAGTTCCAGATTCAGCTTTTTGCCGCGGGTGAACTCGTTCCCGGACCCGGCGTCCATGATGCGGTCAGGGACAACACGGTGGAAATGGGCTTCACCTGCTCGTACTACTACTTCGGCAAGGATCCGACCTATTGCATCGACACGGCGATTCCCTTCGGCATGAACGCCCGCCAGATCAAGGCCTGGTATCGGCACGGCAACGGCGCCAAGCTGATGAACGAATTCTTCGCCAAGTCGAACATCATCTCTTTCCCGAGCGGCAACACGGGCGTGCAGATGGGCGGCTGGTACCGCAAGGAAATCAAGTCCGTAGCCGACATCAAGGGCCTCAAGATGCGCGTCGCCGGTCTCGCCGGCGCGGTGCTGGCCAAGCTCGGCGTGGTGCCGCAGCAGATCGCCGGCAGCGACATTTATCCGGCGCTCGAGAAAGGCACGATCGACGCCGTCGAATGGGTCGGCCCGTACGACGACCAGAAGCTCGGCTTCAACAAGGTCGCCAAGTACTACTACTATCCGGCGTGGTGGGAAGGCGGGCCGCAGATCTCGACCTACATCAACGCCAAGAAGTGGGCCGAGCTGCCGAAGGAATACCAGACGATCATCGAGGTCGCTTGCGCCGACACCGACGCCGAAATGTGCGCGCGCTACGACTCGTACAATCCGGTCGCGCTCAAGCAGTTGCTCGCTTCGGGCACGAAGATGCTGCCTTTCCCGAGAGATGTGATGGAGGCAAGCTACAAGGCCGCCAACGAGTACTACGCGGAAACTTCGGCAAAGAACCCGGAGTTCAAGAAGATTTACGACAACTACAAGAAATTCCTCGACGAGCAGAACTTCTGGTGGCGCGTCGCCGAGAACGAGTTCGGCAAGTTCATGTACAGCCGCAAGTAATCGCTTCGCACCAAACGGAAACGGGGGCTCTGCCCCCGTTTTTTTGGGTTTTAACTTCAAAACCTTTCACCACCAAGACACAAAGACACCAAGAAGCACCAAGAAAGCCAATGCTTTTACTCCTCTTGGTGAAACTTTGTGACTTGGTCTCTTGGTGGTTTGTTCTTCGAGTGGCCGAAGTCGTTAGGCCAAGGCCGTTTAAAGTTCTATTTTTCCTTTTCAGGCGGCTGCGCCGCTTCTTCTTCGGGCTGGTCGTAATTGGTTTCGGGTAGCACCATTTCGATCGTGTTGATGTCGACGGCGTTCGCCTTGTCGAGATTCATCGTCACGAGCTGCGGGAAAGCGATCAGCAGCCCGACCATGAGGATCTGGATCAGCACGAAGGGAATGGCGCCCCAGTAGATGTCGCTCGACTTGACCGAGGCCGGCGCGACCGAGCGCAGGAAGAAGAGGGCGAAGCCGAAGGGCGGGTGCAGGAAGGAAGTCTGCATATTGACG
>CAZALA010000166.1:0-7990 GCA_964485725.1 uncultured Propionivibrio sp. | reverse complement strand
TCCAGCGGCCATATCCTGACGATGGAAGACCCGATCGAATTCCTGTCTTCCGCCAAGCGTGCCATCGTCAACCAGCGCGAGATCGGCACCGACGCGCTGAGCCTGGGCATCGCGCTGAAGAACGCGCTGCGCCAGGCGCCTGACTGCATCCTGATCGGCGAGATCCGCGACAAGGAAACGATGCAGGCGGCGATCGCCTACGCGCAGACCGGACACCTGTGCCTGGCGACGCTGCACGCCAACAACAGCTACCACGCGCTCAACCGCGCCATCAACTTCTTCCCGCTCGACAGCCGCGGCTCGCTCTATCTTGACCTCTCGGCAAGCCTCAAGGCGATCATTTCGCAACGCCTCGTCAAGAAGCCCGACGGCACGCGCACGCCCGCCGCCGAAGTACTGCTCAACACGCGCCATGTGCAGGAACTCATCGAGCGCGGCGAAGTGCTCGCGGTCAAGGAAGCGATGGAGCAAAGCCTCGCGCCCGGATCGCAGACCTTCGAACAGGATCTCTTCCGCCTTTACCGCGACGGCGTCATCACGCTCGACGAGGCGCTCGCCAACGCCGATTCGCCGACGAATCTCTCCTGGCTGATCAACAATTCCGAGCTCATCTCGCACGCGCAGAAGGACGAGGCGCAGGCCGAAGGCGCGCTCGACTTTTCCGAAATCAGCGGCAACGGCACCTCGTTCAGGGAGTTTGCCCTGAACCTCAGCGACGAAGGCGCCGAAGCGCACAACGACGCGAAATGACGCGATCCGGGGCGGCCACGCCGACGCCGCGAGCCCTTCTCCCACCCACACCGACCGCAATGACCGCCATGACTGTCTTCGAACAAGCGCAACAAGAACTTTCGACGCTGCGCGACCTGATGCGCTTCGCGGTCAGCCGTTTCCGGGAGGCCGGGCTGTTTTTCGGCCACGGCAGCGATAACGCCTGGGACGAGGCGGCTTACCTGATCCTGCATACGCTGCACCTGCCGCCCGAGCATTTCGACGCCTGCGTCGACGCGCGGCTGACCGCCGACGAGCGCCGGGCGGTGCTTGCCATCATCGGCCGGCGCATTGACGAGCGCCTGCCCGCGGCCTATCTGACGCAGGAAGCCTGGCTCGGCGACGACCGCTTCTATGTCGATGAACGCGTGATCGTTCCGCGCTCGCACATCGCCGAACTCCTGCACGAGCAGCTCGCCCCCTGGATCGAGGATCCCTGGGCGGTGAGCGAGGTCCTCGACCTGTGCACGGGATCGGGCTGCCTTGCCATCCTCGCGGCGATCGCCTTTCCCGAAGCCAGCGTCGATGCGCTCGACGTTTCGCGCGATGCGCTCGCCGTCGCGCGGCGCAACGTCGATGATTACGGGCTCTCGGCGCGCGTGCGCCTGATCGAGTCCGACGCCTTTACGGCGATTGCCGGCAAGCGCTACGACCTCATCGTCTCCAACCCGCCTTACGTCAATGCCGAGTCGATGCGCTCGCTGCCCGCCGAATACCGGCGCGAGCCGGCGCTCGCGCTGGCGAGCGGCGAGGACGGCCTCGATTTTGTCCGCATCATTCTTGCGGAGGCCGGCGCGCATCTGACTCCCGCAGGCCTCATCGTCGTCGAGATCGGCAACAACCGCGACGAACTCGAACGCGCCTTCCCCGAAACCCCCTTCGTCTGGCTCGACACCGCCGCCGGCGACCGCTACGTCTTTTTGCTCCGCCGCGAGGACCTGGTTTAGGACTTAAAAAGCGAACCACCAAGACACCAAGACACAAAGTTGCACCAAGAAGACCAGGATTTTTTCTTGGTAACTCTTGGTGACTTGTTGCTTTGCTTTTCTTCCGAAGCGCGCTTCAGCACCAACCAGCGAACCACCAAGGCACAAAGGCAGAAAGTCAGACCAAGAAAACCGGGAATTTTTTCTTGGTGACCCTTGGTGTCTTGGTGTCTTGGTGGTTTGCTGTTCTTCTCAAACCCCCGCCCGAATCGCTTCGAGCGGCGGCGAGTTGATGAGGCGGGCGGCGGCAAACCAGCCGGCGGCGGTGACGATGAGCGCGCCGCCAAGCATCGCCGAGGGGATCAACGAGTAGTCGATCGCGACCTCGAACTGGAAGGCCTTGTGCGCGAGCAGCTGCCCGACGCCGAGCGCGCCGAGCGCGGCGATCAGGCCGGCAAGGCCGCCGATCACCGCCATCTCGGCGAAGAGCGCGCTGCGCAGCTGCGCGCGACGGGCGCCGAGCGCGCGCATGATCGAGAGCTCGTAGCGGCGCTCGTCAGCCGCCGAGCCGAGCGCGGCATAGAGAACGACGATGCCGGCGAGCAGCGTGAACAGAAAGACGAACTGCACGGCTTGCGCGACCTGGTCGATGATCGCCTGCAACTGGCGAACGATCGCTGCGACGTCGATGACCGTGAGGTTGGGAAACTCGCGCACGAGTTCATTGACGAAATCGGCTTTCTCCGGCGCCAGATAAAAGCTCGTGATCCAGCTCCCCGAATAGGCTTCGAGCACGGCGGGCGGGGTGAGCACGAAGAAATTGACGCGCATCGAGTCCCAGTTGAGCTTGCGCAGGCTCGAGATCTTCATTGCGACGCGCTCGCCGGCGATGCCGAACACGAGTTCGTCGCCGAGCTTAAGCCCGAGCGTTCTGGCAAGCCCTTCCTCGACCGAAGCTTCGGCAGGCACAGGGCTGCTGCCCGCAAACCAGCGCCCGGCAACGACGGTATTGCCCGGCGGCAAGTCGTTCCGGTACGAGAGGTTGAACTCGCGGTCGACGAGACGTCGCGCCCGCTCGTCTTCGTAGTCCGCCGGCACGGTAGCGCGCCCGTTCACGCTTTCGAGTCGTCCGCGGATCATCGGCGAAAACCCGGCCTCGACCCGCTCGCCGGCAAAGGCCTCGCGCAGGCGCGGCAGCTGCCCGGGCTGGATATTGATCACGAAGCGGTTCGCCGCCTGCGGCGGAATCGCTTTCTGCCAGGCGCCGAGAAGGTCGCCGCGAATCACGGTGAGCAGGATCAGCGCCATGAAGCCAAGCGCCAGCGCGACGATCTGCACGACGCTCGCAAATGCGTGGCGCTCGAGCGCGGCCAGGCCGTAACGCCAGCTCACGCCGCTCGCGCTCGCCCCCTTGCCGGCAGCGCTAACGTTACGCAGCCGCGCGGCGAGGTGGACGCACAGGCGCGCCACCGCCGCGAAGACGACCATTGCCGCCGAAAAGCCGCCGGCGATGTAAGCGCCGAGCCGAACTTCTCCGGCCATCCAGAACATCAGGCCGGCGAGGAAGACGAGGCCGATCGCGTAGGCGAGCACGAGCGACCACCAGCGCGGCAGCGCGGCAGTGACAAAAAACTCGCGCCGCAGCACGCGCAGCGTCGAGACGTTCTTCAGCTCAAGAATGGGCGGCAGCGAAAAACCGACGAGCAGCAAGAGGCCGACGAGGCTCCCCTGCAGCGCCGGCAGCAAGCTTGGTGGCGGCAGCGGGCTGGCGACGAGTTGCGCGAGCCAGGCATGCAGGGCGAAGTGCGCGAGGTAGCCGAGCCCGCAGCCGACGAGCGAGGCAGCGAGGCCGAGGACGGCGAACTGCGTGAGATAGGCGGCGAGCAGGAAATTGTGCCGGGCACCAAGGCAGCGCATCACCGCGCAGGCGTCGAGATGGCGTTGCATGAAGCGCCGCGAGGCGAGCGCGACGGCAACCGCGGCAAGGACGATCGTCAGCAGCGCCGAGAGCCCGAGAAACTTTTCCGCGCGCTCGAGCGCAGCGCGAATTTCCGGACGCGCGTTCTGCGCGTCCTCGATGCGCTCGCCGCGCCCCAGCGATTTTTCGATGCGCTTGCGAAAGTCGGCGACGCGCTCGGGCTCGCCGGCAACGAGCAGGCGATAGGTTACGCGGCTGCCCGGACGCAGCAGTCCGGTCGCTTCGACGTCGGCAAGATTCATCAGAAGCCGCGGCGCGACGCTGAAAAAATTGATGCCGCGATCGGGTTCGAGGGTGAGGATCGCGCCGATCAGGAAGCGCTGGTCGCCGAGCGTCAGGCGCTCGCCGACGCTGGCGGCGAGCGTCGCCGCAAGGCGCTCGTCGATCCAGACTTCGCCGGCGGACGGAACGCGACCGGCCGGGGCATCGGCGACGTTGAGCGCGGGCGCGACGCGCAGGCTGCCGCGCAGCGGGTAAGCGGCGGAAACGGCTTTGACGTCGGAGAGCGCCGCCTGCGCGCGATCGCCCTCGCCGGCCATCGCCATGCTCGCGAAAGTGCGCGTCTCGGCGATCACGAGCCCGCTCGCGCGCGCGCTTGCCGCAATGCCGGCCGGCCAGGGATGATCCGAGATCAGCAAAAGATCGGCGCCGAGCAGCTGATTCGCCTCGCTGGCGAGCGCCTGGCGCACCCGGTCGGTGAAAAAACCGACCGCGGTGAGCGCGGCGACGGCGATCACGAGCGCGCCGGCGAGCAGGCGCAACTCGCCGGCGCGCGCATCGCGACGCAGCATGCGCAGCGCAAAGATCAGGGTTTTTGACTTCATCGACAGCTGCCGCCCGCACCGGACATTGGAAAGACCGCCCCGGGATATTCTCACGGAACGCCGCGCCATGCGAATCGCGCGCCGCCGGCGGCGCCGTGGCATCGCCGCGCCATCGGCGCTTCAAGTATCTGACGATCGCCGGGCCAGCCGGCAAAAACGGCGAATGAAGCCTCGAGGAAGCCGGCGTCGATATTCACCCAACGCTTTAACTTCCTTTCTCAAGTGTCTGATCTTGTTTGGCTACTCGAGCTCGCGCAGACGCTCGACGGCTTCGTCGACGCGGCGCACGGCGATCGTGCGAATGCCGGCGATCGGCGTTTTCGGCGCGTTCGCTTCGGGAATCAGCGCGCGCGTGAAGCCGAGCTTTGCCGCTTCCCTGAGACGCTCCTGACCGCGCGCCGCGGCGCGGATTTCGCCGGCAAGCCCAACCTCGCCAAAGACGACAAGTTTCTCTGGCAACTCCTTGTTCCTCAAGGAAGAGACGATTGCCAGAAGGACGGCGAGATCGGCCGCCGGCTCGCCGATCTTGACGCCGCCGACGGCGTTGACGAAAACGTCCTGGTCGAAGCAAACGATGCCGGCGTGGCGATGCAGGACGGCAAGCAGCATCGCCAGGCGCTGGGCGTCGAGGCCGACGGTGAGGCGGCGCGGATTGCCGTGGGCGCCGTCGACGAGCGCCTGGATCTCGACGAGCAAGGGCCGCGTCCCCTCCTGCGTGACGAGGACGCACGAGCCGGGAACCGGGTGGCCGTGCTGCGAGAGGAACATCGCCGACGGGTTGTTCACGCCTTTGAGACCCCGGTCGGTCATCGCAAAGACGCCGATTTCATTGACCGCGCCGTAGCGGTTCTTGACCGCGCGAATGAGGCGAAAGCTCGAGTGCGTGTCGCCCTCGAAGTAGAGAACGGTATCGACGATGTGCTCGAGCACGCGCGGTCCGGCGAGCGCGCCCTCCTTGGTCACGTGGCCGACGAGGATGATGTTGATCCCGGTCTGTTTGGCAAGCCGCGTCAGTTGCGCTGCGCACTCGCGCACCTGCGCGACCGAGCCCGGCGCCGAAGTAAACTGATCGGACCAAAGCGTCTGGATCGAATCGATGACGGCGACCTGCGGCTTTTCCGACTGCAGCGCGCTGATGATCTTTTCCAGGTTGATTTCGGCGAGCAGCTTCATCCTCGTCGTGTCGAGCGCCAGACGGCGCGCGCGCATGGCAATCTGCTGCCCCGATTCCTCGCCGCTGACATAAAGCACATGATGAGCCGCGGCAAGCTGCGCGAGTGCCTGCAGGAGCAAGGTGCTCTTGCCGATTCCCGGGTCGCCGCCGAGCAGGACGACGCCCCCGGCGACAAGACCGCCGCCGAGCGCCCGGTCGAACTCGCCGATGCCCGTGGGCAGGCGATCCTCCTCGCGCGCCTCGATTTCCGAGAGCAGCTGCAATTTCGCGGTACCGCCGAGCGCGGCAAAGCGGCTTGGACTGCCGGCCGTGTCTTCGAACAGGCTCTCGACGAGCGTGTTCCACTGCCCGCAGCCCGGACACTGGCCTTGCCACTTCGGCACGACCGCCGCGCACTCGGTGCACGAATAGACCGTCTTCTGCTTAGCCATTTTTTTTAAAACCTTTAACCACAGAGACACAGAGACACAGAGAAGAGAGACATGAGCAAACCCGATCTGTAGAGGCGCGCCTGGCGATATAAAAGAAATGCTTTTCTCGGTGTCTCTGTCTCTCTGTCGTGAATGGTTCTAGATACATTCGCACAACCGAACTGTCGAGGCAGCCTTGGCAATACAAAAATTGCTTTTCTCTGTGTCTCTGTGTCTCTGTGGTGAATGGTTCTTTCCCTCGTCAAACTTCAACAATCGGCACCCGCCGCGCGAGCGCGCAGAAGAGTTCGTAGCTGACGGTGCCGGCGGCGGCGGCGACTTCGTCGGCGGCAAGGCCCTCGCCCCAGAGCACGACCGGGCTGCCGACGCCGGCCTGCGGCAGGCGCGTCAGGTCACAGGCGAGCATGTCCATCGAGACGCGACCCAGGGTCGTGCAACGCTCGCCCTCGACGAGGATGGGCGTGCCGCCTGGCGCGTGGCGCGGATAACCGTCGGCGTAACCGCAAGCGACAATGCCCACTCGCGTCGGCTGCCGCGCCTCGAACAGCCCGCCGTAGCCGACGCGCTCGCCGGCCCTGATTTCCTGCACGGCGAGAATGCGGCTTTTCAGCGTCATCACGGGCTTGAGCTCA
The DNA here is from genome assembly GCA_964485725.1 of uncultured Propionivibrio sp. Lineage (GTDB taxonomy): Bacteria > Pseudomonadota > Gammaproteobacteria > Burkholderiales > Rhodocyclaceae > Propionivibrio. The sequence continues at coordinate 1,254 of CAZALA010000166.1, read as the reverse complement.
AGGCTCGCGGCGTCGACGTCCGCAAAAGGGCTGCCGCCGTAGAGCATGATCCCCGGGCGCACCCAGTCGTGAACGGTTTGCGGGTAGCGCAGGAGCGCCGCCGAATTGGCGAGCGAAACTTCAGGCGCGCCGGGCCAGTCCGTGCGAATCGCATGGAAGCGATCGAGCTGCCAGTCGATGCCGCGACCGCCGTCGGCTTCGGCGAAATGCATCATCAGCGTAATCGCGCCGAAAGCGCGCGCATCCGCAAGTTCCGCCCTGACCGCGGCAAGCTCGCCCGGCATGAAACCCAGGCGATTCATCCCGGTATTGAGCTTGACGTAAATCGGCAGAGGCGCAGCCAGGCGCGCTTCCCGGATCATGCGCAGCTGCTCGAGGCGGTGAACGCCGGTGACGAGCCCGTATTCGGCGCAGGCAGCAAGATCGGCGCGGTCGAAGAAGCCTTCGAGGAGCAGGATCGGCTGCCGGTAACCGGCATCTCTCAAGGCGACCGCGGCTTCGACGTCGAGCAGCGCAAAACCGTCGGCGACATCGGCAAGCGCCGCCGCTGCACGCAGCAGGCCGTGTCCGTAAGCATCCGCCTTGACCACCGCCCAGGCCTTCGCCGGGCGGGCGCGCGCGGTCGCGACAGCGGCCGCTGCGGCCCCTGCGGCGCGCTCCTTGGCAACGAGATAATTGTGACGCAGCGCACTCAGGTCGATACGCGCTTCAATCGGACGAGGCATGGGACGCGGGGCTCCTTGGCGGGATGCGAATGCTTGCCGGCATTTTGCCTGAAAGGCGCAAGGCCGTGGGCGCTGTCGCCGTCGGCTAACAACTTGGCCACTTTCATGGTATAAATTCGCCACTTCTTTCGAGCAGCAGCCGAATTTTCAATGCCTTTTGGCTTTTATCTCATCATGGCGGCGCAGTTTTTTTCCGCGCTTGCCGACAATACGCTGCTCATCGTCGCCATTGCCGCGCTGCGTGAAATGCACGCCCCGGCCGCGTACGAGCCGCTGCTGAAAACCTTCTTTACGGTCTCCTACGTCGTCCTCGCCGCCTTTGTCGGCGCTTTCGCCGACTCGATGCCGAAGTGGCGCGTCATGTTCATCAGCAACATGATCAAGATCGTCGGCTGCGCGATGATGTTCTTCGACGTGCACCCGCTTCTCGCCTACGGCATCGTCGGCCTCGGCGCCGCGGCGTACTCGCCGGCGAAGTACGGCATCCTCACCGAATACCTGCCGCACCGCCTGCTCGTCATCGCCAACG
>CAZALA010000165.1:0-8006 GCA_964485725.1 uncultured Propionivibrio sp. | reverse complement strand
ATGTCGATGGGCATGATGATGATGTCGCCGGTCATGGTCTCCCTGCCGTTCAAGCTCATGCTCTTCGTCCTCGTCGATGGCTGGCATCTGCTCCTCGGCTCGCTCGTCATGAGCTTTGCCACGTGACGCCCGAACTCGTCATGAACGTCGGGCGCCAGGCGATCGAGATGACGCTGCTGCTCGCCGGCCCGCTTCTTCTTGCCGCTCTCATCATCGGCCTGATCGTCAGCGTTTTTCAGGCGGCGACGCAGATCAATGAGCAGACGCTCTCCTTCATCCCCAAGCTCGTCGGCATGTTCATCGTCCTCATCGTCGCCGGGCCCTGGATGCTGCAACTCCTCACCGACTACATCCGGCAGCTGTTCGAGAGCATCCCGCAGATCATCGGCTAGTGGACAGCGGCAGATGATCACCTTCACGAGCGCCGAGCTCAACGCCTTCATCGCCGCTTTCATTTTTCCGCTGGCGCGCGTCCTCGCGCTCGTCGTCGCGACGCCGCCCTTCTACATCGAGGGCCTGGCGACGCGCTCGCTGATGCTGCTTGGCGTCGCCATCACGGTCGCGATCATGCCGGCGCTGCCCGCGACTGCCGCGATCGACCCGGCCTCCGGCGTGGGCCTCCTGGTGCTCGCCGAGCAGATGGCGATCGGCTACGCGATGGGGCTCTCGATGCGCCTCGTGTTCACGGCGATCGACATGGCCGGCAACATGATCAGCCATCAGATGGGCCTTGGTTTCGCGACCGCGTACGATCCGCAGAGCGCCTCGCAGACGCCGGTCGTTTCCGAGTTTGCCGGCATGATCGCGCTGCTTCTCTTTCTTGCGGTCAACGGCCACCTGATGGCGCTTGCCGCGCTGATGCAAAGCTTTACCGTGCTGCCGATCGGTCACGCAGCGTTTGCCACGGCGAGCTGGCTCAACCTTGCCAACGCCGGCTTCATCATTTTTTCCTTCGGCACGCTGCTCGCGCTGCCGGTCGTCGTGGCGCTGCTCATCACCAACATTGCGCTCGGCATCTTGGGTCGCGTCTCGCCGCAGCTCAATCTGATCGCGATCGGTTTTCCGGTGACGATCCTGCTCGGCTTCGCCGCTCTCTACGTCAGCATGTCGCAGCTTGCCGCGCCGTTGCAGCAGATGTTCGAGCACGGGCTCGCCTCGATGCTCGGCAACTTCGTACCGAGGTGAGGCGCTTAGCGAGTCGGCGACGGACTTGGCGCGCGGACGAGCTGGATCGTGCCTTCCGAGGTGCGATGCGTGAGCGGCGTTCCGGACTCGATGCTTTCCGAATAATCGACGATGCGATAGCCGGCGTAGCCGCGGGCGCGCTGCAGCTGGGCTGCGCGCCGCTTGAAGATCTGGATCGCCTCGCCGTCGCCGCCGATGCGAAAACTCTTGGCGCGCAGCGAAAGGAAATAGCTCTCGTCGTCGACGACCTGCTCGTCGATCTGCCAGTTCGGCGCGAGCGGATCGTAGATTGTGTAAAGAACGCCCGCTGCCGCGGCGGCGACGGCGAACTCCTCGAAGGTGAAGGCCATCGACGGCGAAACGACGAATTTGGTGTTCGGCAGAATCGTTCCCGAACTCGGCGTCAGCGAGGTATTCGTCGTTCCGCAGCCGGCCAGCGCCGCGGCGACGAGGATCACGGGGAAGGCGCGCATGGTCTGCCTCACAGGATATCGAAGAGGCTCAGGCCGGCGACCTGCGCAAACGATTTTTGCGCCGCCTCAAGATACATCTGCTGCATCGTGAAGTCGGAGATCGCCTTGGCGTAGTCAAGCCCGGTGAGCTTCAAGGCAGCATCCTGAAACTGCAGATCGAGGTCGGTCGACGTGCTCCCCAGCGCGTCGAGTTCGCGCATGCGCGTGCCGACGCTCGACTGCACGCGGCTGACGTTGGCGAGCCCCTGGTCGAGGTTGGCAAGTTCGGCGGCAAGCGCGTTGGTATTTTCGCTCGCCGAATTGGTCGCCGTTCCGATCGGCATGCGCAGCCTCGCGATGAGGCTTTGCAGCGTCTGGAAAATGCTGCGGCTTGCGCTCGGCGCGAGCGAGAAGGTGTCGTTGGCGGCAGGCTGGCCCGTGATCACGACCTGCGAGCCGAAATCAGTCGCCGACGCAGCCGGCGGATTCGTCGACGCGATGCTGATCGCCTGCCCCGGCGTGAAGGCCGCCGGCGCGCTCATCGCGACCGGCGCCAGCGGGTTGGAGACGTCATAAAGCTGATAGGTCGAGGCGCCGGCAGCGCCGGCAAAGCGGATTTGCAGGGCGGGATTGGTCGGCACCTGCCAGCCGAAACCATTGACCGCCTGTTGCCACTGCTGCAGATCAAGCACCGATCCGGCATTGATCACGCCGCTTCCCTGGTTGATTCCGCCGGCGGTATTGCCGCCGGTTTTCGCCGCGAAGTGGCCGTTGCCTTCCTTGATGTTCATGAAAAGATCGCTGCCGGCGACATTGACCGGCAGTTGGCGCGACGACGAGACCTGCAGCAGACGCTCGCCGTTGTCGCCGAAATAGTCGACCTGTGCCGTCGCGTCAGCGGCGAAGGGCAGCGTCGCGCCCTGGTAACCGGCAAAAAGATAGTCGCCGCTGCCGTTCTGGGCGTTGGCGATGCCGAGCGCCTGGTCGAGCAGCGATTGCAGGTCGTTGGCGATCGACGCCCGGTCGCTCGTCGAGAGCGCCCCGCCACCCGCCTGGACGGTGAGCACGCGGGCATCCTGCAAGGCGCCGGTGAGCGCGGTCAGCTGCGAATCGATTAGGGCGAGCTGGCTCGTCGCGTTGCCCTGGTTGTCGATGTGCTGACCATTGACCGCCGCCGATTGCGAGACGATCAGCGCCTGCGCGGCGGCGACCGGATCGTCCGCCGGCGTCAGCACGCGCCGACCTGACGACATCTGGTTCTGCAGCTTGTAAAGGCCGCTCTGGTTGCGCTGGATGTTGAGCGCGCCGGTATCGTAGATCTGGCTGGTGCTGATGCGCATCCGATTTCCCCTAGGAGATGACCGCGAGCAGGTCGTCGAACAGCTTGTTGCCGATGGCAAGCATTTTCGACGAGGCCTGATAAGCCTGCTGGTAACGCAGGAGGTTCGTCGCTTCCTCGTCGAGATTCACCCCCGAAAGCGAATCGCGGGCATCCTGCGCCTGCTTGAGGAGCGCGTCCTGCGCCAGCGTCTTGACGTCGATTTCGCGCGCCTTGTTGCCGGTGTCGCTGACGAGCTGCGCGTACGCCGAGGCAAAACTCGCGGTCTTGCCCGACATCGTGTTCTGCGTTTGCAGAAGATTGAGATCGAGCGCATTGCGCCCGTCGGAAACGCCGCCGGTATTCTTCGCGAGCGTAAACACGTCGCCGTTGTCGGCATTGCCCGAAATGCTCGCGCTCACGCCGGCGAACGAAATCGTCGCGCCGGAGACGTAAGGGATCGTCGGCCCGGGATAAACGGTCGTCGTGCCGGCGCTCGTCAGCGAGATGTTGGCGCCGGCCGGAACCCCGGCGAGCGTCAGCGTGTTGCCGGCGCTGTTGTAGGTAAAGCTGACGCCGGCGGCGGCGATCGGCGGCGTGCCGAAACCGGGCAGCGCGTCGCCCGCGGAAATCTTCGCGGTGCCGGTGTTGGCGCTCGCGGCGGCGGTTCTCACCGGCGCCGCGGCGGCGATCAGGCGCACGTCGGCGGCGACCGTTGCGTTTACGGCGAGGCCTTTGATGGCGTCACGCGTCGGCTGGATCAGGAAGGAATCGCCGGCCGCTGGCGCGCCCGAGGCGAGGGCCAGGGAAAAACCTTCGCTGCCGGCGACCGTCGCCGACAGGTTGACGAGCGAGGCGTTGCTCCATTGCGTGCTGTCCGACAGGCGCGTCATCGTGTAATTGGCGCCGTCGTAGCTGAGCCGGTAGTCCGAGCTCGTAAGCTGGGTGTAGAAATTCGCGCCGTTGGCGGCCGGACTGTAGACCTGCGTCGAGGCGCCGGCCGCGACGGTGACGCCGGTGAGCGTGAGCCCTTCGCTCGTCGGCAGCGCTGCCTGCAGCGCGGCCGGCGTCGCGCCCGTCCACGCCTGGCCGTCGGACTGGCGCGTCAGCGTATAAAGCGTTCCGGCACCGTTGCGCGCGAGCGTGTAGCTGCCGTCGATCGGCGGCGGGGTGACGAGGGTGGCTGAAATCACGGCGGCGCCGGCGACGCTGTTGTTCTGATTGGCAACGACCCTGGGCGCGGCAAGCGTGAAAAAAGCTGCGGCAAAACCGCCGTCGCCGACCGACTGCCCGAGGAGGTCCTGGCCGAGGGCGTGCTGGGCATTGAAAGCGAGCGCAAGCGATGCGGCGTTGCGCCCGAGGTCGCTGGCGATGCGGTCGAGCGATTCGCGGCGGAAAGCGAGCAGGCCGCCGAGCGCGCCGCCGCTGATCAGCGACTCGGGGAGCTCCTGGTTGCCGGCGGGCGTCTTCAGGCCGACGACGAAGCGCGAGGGATCGGCGCTCGAGGGTTGCGCGGTCATCGTCATCACCTGCGTGCCGACGACGAGCTGCTGACCGTTGCCCATATAGACGTTGTAGGTGCCGTCGGTGTTCGTCGTCGTCGTCACCTTGACGAGCTTGTTGAGGTCGAGGACGAGCTGGTCGCGCTGGTCGAGCAGATCGTTGGCCGGCTGATTCGCCGACGATTGCGCGACGACGATCGCCTGGTTGAGATTGGCGATCTGCGTCGAATACGAGTTGATCGCGCCGACCGTCGACTGCACCTGGGCGTTCACGCCGTCGTACATCTGGTTGATGTTGTCGTTGATGCCCTGATAGCGCGCGACGAGCGCCTGCGCGGAGGAGAGCAGCGCCTGCCGCGATGCCACCTGCGACGGGTTCGCCGAGACCTGCTGCACGCCCTTGAAGAAATCCTGCAGCGCCGGCGAAACGCCGGCGTCGGCGTCGGCGAGCATGTTGTCGAGCTGGGCGATCTGCGCACCGTAGGCGGCAAGCTCGCTGCTCGCGCTCTGCGTGCGATTGACCTGGCCGGCGAGGAAGCCGCTGTACATGCGCTCGATCGTCGACACGTGCACGCCCTGGCCGATGAAGCCCGAGCCCGTCAGCGTTCCGAGATTGCTCGCCTGCACCGTGCGCTGGCGATTGAAACCGGCGGTCGTCGCGTTGGCGATGTTGTGTTCGGTCGTGAGCAGCCCGAGTTGCGCTGCCTGCAAGCTGCTGATGCCGGTGCTGAAAATGCCTGTCGACATGAAAAATGCTCCTCTTCCCTGACCCTAACGGCAAATCTGCCGAAAAATTGAGTGCTGCCGCGCTAGCCGATCAAGGCCTGGCGCAGCGTCGTACCGTTGATGATGCGAGTGAGCTTGTCGGCGTACATCGGATCGGTGGCGTAACCCGACTGTTGCAGCGAGCGCGCGAACTCGGGCGCGGCCTGCTGACCGAGGACGCCGGCAAAGCGCGCCTTGCCCGTCAAGAGCGACGCGTAGTCGCGAAAAGCCTCGGCGTAGGAAGCATAGACGCGGAATTTTTCGCGCGTCGGCTGGGCAACGCCATCGACGTACTCGGTGGTCGCGACTTCGGTCGTTCGCCCCTGCCAGCTGCTGCCGGCCTTGACGCCGAAGACGTTGTACGAAGGCGCGCCGTCGGCCGTGCGAATCTCGCTCTTGCCCCAGCCGCTCTCGAGCGCCGAGTGCGCGGCGATGAACTGCGGCGGCACGCCGATCGCCTTGGCCGCCTGAACGACGTGCGGCCAGATGCGATTGACGAAATCGGCGGCGCTTGCCGATGCCGGCGCGGCGGCACCGGTGGCCGAGGCAGCCGCCGCCGCTTCGCGAGGCTTGCCGGTCTCGGCGAGCCCTGCCGACGAAGCGGCAGAACTTGCCGCCTGCCGCTCGCTCAAGAGTCGCTGCAGCGCATCGAGACGCGCTTGAGGCGGGCTCGCTTCGTCGCCTGCGGGCGGCGTAGCCAGGTTGCGGCCGAGCTGCTTTTCGATCACCTTGGCAAAACCGAGCGCGCCGCGCGCCGCCAGGCTCTGCGCCAGCTGCTGGTCGGCAAGCGAAGTAAAGAAGCGCGTCTGGTCGCTGTCGAGGACGCCATCCTGCGGCGTCGCGTCGCGCATGCTTTTGAGCAGCATCTGCATGAGCAGGCCCTCGAACTGCTGCGCGACCGCCTTGATGCCGCCTTGCGGGTCCTGCTTGAGCTTGAGGCGCAGGTCGGCGGCCGACTTCAAGTCGAGGACGAAGCGGTTGGCCTGGATGTCTTCAGCTTTCATGTCGCAGACAGGAGCAAGTTCCGCGCCAAGAAGCGCATTGCACCGATCTGTGCATGGCGCAGCGCATTGCACCATGCGGCCGCTCGGCGAAGCATTCGCAGATCAAGTCGTGAGTAAGTGATTCCGGCGCAAGTCGGAATCCAGGGCCTTGGCCAAGCGGCTCACGTCGACGTGCTTTGTCACTGACCCGCTCTGTTCCGCGCCTGACGCGCGGCCCCGTCTTTCTTGATTCGCCAAGAAAGACGGGGGAGAAAGAAGGCGACCCCGCGGCGCCGTCGCGCCTGAAGGCGCGATGCCCAGCGCAACGGCCTTGCGCCGGGCGGCTGCGCAACTCGGGCTACGTCCACAAAACGCGGGCTGCGCCCTCAGACAATGCTCGCCGACTGCCCCCGGCGCAAGGCCGCTGCTCGGCGGCGCCGAAGGGGATTTAAAAGGCAGGACGCTGAGCGCGCAGAGCACGGTGACGCTGCTGCCTTTCTCTCCCCCTCGTGCAGCGCCGAGCAACGCAGGCAAGGCGGGGGGAAGTCGGCGAGCATTGTCTGAGGGCGAAGCCCGAGTTGCGCAGCCGCCCCGGCTTGCCGAGTAGCACAGGGCAGTCGGCGCAGCCGACCGCAAGCGTGGGGTCGCCCTTTCTCTGGTCACATCTCTTTCGGCGAAACGAAAGAGATGTGACCCGCGCGTCAGGCGCGGAACAGAGCGCGTCCGACTCAGACCGCGTCGACGTGAGCCGCGAGCACGCGTGCCTGAGCGGTCGCATGGTGCAAGGTGCTGCGCTCATGCACCCTACCCGCTTCGAGTCGCAGCGCGGCGACCAACTTTCCTAGATGATCTCAAGCTCGGCGCGCAGCGACCCCGCCGCCTTCATCGCCTGCAGGATCGACAAGAGGTCCTGCGGGTTGGCGCCGAGCGCGTTGATCGCCTTGACGACGTCGGCGAGGCTGGCGCCGGCTTTGAGTTGCATGAGCGCGCCGCCCGGCTGCTTGATGTCGATGTCGGCCTGCGTCGTCACCACGGTCTGTCCGCCGGCGAAGGCGTTGGGCTGGCTCACCTGCTGCTCGGTCGTGATCACGACCGAGAGCGCGCCGTGCGCGATCGCGCAGGATTCGATCGTCACCTTCTGATTCATCACCACCGACCCGGTGCGCGGGTTGACGATGACTTTGGCGACCGCCTGCATCGGACGCACTTCGAGGTTCTCGATGCGCCCCATGAAATTGACTCGCGCGTTGGCTTCCTCGGGCGCACTGACGCGAATCAGGCGACCGTCGATCGCCTGCGCGAGCCCCGCGCCCATTTCGCGGTTGATCACTTCGACGACGCGCTGCGTCGTGCCGAAATCGGTGACCGCCATCTCGTAGTTGATGAAAGCCCCCTGGCCCAGCGCCGTCGGCACTTCGCGCTCGACGGTGGCGCCAGCGACGATGCGGCCGGCGAGCAGATGGTTGATCGTCACCTTGCTGCCGGCGGCCGCGGCGCCAATGCCGCCGATCACGATATTGCCCTGTGCCTGGGCGTAGATCTGGCCGTCGGCGCCCTTGAGCGGCGTCATCACGAGCGTGCCGCCGCGCAGGCTCTTGGCGTTGCCCATCGAGGAAACGGTGATGTCGATCGCCTGGCCGATGCGCGCAAACGGCGGCAGGTTCGCCGTGACCATGACCGCGGCGACGTTCTTGAGCTGCAGCGATTGCGTCGTCGCCAGCGTCGTTCCCAACTGCGCGAGCATGTTGATGATGCTTTGCGTCGTAAACGGCGTTTGCGTCGTCTGGTCGCCGGTGCCGTC
>CAZALA010000164.1:0-8011 GCA_964485725.1 uncultured Propionivibrio sp. | reverse complement strand
CGACGAAAGCGAGGATCAGGATGCTCTCGCCCATGCCGACCTGCACCGCGAGCAGGGGGCCGAGCATCGCGCCGGCGAGCGCGCAAAGCGCGGCACCCGCCGCGAAGACGGCGGTAAAGAGCAGGCGCACATTGACACCGAGCGCTTCGGTCATTTCGCGGTTCGACGCGCCGGCGCGCACCCACATGCCGACCTTTGTTCGCGTGACGACGAAGTAGAGCACGAGCGCGACGCCGAGGCCGACGCCGATGATGAGATAGCGGTAAGCCGGGTAGAGGAAGCCGCCGAGCGCGAGCGGCCCGGAGAGCGCCTCCGGCGTGTTGAGCAGCACCGGCTGTGCGCCCCAGATCATGCGCACGATTTCGTTGAAGATCAGGATCAGCGCGAAAGTCGCAAGCACCTGCGCGAGGTGGTTGCGCGCATAGAGCCGGCGCAGCAGCGTCGTTTCGACGAGCGCACCGACCGCCGCCGTGGCCGCCATCGCCACCACGATGCCGACGAGAAAGGACCCGCTCGCCTGCGTCACCGCCGCGGTCAGATAGGCGCCGACCATGTAGAGCGACCCGTGCGCGAGGTTGACCATGTCCATGATCCCGAAGACGAGCGTCAGCCCCGCCGCGAGGAGGAAGAGCATCAGTCCGAACTGCAGGCCGTTCAAGCCCTGTTCAAGGAGAAGTTGGGTCATCAAGACCTTTAACCACAGAGGCACAGAGACACAGAGAAAAACCAGAGAAAGAAACAAATCAATTTGCTTTTCTCTGCGTCTCTGTGTCTCTGTGGTGAATGGTTCACTTCATCTTGCACTGCGCGACGTAGGCGTCGGCGTGGTTGGTGAAGATCGTTCCCATCGTCTTGTTGGTGATGCGGCCCTGTGCGTCCTTGCCGATGACGCGCAGGTAGTAGTTCTGCACCGGGTGGTGGTTGCTGTTGAACTTGAAGTCGCCGCGTACCGACTTGAAGCGCTTGGCTTCGAGCGCTTTCCTGAGTGCGTCCTTGTCGGCGAGATTGCCCTTGACGTCGCGCACCGCCGCGTCGATCAAAAGCGCCGCGTCATAGCCTTGCGAAGCATAGAGTGAAGGCAGCCGGCCGTACTCTTTCTGGAAGCCTTCGACGAAGCGACGGTTCTCGGCGTTGTCCATGTCGTGCGCCCAGTGCGACGAGTTGAACATGCCGAGCATCGGCGCGCCGACCGCCTTGATCACGTCCTCGTCGGCCGAGAAACCCGGCGCGAAGAGCTGCGTATCGGCCGAGAGGCCGCCGGCGACGAACTGCTTGACGAAATTGATCCCCATGCCGCCGGGAAGGAAGAAGAAAACCGCGTCGGGCTTGAGCGAACGGATCTGCGCGAGCTCGGCGGCGTAATCGAGCTGGCCGAGCTTGGTGTAGATTTCCTCGCCGACCTTGCCTTTATAGAAGCGCTTGAAGCCGACCATCGCGTCCTTGCCGCCGGGATAGTTCGGCGCGACCAGGACGACGTTCTTGAAGCCCTTGTCCTGCACGTACTTGCCGGTGGCTTCGTGCAGGTTGTCGTTCTGCCAGGCGACGTTGAAGTAGAACGGATTGCACTGCTCGCCGGCGTATTGCGAAGGGCCGGCGTTGGCCGAGATGTAGAAGGTCTTGTTGTCGAAGACCGGCTGGCCGACGGCGAGCATCAGGTTGGAGAAGACGATGCCGGTCATGAAATCGACCTTGTCGCGCTTTAAGAATTTCTCGGCGAGCTGCTGCGCGACTTCGGGTTTCTGCTGGTCGTCGGCGACGATGACTTCGGCCGGCAGGCCGCCGAGCTTGCCGCCCGACTGCTTGACCGCGAGGTTGAAGCCGTCGCGGATGTCGACACCGAGGCCGGCGCCGGGCCCCGACAGCGTCGACAGAAACCCGACCTTGACCTTGTCAGCCGCGTGCGCCGGCAGCGCGAAAGCGGAAAGCATGAGTGAGGCAAGCAGCAGGCGGCGCATCGTTTTCTCCCAGGCGCGACGATTGAATAAGCTGCGATTGTAGCCGCAGCGCTGACGGCGCCCAAGGCAAAACGGTAAAATGGCGGCCAGCCTTTCAGCAGACAGCCCATGAATTCATCCCCAGCAGCTTCAGAAGCGCGCTCGCCGCGCCGCGCCGTCGTTCTCCTTTCCGGCGGTCTCGATTCGGCGACGACGCTCGCGATCGCACGCGCGGAAGGCTTCGACTGCTACTGCCTCTCGCTCGACTACGGGCAGCGCCACCGCGTCGAACTCGACGCCGCAGCGCGCGTCGCGCAGGCGCTCGGTGCCAGCGAGCACCGCGTCATCCGCCTCGCGCTCGACGCCTTTGGCGGTTCGGCGCTGACCGACGCGGCGATCGCCGTTCCGGTCGATGGCATCGCGCCCGGCATCCCGGTGACCTACGTGCCGGCGCGCAACACGATCATGCTCTCGCTCGCGCTCGCCTGGGCCGAAGTGCTCGAGAGCCGCGACATCTTTGTCGGCGTCAACGCCGTCGACTACTCAGGCTACCCCGACTGCCGCCCGGCTTTCGTCGAAGCCTTCACCGCGCTTGCCAAGGTCGCGACCAAGGCCGCCGTCGAGGGGCGGGAACTCGCCGTGCATGCGCCGCTGATCGAACTTACGAAAGCAGAGATCATCGCGCGCGGGAGCGCGCTCGGCGTCGATTACGGCATCACCGTGTCGTGTTATCAGGCCGACGCCGAGGGGCACGCCTGCGGCGTCTGCGATTCGTGTCGCCTGCGCCGCGAAGGCTTTGCCGCCGCCGCAGTTGACGACCCGACGCGCTACGCCCCGAGCTGAAGCGCCGCGCGAGAAACCTTGGAATCAACCGTGCTTTGACGGCGGCCTGGCAGCGACCGGCAGGCCGGCCGCCTGCCATGCCTTGAAACCCCCCGCGATATGGCAGACGGGTGCAAGGCCCATGTCCTGAAGCTGCGCCGTGGCGAGCGCCGAACGCCAGCCGGAGGCGCAGTAGAGGACGAACTCCTTGCCCGAGCCGAAGACGTCCTTGTAATACGGGCTTTCCGGATCGACCCAGAATTCGAGCATGCCGCGCGGCGCGTGCAGCGCATCGGGGATCATGCCTTCGCGCTCGAGTTCGCGCACGTCGCGGATGTCGACGAAAACGACGTCGGCATCGCCGAGCTTGCGCCAGGCTTCGTCTACGCTCAAGCTCCTGATCCTGGCACTGGCTTCGGCGATGAGTTGCTGGTACCCCTTGGTGATCGGCATGATGCATTCTCCGGCGCGCTACTGGTTGTTCTTCCGGGCGCTCAGGCAGCGAACGGCCGGGCGGGCTGAACCCGGCCATGATAACGTGAAAGGGCAGGACGGCCCGACCGCCGTCGCGATCGTGCCGGAGCTTTTGCAAATAACAGGGAGGCCTCAAAATGCGCGTCAAGCTCACCGTTGCCGTCGACAACTGCGTTCCGATCAATTCGCCGCTCTCCTTCTTGGGCGAGCATGGCCTGTCGATGCTGATCGAAACGGCCGGCAAGCGGCTGCTTCTCGACACCGGCGCATCGTCGGCGGTCGTGCACAACCTCGATCTCATCGGGGCGCCGCCCGCCTGCCTCGACCTGATCGCGATCAGCCACGGGCACCACGACCATACCGGCGGGCTGTTTCACGTGCTCAGCCACGCCAGGAAATCGCTGCCGGTGTATCTGCACGAAGCCGCGTTCAAGCCGCGCTTTGCGGCGGCCGCCAGCGGCGAGCGCCGCTTCGCCGGCATCCCGCACCGTGAGGAGCAGTTGTCCTCGCTCGGCGCCGACTGGCGCAAGCTCTCCTCGCCGCGCGAAATGCTGCCCGGTCTCTGGGCGAGCGGCACGGTGCCGCGCACGACCGCCTACGAAACGGGCGACGCGCGCCTGCGCGCCGTCGATGCGCTCGCGGGCTGCGACGGCCAGGACGACATGGCAGACGACATGGCGCTTTACTGCAGGAGCGACCAAGGCCTCGTCGTCATCAGCGGCTGCGCGCATGCGGGGCTCGTGAACATGGTCAGGCACGGGCTGGCGGTCACCGGCGCCGAGCGCCTGCACGGCTGGATCGGTGGCACCCACCTCGGCCCCGTCGGCGACGCGCAGCAGTCGCCGACCATTGCTCAGCTCAAGGAATTCGCTCCCGATTTTGTCGCCGCCAACCACTGCACCGGCTTCAAGATGATGGCAAGGCTCGAGGCGGCTTTTGGCGATCGCTTCATCCCGGCCTTTGTCGGCACCGTCATCGAGTTCTGAAAGCCGGCGCGGCGATCACGCCGGAACGGTCTGCGCCTGGCTGAATTCCTCGAAGGCCGAAATCGCGTTCGCCGAATACATCAGCGACGGGCCACCGCCCATGTACACGGCCATGCCGAGCACTTCCTCGACCTCGGCCTTGCTCGCCCCGAGCTTGACGAGCGCCTGCGTGTGAAAACCGATGCAGCCATCGCAGCGCACGGCAACGCCGAGTGCGAGCGCGATCAGCTCCTTGGTTTTCTTGTCGAGCGCGCCATTTTGCGTCGCCGCCCGCGCGAGTTCGCTGAAACCCTTCATCACCTCGGGCAGGTCGGCGCGCAGGGTCGCGAGGTTCTTCGAAATGTCCTTGGTCAAAGCCAGATAATTTGCTGCGGTCACGATGTGCTCCCTTGCGTTGAAGTCGGGTTTTTGTAGCGGGTCATTTGCCAAGCTTGCAGGTGTTGAAGCCGAAAGGCAGGTAGGCCGGGCAAAAGCGGAAGGCGCCGGTGGCAATGAGGACGAGACCGATCCAGCCCCAGGCGCCGATGGCGCCGGCGAGCGTCGCGACGATCAAGGCCACGCCCGCGATGATGCGGATGCCACGGTCCACCGCTCCCAGATTGCTTTTCATGATGACGCTCCTGATGTGAATGTTGCCATGCTGCGGGACTCGAATGCCGGGGCGCGCGCAGGATTTCACGCTTGCCCGAGCGGAAGTTTGAGATAACGCCTGCCGTTCTCCTCCGCCGGCGGGAAATTGCCGGCGCGCACGTTGACTTGTATCGACTGCCAGATCAGGGCCGGGAGGTCGAGCCCGGCATCGCGCGCTTGCCGCATCGCGACGAAAGCGGCCTCATCGACGCCGTCGCGGACGTGGATGTTGTGCGCGCGCTCTTCGGCGACCGTCGTCTCCCAGCGCGCGGGCCTGCCGGCCGGCGGATAGTCGTGGCACATGTACAGGCGCGTCGCCGGCGGCAAGGAGAGGAGCGTTCTGATCGACGAATAGAGCGCGTGGGCGTCGCCGCCGGGAAAATCGCAGCGCGCCGTGCCGACGTCGGGCATGAACAGCGTGTCGCCGACGAAGACCGCCTCCTCGATGTGATACGCCATGTCCGCCGGCGTATGGCCCGGAACGAAGAGCGCGCGCGCCGCGAGCTCGCCGATGCGGAAGGTCTCGCCCGCCGCAAACAGATGGTCGAACTGCGAACCATCGGTCGCAAATCCGGCGCCGAGGTTGAGCAGCTCGCTGAAGGCGCGCTGCACGACGACGATCGCTTCGCCGATCGCGAGCTTGCCGCCGACCTCGCGCTTGACGTACTGGGCCGCTGACAGGTGGTCGGCGTGCGCATGCGTCTCCAGGATCCAATCGACGCCAAGGCCATTGCGGCGGACAAAGGCGAGAACCTGGTCGACCGAGCGCGACGAGGTCAGACCGGAGCGCGGATCGAAATCGAGCACGGGGTCGATGATCGCCGCACGCCCCCCGGGCCGGTCGTGGACGACGTAGGTGACGGTTCCGGTGACGGCTTCGAAGAAAGGCGCAATCAGGATGGGCATGCTCTCCACTGCGATCTAAACAATATATTGATTGATATTATATTGTGTTATATAATGTGTCAAGACATCTCGCAGAGCGATGGAGGACATGGAGACCAGCAAAGCGCAGCCGACGCTTGGCATCGAATCGATGCGAGTTGCCGCCGCCGCCGCGACGCGCACGTTGCGCACGCTCGCCAATCCGGACCGGCTGCTGCTGCTCTGCCAGCTCGGCCAGGGCGAAAGATCGGTGGGCGAACTCGCCGCAGCGGTCGGCGTGCTGCAGCCGACGCTCTCGCAGCAGCTCGGCGTCCTGCGCAGCGAAGGCCTCGTCGCGACGCGCCGCGACGGCAAACAGATTTACTACTCGGTGCAGGACGCCCGCGTCCTCGAGCTGCTCGGCAAACTCTACGAACTTTATTGCCCGCACGGAGGTGACAAATGAGCATCGCATGGGAACAATTCACGCCGCTCTCGTCGCTCGCAGGCGGGCTCCTGATTGGGCTCGCCGCGGCGCTGCTCATTCTGTGGAACGGTCGCATCGCCGGCATCAGCGGCATCCTCGGCGGTCTCCTGCGGCCGCGCTCGGGCGAGATTGCCTGGCGCGTCGCTTTCCTTGCCGGCCTGATCCTCGCCCCGGTGCTTTACGGGGCCTTCTTCGCCCTGCCCGCTGTCGACATTGCGGCGAGCCGCGCCACTCTCGTCGTCGCCGGCTTCCTGGTCGGCATCGGTAGCCGCTACGGCGCCGGCTGCACGAGCGGTCACGGCGTTTGCGGCGTGTCTCGCCTTTCGCCGCGCTCGTTGGTCGCGACGCTCGTCTTCATGCTCGCGGGCTTCGCCGTCGTCTTTGTCGCGCGCCATGTCCTCAACTGAAGGGAGAGCCGGATGACGCTCTTTTTCTCTTTGCTCGCAGGTCTCATTTTCGGCGTCGGCCTGATCATCGCCGGCATGGCGAACCCGGCCAAGGTGCTCGCCTTCCTCGATCTTGCCGGCGCCTGGGACCCCTCGCTCGCCTTCGTGCTGGGCGGCGGCGTCGGCGTCGGTCTTATCGCCTTTGCGCTCGCCAAAAGAAGAACGCGCTCGCTGCTCGGCCTGCCGATGCAATTGCCTTCGTCCCGGCAGATCGATCGCCGCCTGCTCGCCGGCAGCCTCGTCTTCGGCATCGGCTGGGGCCTCGCCGGGATCTGCCCGGGGCCTGCGCTGGTCCTTGCCGGCATTGGCTCACCGGAAGGGCTGCTCTTCGCTGGAGCGCTGCTCCTCGGGATGGTCGTCTTCGAAATCCTCGAGCGGCGCGAGTCGCTCTCCGGCGCGGCAAAGGCATAACGCCTGCCAATGGAACTTGCGCTCGTTCTCGGCGCGCTGATCGGCGCGGTGATGGGGCTCACCGGCGCCGGTGGCGGCATTCTCGCCGTGCCGGCGCTCGTCGTCGGCATGGGGCTGAGCATGCAGCAGGCGGCGCCGGTCGCCCTCATCGCCGTCGCCGGTGCCGCCTCGCTCGGCGCGATCGAAGGCCTCAGGAAAGGCCTCGTGCGTTACAAGGCGGCGACGGTGATGGTGCTCGCCGGCCTGCCGTTCACTTCAGTCGGGCTCGGCATCGCCGCGATGTTGCCGCAGCGCTGGCTGCAAGCCGCTTTCGCGCTGATCCTGCTCGTCGTTGCCCGGCGCTTCCTGCAGCAGGCACGCGAGCTGACGCCTGACGCGGCGATCGAAAGTCAGGCGTGGGCGCAGCTCGACCCGAACAGCGGGCGCTTCCGCTGGTCCTTGAAGATCGCCGCGCTCTTTTCGGGAATCGGCGCGCTCGCCGGTTTCATGGCAGGTGTCCTCGGGGTCGGCGGCGGCTTTGTCATCGTCCCGCTGCTGCGCCGCTTTACCGACGTCTCGATGCACGGCGTCGTCGCCACTTCGCTGATGGTGATCGCGCTCGTCGGCGCCGGCGGGGTCGCGACCGCCATTGCCCACGGCGCCGTTCTGCCGATGCCCGCGACTGCCTGGTTTGCCTGCGCCACCGCCGTCGGCATGCTGCTCGGGCGCCTGCTCGCCTCGCGCGTCTCAGAGAAACACGTGCAGATGGGCTTCGCGCTGACGCTGATCGTCGTCGCGCTCGGCATGGGCATCAAGGCATCGTTCGGAAAAGCCTAGTGGCGGCCCGTTCGCAAGTGCTCGCGTTGACAGCCAAAGGGGTGGTCTCTATAATCCGGCGTTCCTGTTTTTCCGGGTCGGTAGCTCAGTCGGTAGAGCAGCGGACTTTTAATCCGTTGGTCGGGAGTTCGAATCTCCCCC
>CAZALA010000163.1:0-8013 GCA_964485725.1 uncultured Propionivibrio sp. | reverse complement strand
TCACGTCGATCGGCCCGGGCACCGGGAAGGCGGCGACCGGCGTGCCGCAGGCCATGGACTCGACCATGACGAGACCGAAGGTATCGGTGACGCTCGGGAAGACCATCACGTCAGCCGAACGATAAAGCACCGCCAGGGCTTCGCCGCTCAGCACGCCGAGCCAGCGGGCATCGGGATAGCGCGGCTGCAGGCGACGGCGTTCGGGCCCCTCGCCGGCCACCCATTTTTCGCCGGGCAGGTCGAGCCGCAAGAAAGCCTCGACCTGCTTTTCGACGGCGATGCGGCCGACATAGAGAAAGACCGGCCGCCCGGCCACGACGCTGCGTTCTCCTTGCGGGCTGAACAGCGTCAGATCGACGCCGCGCGACCACAGACGAGCGCCTTTGAAACCGCGCGACTTGAGGTCGTCGACAATGGCCGGCGTCGGCGCCAGAGTGAAGCGCGCCGCATTATGAAAACGGCGCAGCAGCGCATAGGTCCAGTCGACCGGCAGGCGGAATCGCGCGTGCACATATTCGGGAAAGCGGCTGTGATACGCGGTGGTGAACGGCCACCCGCGACGCAGGGCTACGCCGCGCGCGAGCCAACCGAGTGGTCCTTCGGTGGCGATGTGCAGACAGTCGGGCGCGAAGCGGTCGATTTGCCGCTCCATCTCGCGAGCCGTGGTCACGGCCAGGCTGATTTCCGGATAAGTCGGGCAACGGACGGAGCGAAAGCCGAGCGGCGAGATGAGTTCGGTGCGATGACCTTTGAGCTCCAACTCGCGACGCGTCATTTTGAGCGTGCGCACGACGCCGTTGACCTGCGGCTCCCAGGCATCGCTGACAAACAGAATCTTCATGCGAGAAGCTCGGAAGTTCGTCGCGAATCGGAAAGCAACTCGAGAACAGGTCGGGGCAGCGGTCGTCTCGCCGCCAGCGCGCAGGAGAGCCGATTCATTTGACTGACCGCCTTGCCGAAAGCATCACGCACGGCGACGCTGCGGCGGCCCACGGAAAGACTCGCGCGGCAGCGCCAGCGCCTGACGCCCCGGCTTTCCACTTGCGTCATTTCGTCCGCCGGGTGGTGGCGCCGGCAGTGGTAGCAGAAAAGCAGTTCGGTCATCGTTTCTCTCCTCGTTCGAAAGCGATCGGTTAGTCGAGCAGGACGCAAGCCCACACCAGCGCCACGTTGAGCAGCGCCAGCAGAACGGCGGCGCTGCCAATATCCTTGGCGCGTTTGGACAGATGATGGCGATCGAGCGAAACGCGATCGACCGCGGCTTCAATCGCCGAGTTGAGCAATTCGACGATCAGCACGAAGAGCACGCTGGCGATCATGAGCGCGCGTCCACTGGCGCTCACCGGCAGAAAGAAGCTGGTCGGAATCAGCAATGCAGCCAGCAGCGCTTCCTGCCTGAACGCATCCTCGCAAACGAAAGCCGCGCGCAGACCTGCGAAGGAATAGTGCAGAGCGTTCCATACTCTCCGCATACCGGTTTTTCCCTTGAAAGGGCTTTCTTCGAACAACATGCTTCTCTCCTTGCCGGCAACTTGCAGGCTTGCTGGTCTTGCGGGCAGTTCGGGCTTGCTCACGAGGGGCGTCAATCTGAAAGGGGTGGCTGGCGGTCTGGAAGCGGACGGGCCTGGCCCGCGGCTTGAGCGCTACGCGCGCCGCTCATGCCGGACGCTGCGCCGCGTTCAGATTTGCCAGCATGCGCTGACCGCGCGCGGCAACGAGCTGGCGATAGAAGTCGGCCATTCTTGCGGAAAGTGCCTCGTCCGACCATTCAAGCGCGTAGGCGCGCGCTTCCTCGGACAGACGCTGGCGTAGCTCGCGATCGCGCAGCAGGCCGCACAAGACCCAGGCGAAGGCGCCGGGGGTGTCGCCGGGCACCAGCGCACCCCGCCCTGCCCCGAGAATGTCTATCGTCCCCATCTCGGCGAGCGAGACCACCGGCAGACCGGCGGCCATCGCCTCGAGAAGCACGAGGCCCTGCGTCTCCGTCCGTGAGGCGAAGACAAACGCGTCGGCGGCCGCATAACACGCCGGCAGATCGGTCTTGCGGTCGAGATAGCCAATGAACTTGACGTTGTTCTGCAAGCCGAGATGCGCCACACGCTGCTGCAGATAGCCGCGGGCGGGTCCTTCCCCGGCGATGACGAGCAGGAGATTGGGCAGCGATGCGAGCGCCAGGGAGATGGTGTCGAGCAAAAAATCGATGTTTTTTTCGTGCGCGACGCGACCGACAAAGAGCGCGACCGGCCGCGTGTCCTCGATGCCAAAACGCAGGCGGAAGCGATCACGCTCCCCCGGCGCAGGCTGCTGCAACGGGATCCCGGTCGGCAGCACGTGCATCGCTGTCTTCACGCCATAATTGCCAAGGCGTTGATGGATCGCTTTGGAAGGGACGATGACCGCGTCGAGCCCGTTGCATTGGCGCCGCGAAAAGGCGCGCGCGAGCCCACGCAGCCAGCCCGCCGGAACGAGCGGTGCATAGTGCTTGAGATATTCCTCGAAGAGCGTGTGATAGGTCGCGATGACCGGGAGTCCGTGACGGTGCGCCGCACGCACGCCGGCATAGTGCGCGACGAAGGGCGTTTGCACATGGATGAGATCGCAGCCCTTGCCGACGGCAGCATCAACGGCTTCATGCATTGCGTGCCAGCGTACCAGTCGGTCTTCGGGGTCACCGGGAACCGGTCGCGCGGCAACCCGCGTGATCCATGCTTCGCCACAACCCGTGCCATAGTCGGGCGCGACGAGATGCACCTCGACCCCCTGCGCGAGAAGCGTTTGCCGGTAAGTCTGGATGGCCGTCGAAACGCCATTGATGCGGGGAAAATAGACGTCCGAGACCATTACGACACGCATGTGACTTCCTCCGGTGGTGCGGCGACGAGCGCCGTGTCCTGTCTGCCCCAGGCGATGAGTTCGAGCCGACCATCAAGGTGCTCGACAATCGCCGTACAACTGTCGACCCAGTCACCGCAATTCACATAGGTCACCCCGTGCACCTGCCGAATCGCGGCGCTGTGGATGTGGCCGCAAATGATTCCGTCCAGGCCGCGCTGGCGGGCGGCATGGCTGGCGCTGTCCTCAAAGTCGAAGATGAACTGCAGCGCGCTCTTGACCCGGCGTTTGGCGTAACCGGCAAGCGACCAGTAACACCTCAGTCCGAAGCGGCGGCGAACGAAGGCGATCATTGAATTGAGGCGCACGAGGACGCCATACATGACGTCGCCGAGCACGGCGACCCAACGGTGGTGCCGGGTAATCTGGTCGAATTCGTCGCCATGCAGAAGCAGGAAACGACGACCGTCGGCGAGTTGATGGACATACTCGCCAACAACCTCGATGTCGCCGAACCTGATGCCGAGATAGTCGCGCAGGACTTCGTCGTGGTTGCCCGGAATGAAGACGACCCGCTCGCCGCGGCGCGCCCGCCTCAGGATCTTCTGCACGAAAGTGTTCTGGTCGGAGGTCCACGCGATGCTGCGACGCATCGACCAGAAGTCGACGATGTCGCCGATCAGAAACAGGTTGTCAGCGACGTGGTGGCGCAGAAAGTCAAGGAGCTGATCGGCCTGGCAGGCGCGTGTGCCAAGGTGGATGTCGGAAAGAAAGATCGAACGAACGGTCGGCATGGCGCGGAGCATGCCGACACTGCGTTACGCCAACATGTTGTTCGCGTTACATTCTGGTTTCACGCCGATCACGACGATGAAGCCAACGGTGCAAACGCATCGACTCATTCCGATTCGCCGTCGTCGCCACCGATTGCTTCAGACGAGCACCTGTCATGAATCTGTAATCCGCCATTAATAGAATGCCTGGGAGAGACTCTGGAGAACTTCCATGCCCGCCACCATCCTTGTCGTTGAAGACGAGCCGTCGATTCAGGAACTGATTGCCGTCAGCCTGCAGCACGCCGGACACCGCGTCCTGCGCGCAGACAGCGCGGAGAATGCCGAGCACCTGATCAACAACGAAATCCTGCCGGACGTCATTCTCCTCGACTGGATGTTGCCCGGCATGAGCGGCCTCCAGTATGCACGTCGCTTGCGCGGCATCGAACGTACCAGGCGCCTGCCCTTGATCATGCTGACGGCGCGCGGAGAAGAGCAGGACAAGGTGGCTGGCCTGGAGGCCGGCGCCGATGATTACCTGACGAAACCTTTCTCGCCGCGCGAATTGCTCGCCCGGATCAAGGCGGTCTTGCGCCGGCGCACGCCACAGATGAGCGAAGACTGCGTCGAGATTGAAGGCCTGCGCGTCGATCCGGTCAGTCATCGGGTGCATGGCAACGGCCAGCCACTCGACCTTGGGCCGACCGAGTTTCGACTTTTGCATTTCTTCATGACGCACGCCGAGCGCGTCCATAGTCGCGCCCAGTTGCTCGATCAAGTGTGGGGCGATCACGCCTGCGTCGAGGAGCGGACGGTCGACGTTCATATTCGCCGCCTGCGCGCTTCGCTGGAATCGACCCTTCACGACCGCCTCATCCAGACCGTGCGCGGCAGCGGGTACCGTTTCTCTCACCACCCCGGTTAGGGCAAGCTGACAAAGAACAGGAGCATCGAATTGAGAGCGATTTGGGTACGCGCCTTCTGGATGCTGGTGGCCACCATTCTCCTGGTCTACTTGCCGCTGGCCCTCGCTTTCGGCAACGACCTGGGGCTTGCCGGGGTTGTTGTCGCGCTGCTGCTGATGCTCATCTGGCAGCTCCTTCACCTGCAACAGCTGCTGGGCTGGCTTGCGGGCCCGCTCGACAGCCCACCGCCGCAAGGCCGCGGCGTCTGGGAGATCGCTTTCGCCGGTCTGCACCGCCGCGTCCGTGTTCGAAAGGTCCAGCAGCAGGTCCTCAACCAGACCCTGGATCGCTTCGTCCGCGCCTTCCAGGCGCTGCCCGACGGCGTCATTGCCTTCGACCGCCACCAGCACATCAGCTGGATCAACGAGCAAGCCGCGAAGCACTTCGCGCTCTCGGCGACCAAGGACCGCGGTCAGGCACTCACCAATCTGATGCGCCACCCCGACTTCGTCGCTTACCTCAATGCCGGACAGTTTGGCGAACCGCTGATTTTTCGCCGTGGCCGTGTCGAGGGCCTGACCCTGCTCGTGCAGGTCATCCCCTATGCCGACGACCAGAATCTCCTGGTTTCACGGGACATCAGTCAGATCGAGCGCATCGAGACCATGCGTCGCGACTTCATTGCCAACGTCTCCCACGAGTTCAAGACACCGCTGACGGTGGTCGCGGGATTCTCGGAAATGCTTGCCGATAACTATGAAGCCTATGAGGGTCACGAGGCCAAGCACTACCTCGCGCTCGTTTGCGAGCAGACCGCGCGCATGCAAAGACTGATCGAGGACCTGCTGACGCTCTCGGCGCTCGAGTCGAACGTTTCGGCGGAGAACGAAGAAGCCGTGCAGCTGGAGCCGATGCTGCAGAGCGTTCTCGCCGAAGCACAGGCGCTATCGGGCGGCAGGCACGAAATCTCGCTGACCATTGAGGGGCCGTCGACGCTCTCGTGCAATGCTGGCGAGCTACGCAGCGCGTTCAGCAATCTGGCCGGGAACGCCGTTCGCTACACGCCGCCCGGCGGCAAAATCATGCTCAGCTGGCGCGCCGATCGCGGGCTTGGCGAGTTTATCGTCGCCGATACGGGCATCGGCATCGCCGCGCAGCACCTGCCGCGCCTGACCGAACGCTTCTATCGCGTCGATCACAGCCGCTCGCGTGAAACAGGTGGCACCGGTCTGGGGCTCGCAATCGTCAAGCACGTCCTCACACGCCATCGCGCCACGCTCGCGATCGAGAGCGAACCGGGCGAAGGCAGCCGCTTCATCGCACGCTTTCCTCAGCTTGGCGCTCGACCCGAAGTCACCGATACGGTCGCAGGTCACTAGCGACTTCGCTTTATCAATGCTCGTGGCGGTGATGGGTATCCGGATAGTGCGGGTGCGTGTGCAACAACGGGTCGTGCTGATGCCGATGCCGGTGCCCGCCTCCTGAGAATTCACCTTGCGAATGCGGATGCTGGTGGTGCTCGTCATGAGCTTGCTCGTGCTCGTGTTCCAGAGCGTCGTGCCGATGCGCGTGCTCGTGGCGCTCGGTGAGATGCAGCCACAGTCCTAGCGCCATCAGGGCGCCGGCAATCACAAGCTTGACCGTCAGCGCCTCGCCCAGCAGCAAGGCGAGCAATGCCCCGACAAACGGTGCGGCGGAGAAATACGCGCCGGTCCGGGCGGTGCCAAGATGGCACAGGCCGACGACGAATAGCGCCAGACTCACGCCATAGGCAAGGAAGCCGACAAGCATCGCCGCCACCACGTTTGCCGGCGGCGGGAGGGTGGCGCCCAGCGCAAAGGCCAAGGCCAGATTCACCGCGCCGGCGACCAAGCCCTTGACCGAGGCGATCCAGGTGGCATCGGTCAGCGACACTTTGCGGGTCAGGTTGTTATCGATGCCCCATGCGAAACAGGCAGCCAGTATCGCGACCGTTGGCCACAACGCGACGAACCGAATCTCGCCCGGCCAACTGAGGACGATTGCTCCGGCGATGATCGCCAGCATGCCGAGGGCAATCCTTCGATCGACGTTCTCCTTGAATGCAAACCAGGCGAGCGCCGTGGTGAACACCCCCTCGGCGTTCAGCAGCAAGGAAGCGCCGGCGGCGGGCATACCGGTCAAACCCAGCAGCAGCAGGACCGGGGCAAGGATGCCGCCACTGACAATGGCGCCGGCAAACCAGGCGCGTTCATTGCGCAGCAGTTTAACCGCTGGCGCTCGGGCGAGTCCCCGGTAAAGCGTCAGGCCAAGCCCGGAGCCAAGATAAAGCAGCCCCGCCAGCAGCCACGGGCTGACAGAACTCAGCAGCAGCTTCGCGAGCGGCGTCCCCGCCCCGAATAGCACTGCGGCACCGAGTGCCGCTGCGACACCGTTTCGGCGCCCGGAATCAAGCATCGACATTCCTTCGCTTCGCGGCTGGGTGACATGCGCACGCCTCGCCTTCGGCCGCCTGCGCGAGGGTGCGCAGGATTCCGCTGTCACGCGCGGTTTCGCCAATTCTCATCTTCATCCCTTCACGAAATCGCTCAACCCTTTGGCTGCTACAGACAGTTTAATGCCGACATTGCCCCAGAGCGACAGCTCGCGCGGCCACGGAGAGCGATTTCGGAAGCTCTTCAGTTACTGCGTAGCCAAATAAGACAACTCCTAATTGCAAGCATCGTTGAGCACGGTAAAGCCTTTAGGCAAACCGCACTCTAAAGCTTCCGACAATGGCAAGGTCAAGCGCTTTTTCAAATCAGCGAAGCGGAACGATTTGTCATTTCCGAGTCACGGGACTGTTGGTAAGCAAGTCCTAAGATGGCACCACGGTCAGAGGAAAATCCGACCGATTAATCCATCAACTTACTAGGACACGATCATGAAAACCAACTTCACGAAACTTTCACTTATTGCCCTGCTGGGCGCCGCCGGCACCACCGCAGCCTTTGCTGAATTGCCCAACAGCTGGCCGCCTTCCACCGCGCAGGGGACAACCCAGACAACGGCTAGCGCACCCAGAGCCAGCACGCCAATCGCCCCCGCCAGCGCCGATGTCAAACAAGTGCTCAACCTCAAAGACGGTTCGTCCGTGTACGTCTTCAACGACGGCAAGATGGCGATGGCAACCAGGTCTGGCCAAGCGCAACGAATGGATCCGGGCATGGTCATGGAAACCACTGACGGCCAGAAGATCACGATGAACGGCGACGAGGTCGCCCGCCTCAACAACGTGCTCTATCGCACCTACGGCCGCAGCAGCTGACCATCGTCACGCGCTAGGCCAGCGGTCCCGGATGGGCCGCTGGCTCTCGGCAACCAGGAATGAATGAAGATGGCATGGGGTTCCATGCCGTCTTCGCTTGTGAATGACCGCCCTGTTGATCAGAGTTTGATCCGGTTGAGGCGCAGCGCATTGGTAACAACCGATACCGAGCTCAGCGCCATCGCGGCGCCGGCGAAGATGGGCGATAAGAGCA
>CAZALA010000162.1:0-8051 GCA_964485725.1 uncultured Propionivibrio sp. | reverse complement strand
AGATCTGGCAGGCGTTCGCGGCGCTTTTGCCGGTGCGTTCGGTCGGCGTGATGGGCGACGGCCGTACCTATGATTACGTCGTCGCGCTGCGCGCCGTGCAGACGCAGGACTTCATGACGGCGCAGTGGGCAGAACTGCCGCACTCGCTGCTCGGCAAGGTCTCGAACCGCATCATCAACGAAGTGCGCGGCATCAACCGCGTCGTCTACGACATCTCGGGCAAGCCACCGGCGACGATCGAGTGGGAATGATCCGATAAGCCGGAGCTGAAGGCGAGGCGACGCTTTATCATACATCTGTCCTCAGGGAGGTTTTTCATGATTGTTCTGATTACCGGCGCGAGCGCCGGTTTTGGCGAGGAAATGGCGCGCAAGTTCGTTAGCCATGGACATCGCGTGATCGCGACCGCGCGGCGGGCTGACAAGCTCGCCAAGCTGCACGAGGAACTCGGCGAAAAGCTCTTGCCGCTGACGATGGATGTCACCGATGCCGACTCGATCACGCGCGCGCTCGCCGAACTGCCCGCCGACTGGCACGTGATCGACGTTCTGATCAACAACGCCGGGCTTGCGCTCGGCCTTGAACCGGCGCATCAGACGTCGCTTGCCGAATGGCAGACGATGATCGATACCAACGTCAAGGGGCTCGTTGCGATGACGCACGCGGTGCTACCCGCGATGGTCGCGCGCAACAGCGGCATGATCATCAACATCGGTTCGGTCGCTGGTGCCACACCGATGCCGGGCGCCAACGTCTATGGTGCGACCAAGGCCTTTGTCGACCAGTTCACGCGCAACCTGCGCGCCGACATGGCCGGAACCGGCGTGCGTACGACCAATATTGCGCCCGGCCTTTGCGGCGGAACCGAGTTTTCGAACGTGCGTTTCCGCGGCAACGACGCCGCGGCGGCGAAGATCTACGAGGGCACCGATCCGCTGACCGCGGTCGATATTGCCGAAGCCGCCTATTGGGCCGCGACGCTGCCGCCGCATGTGAATATCAACATCATCGAAATGATGCCGACCTGCCAGGGCTATGGCCCCCTCAACATCAAGCGCCGGCAGGTTAGCTAGTCTTCTGGGCGATGGCGAAGCGCTTCGCGCCCCGGGTCGAACCGGGGCGCAGGCCCTGCCAAGCGCTGCGCGAAAACTCGCCGCAGTCTCAGCTTGAAGCGATGCACGCAGCCATGACAAGCGCACATCGGGATGGTACGCGCGTCGGACGGCGCTGCGCCGTCCTGCCCCTGAGCCTGCTTGGCGTGCCGGCTTCGGCCTTCGCCAGCCCGCTCGATCACACGCAAAGCGTCGCCTTGCTGGTGATGACGGTACTGCTCGCCGCTTTGTCGGCGGCGCTGCTGTTTCAGAACGCCAGGCGGCGGCGCAGCGAAGCGGCCTTGCGTGAAAGCGAATACAACCTGAGCCTCGTTGCCGAGACGGCCGGGCTCGGCGTCTGGTCGCACGACCTTGCCCAGCAGAAGTTCCGGGCGAGCCCGCAGCTCGCACGCTTCCTCGGCTTGCCCGAGGCGGATGCCTATGGCGCCAAAGACTTTTTCGCCCGCGTCCATGCCGACGATCGCGCCGGCCTCGAGGGCTGTCTCGCCGACATCGCCAGGGACGGCAAGGACTGCGACTTCGACTTTCGCGTCCTCGCGCCGACGGGCGGCCTGCGCTGGGCGGCGATGCGCGGCGGCGCCCATCTCGACAAGCAGGGTCGACCGATGCGCTGGCACGGCGTCATCTTCGATATCACGCGACAGAAGGAAGCGGATTTCGCCATGCAGCGACATCGCCATGAAGTCTCGCGTCTGTCGCGCGTCGAGATGCTCGGCCAGCTCTCGGGCTCGCTGGCGCACGAGCTCAATCAGCCGCTGACGGCGATTCTCAGCAACGCGCAGGCGGCGCTGCGATTTCTCAGGAAAGATCCCGCCGACCTCGATGAAGTGCGCGACATCCTGCAAGACATCGTCAGCGACGACCAGCGCGCCGGCGAAGTCATCCGCCGTCTGCGCGGACTCTTCGAAGGCGGTGAGATCAAGCGCGAAACGGTCTTCATCAACGAAGTGATCGGAGAGGTCCTCTGCCTCCTGCGCAGCGATCTCATCGGCCGCAACGTCACGACCGACGTGCAGCTTGCCGCCGATCTGCCGGCCGTCGTCGGCGACCGCGTGCAGTTGCAGCAGCTTGTCCTCAATCTCGTCATCAACGCCTGCGAGGCGATGGCGGGCAACGATCCCGCCGAGCGCCGCGTCGGCATCAGCACCTGGTGCAATGAGAGCGGCGATCTCGTCACCGCCGTCAAGGACCACGGCAAAGGCATCGCCGGCGGCCAACTCGAAAAGATCTTCGAGCCTTTCTTCACGACCAAGGATCACGGGACCGGTCTCGGGCTCGCGATCAGTCGCAGCATCGTCGCCTCTCATGACGGATACATATTGGCTGAAAACAACGCCGGCGGCGGTGCGAGCTTCACTTTTTCGCTGCCGGCCAGACGCGCTGAAGCGGCTGGCGCGAGCTGAAGATGAATGGGCTTGAATGACGGCCAGCGTTTTCATCGTCGACGACGATCCTTCGGTACGCAAGGCGCTGTCGCGGCTGTTCTCGGCTGCCGGCTTGCCCTGCCAGGCTTACGCTTCGCCGCAGGCTTTCCTCGAGGCCAACGATCCTGCGGCGCCAGGCTGTCTCGTTCTCGACCTGGCGATGCCCGGGATGGACGGTATCGAACTGCAGCGCCAACTGGCCGAGCGTGGCGGCAGGCGTCCTATTGTCTTCCTCACCGGCAGGGCCGACGTTCCGACCGCGGTGCAGGCGATGCGCGCCGGTGCCGTCGATTTTCTGACCAAGCCCGTCGACGACGTCGAACTGCTGCGCACCGTCGAGAAGGCGCTGCAGCAGGATGCCTTGCGGCGACGCGATGACACCGCGGCAAGCAGCCTGCGCGAACGCCTGGCAAAACTGACACCGCGCGAGCGCGAGGTGTTTGCGCACGTCGTCGGCGGCGAACTCAACAAGCAGATTGCAAGCCGGCTCGGCGTCGGCGAGAAAACGATCAAGGTGCACCGCGCGCATGTCATGGAGAAGATGGGCGCGAACTCGCTTGCCGAACTCGTGCGGGCAGCCGAACGCCTGCGCGTCGCCGACGCGCGTCGTTCGTCCTTGGACTAAGGTCTAATAGCGAGCGCGCCGCTTTCTCTCTAGGCTTGTTCCCTCATGAGCGACAACAAGCCATTCGTTGCGATCGTCGACGACGACGAGGCCGTTTGCAAAGCGCTGGGCCGGCTCCTCAGGTCGGCTGGCCTTGCCGTCCTGTGCTGCGCGTCGGGGGAGGAATTCCTGCGCTCGCTCGCCGAGCGCGAACCCGATTGCGTCATTCTTGACATCGACATGCCTGGAATGACGGGCTTTGGCGTTCAGGCGCATCTTGCCGAGCAGCATCGCGCCGTGCCGGTCGTCTTTCTCACAGCCGCCGACGATCCTGCCGACCGGCAAGCTGCCTTGCGCGGCGGCGCCGTTGCTTATCTCGTCAAGCCCTGTGGCGACGAGGCGCTCCTTGCCGCAATCAGCGCCGCGGTGCGCGCGAGCGGCAAGACCATGGTCGCACCAGCCTCCGACTGACGCGGCGGCTGGCGTTTCTTAAACGAAAGGAGCTTCAATGAACAGCAGACTCGCACTGATCTCGACCGTGTTCGCTTTATCCGCTGCAGTTTTCGGCCCGGCGAGCTTCGCCGCCGAGCCCGGCAAGGTCGCCGCTGCCAGGTACTACTCGGGTTTTCTCGCCGATTACTCGAAGCTCAAACCCGTCGAAGGGCTCGAGGGGAGCTACCGCTTCGTCGACCGGTCGGTGGATCTCAGCGCTTTCAAGAAGCTCCTGATCGACCCGGTGCAGATCTATCTCGTGCCAAATCCTGAATACCGGGGCTTGCAGCCCGATGCGCTGCAGCGCATGACGGATCTCTTCAAGACGGCCTTCATCGATGCCACTTCAGGCGGTTATGAAATCGTCAACGCGCCGGGCCCCGACGTGTTGCGCGTCCGCCTGGCAATCTCCGGCGTGCAACCGGTGAGTCCCGAACTCAATGCAAGCGACTTCATTCCCGTCAAGGCGCTTTTCAATTTCGCGCGTGCGCGCGCTGGCGAGGCGCCCAGGCTCGTCGAGATTTCAGCCGAGATTGAGGTCCTTACGCCGAACAACAGGCAGGTCGCCGCCGCGGTCGCGACGCGCAGGAGCGACAAGGATCTTGCGCAGACCGACATGGTGCGCTGGGCCGATCTGCAGCCGATGGTCACCTCGTGGGCGAAAAATTTCCGCCAGGGACTCGATGCGGCGCGTGGCCTTCCCGTAAAACCTTAGACGCTTGAACTTTGGAGCCGCGCCGGCTGCTGCTTTGATCTCACCGCAGTCGGCGTCACCCCGGCCTGCGCCGGGGTGATCGCTTTCACTTGCTCGCCTGGACCTTGATTCCCTGTTCGGCGATGTAGTCGCGGATGATCGTTTCAACGCTCGGGTCGGCGACAAAACCCATCTTGAGCGCGCGCTCGTTCGTGAAGCGCACGGGCCAGCTGTTCACGATTGCCTGGATGCGCGCGTCGGGTTGCCATTCCACGCGGTCGGCGACCTCGTCGCCGGCGATCTTGCGCAGCGCGTCGACCATCTCCTTGACCGACGAGGTGATGCCCGGCAGGTTGAGGACGCGATTCGTTCCCCACGCCGACGAGGGCAGCTCGTGCGCGTGAATGAAAGCCTCGACGACCTTGCCGGGAGAGAGCAACCAGACGGCCGTGTCGGGCGTGACCGGGCAGGGCGACACGACACCGGCCAGCGGCTCGCGAATGATGCCGCTGGCGAACGAGGAAGCGGCGAGATTGGGCTTGCCGGCGCGCACCGAGATCGTCGGCAGGCGCAGCGAGCGCCCATCGATGAAACCCTTGCGGCTGTAGTCGGTGGTCAGGTATTCGCAGCAGACTTTCTGCGCGCCGTACGAGGTCTGCGGATTGGGCGTCGTCGAGTCGTCGAGGACCTTCGGCAGGTCGCCGCCGAAGGCCGCCACCGAACTTGCGAAAACGAAGCGCGGGGCACGCGCCTGTTTGCGACAGGTCTCGAGCAGCGCGCGGGCGCCGTCGAGGTTCACCTTGTAGCCGAGGTCGAAGTCGGCCTCGGCGCCGCCGCTCACCACCGAGGCCAAGTGAAAGACCGAACCCGTGTCGGTGCCGAGCAAGCTTTCGAGCAGCGCCTTGTCGGTGAGGTCGCCGGTCACGCATTTGAGGCGCGGATCGGTTTGCGGCGGAAAGCCGATGTCGAGCAAAGTGATTTGCGAGATCGGCACCTGCTCGCCGGCTCCGTCGGCAAGCGTGCCGCGCTTCAGAAGGGCGAGCGCGAGGCGATAGCCGATGAAGCCGCCGCCGCCAGTGATGAGTACTTTCATGCTGGTCTCCGATGGGGATAGTCAGGTATTCGTCGTCGCAGGCGCCAGATCGTCATCCGGGACGACGGCTGCGACTATAACTTTCTGCTTAGGCATGGTCAATTGTCATGCAAGCTCGCGCAAAGGCCTCGTGCGCGTAGGCCGTAACGCCGCCGGCCTGAGCCGGACTGGCTGCGGCGCGTCTTCGGCGCCATTGCCATTTGCCAGGGGCAGTGGCAGGATGCGCTGCAAATCGACAACACAGGAAGGGAGCCTCAATGGAAAATTCATTGCAATCGCTCGATCAGGTGCGGGCTTCCGCTCTCGACATGGCGATCCGCTTCGGACCCAAACTCTTCGTCGCGGTCCTGATCCTGATCGCAGGCTACATGGTGGGTCGTTGGGTCGGCCGCGTCCTCGATCGCCTGCTTGTTCGCCTGAAGCTCGAGATCCCGGTGCGGGCCTTGCTCGTCAGCATTGCCCGCCTCGTCGTGCTCGGGCTTTTCGCCATCATGGCGCTGCAAAACCTCGGCATCGAACTCCTGCCGCTGATCGCCGGCCTCGGCGTCGCCGGCGCCGGCATAGCGCTCGCCATGCAGGGCATCCTGGGCAACGTCTGCGCCGGCTTGACGATCATCTTTACGCGGCCTTTTCATGTCGGCGACTACATCTCGATCGTCCGCGAAGAAGGCGAGGTGCTCGACATCAGTCTCTTCAGCACCACGCTCGGCCATACCGACCGCTCGATGGTGGTCATTCCCAACCGCAAGATTGTCGGTGAGATACTCCACAACTACGGCAGGATCAGGCAGCCTGCGATCGAAGTCGGCATCTCGTATGAGGCGGACATCGATCTTGCCCTCGAACTGCTCGCTGAAGTGCTCAGGGGCAACGCCCGGGTGCTTGCTGATCCGCAGCCCGTTTTCGGCGTAACGAAGCTGGCCGAATCCAAGGTCACGATTCGCATCGCGCCCTGGGTCAAGGTGCCAGACTATGATGCCGCGATCAGCGAGCTTAACCGGGCGATCCTCGAGCGCTTCAACGCCAGAAATATCGTCATCCCGGTGCCGCAATACGAGGTCAGGATGCTGGAAAATCCGGGCTGAGGCCCGCCCCTGAGGCATGGCCCGCGCCCGCAGCCTGGTTTGCCCGGGCGGGGAGGTGCCGCTGACACAAATGCTTACAAGATCGTGTCGATCAACCGGTCAGCTGCCGCGTTAGGTGCACAGGAGAAACTTACCGGAGATCGCCATGCGCAGAATTTTCATCGCTTTCCTTGCCTCGATATCGCTCGTCGCCCTGCCTGCCTACGCCGACCGCGGATACCACGGCGGCCGCGCGTATTCCGGACACGGCCATCACCGGCACCACGGGCACGGCGGGGCGATCTGGCCCGGCGTGGCCGTCGTCGGCGCCTTGACGGGCCTGGCGCTGCTCTCGCAACGCCCGGTGTATGCCGCGCCCTACTATGCCGAGCCCGTGTATGTTGCGCCCCCTCTTTACCGGGCGCCGCCGGTCGCTGCCAGCACCTGGTACTACTGCCAGTCGAGCGCCATGTACTATCCCTATACGAGGGCCTGTCCGGAAGGCTGGCAGCGCGTTCCCGCGCAAGCCTACTGAGCTTCTTCGCAGCGCGGCCGGATGTGGGACAATCGTCATCGGCAGGGAGAAGACGGCGAAGCTTGGAATTTCGTAATGCCTTGCGCGCCGCAAAAGCGGGACTTGAAACGCCAGCCATCGAGGAGAGAGATTCATGAAGAAGAACGCTTTTGTGTTTGCGGTCTGTGCCGGCAGCCTCTTCCTCTGCGCAAACGGCGCGCTCGCCGACAAGCCGTCGTGGGCGGGTGGCGGGAACAAGGCGGAAAAGAGCGACAAGCACGGTGGCTCGGTCAGGGTTTCCTATTTCGACGACGACTCCAGGCGCATTATCAGCGACTATTACGGGACGCAGATGCGCGCCGGAAAATGTCCGCCCGGCCTTGCCAAGAAGCAGAACGGCTGCATGCCACCAGGACAGGCAAAGAAGTGGGCGAAGGGCAGCGTCCTGGGGCCCGATATCACCTATTACCCCTTGCCGCGCGAACTCGTCGTGCGGCTGCCAGCGCCGCCCCCCAACCATCGTTATGTGCAGGTCGCTGGCGACGTGCTGATGATTGCGCTGGGGACCAATATGGTCGTCGATGCCCTGGAAGACCTGATGCGTTGACCGGGGTTGACGCTGCGGCGGCACCCGACAAGCGTCAGCCCAGCCTATACACTCGTCATTGCAATATGCGCTGCGCCTGACGGCGGCCGCAAAGTCTTCAGGTCTTGCGGGTGGCCGCGCGCGTCGCGAGCTTGCAATCGTGGAAGCGGGCTGAGGCGCCGGCGTGCGCAGAAAACCGAAGCTGCGTTATAGTACGTCGGGCAGGCCGCTTGTGCGCCATGCCCTGGCCAGGCGAAAGAGTGGCGTCGCTCAGAATGCCGGTACTTGCAGGGAAAGGAGGCTTCAGGAGGTTTGCGGCAGGTCCGGGGAATGGCACCAGGCGCGCGGCAAAAATATCGCGTCCGAAAATAAAAAATGCGTGACCGGAGCGATTGAGTTATGCTTTTGGTATGGTTGGCTCCTCGACCTGGGCTCGAACCAGGGACCTACGGATTAACAGTCCGGCGC
>CAZALA010000161.1:0-8111 GCA_964485725.1 uncultured Propionivibrio sp. | reverse complement strand
CGACCCGGACGCCTACTCGTATTCGGGCGGCCTGGGCCTTGCCAACCGCGGCGTTCTCGAGTTCGTCGAAATGTTCAAGGCGCCGATCAAGGTCCTGCATCCGCTGCTGACCGCGACGCAGGAGAGCAATTACAAGGGCACCGAAGGCTTCGGCGCGATCCCCTTCGACGGGCTCATCCTCGCGCACTCGAACGAGGCCGAATGGCTCTCGTTCAAGAACAACCGCAACAACGAAGCCTTTCTCGACCGCATTTACATCGTCAAGGTACCTTACTCGCTGCGCGTTTCCGACGAGATCCACATCTACGAAAAGCTGATCACGAATTCTTCGCTGCACGAGGCGCCGTGCGCGCCCGACACGCTGCGCATGATGGCGCAGTTTTCAGTGCTCTCGCGCTTGAAGGAGCCCGAAAACTCGAGCATTTTTTCGAAAATGCGCATCTACGACGGCGAAAACCTCAAGGATACCGATCCGAAAGCGAAGAGCTACCAGGAGTATCGGGATTTTGCCGGCGTCGACGAGGGCATGACCGGCCTGTCGACGCGCTTCGCTTTCAAGATCCTCTCGAAGGTTTTCAACTTCGACCACCGCGAAGTCGCCGCCAACCCGGTGCATTTGATGTACGTCCTCGAACAGCAGATCGAGCAGGAGCAGTTTCCGCCCGAAGTCGAGGAAAAATACCGGCGCTACATCAAGGAATACCTTTCGCCGCATTATGCCGAGTTCATCGGCAAGGAAATCCAGACCGCCTACCTCGAGAGCTACTCCGAATACGGTCAGAACATTTTCGACCGCTACGTGCATTACGCCGATTTCTGGATCCAGGACCAGGAATTCCGCGATCCGAACACCGGCGAGATGCTCGACCGCAACGCGCTCAACGACGAACTCGAGAAAGTCGAAAAACCCGCCGGGATTTCGAACCCGAAGGACTTCCGCAACGAAGTCGTGAACTTCGTCCTGCGCGCTCGCGCGCGGCACGACGGCCACAATCCGGGCTGGACTTCGTACGAAAAGCTGCGCGCGGTGATCGAGAAGAAGATGTTCTCCAACACCGAGGAACTGCTGCCGGTGATCTCGTTCAACACCAAGGCGAGCGCCGACGAGCAGAAGAAGCACAAGGAATTCGTCGATCGCATGATCAGCAAGGGCTACACCGAGAAACAGGTGCGGCTGCTCTGCGAGTGGTACCTGCGCGTCAGGAAGTCCTCGTGAGGAAAACGTCCACCGCAAAGGCGCGAAGGGGCAAAGGCAACGCAAAGGAAATCCTTTGCGAGACCTTGCCTGCGTTCTTTGCGCCTTTGCGGTGGACTTGTGCTTTTTGAAGTCGGGACGGCAGGGAGAAGAGAATGACCGTGCGTATTGTTGACCGCCGGTTCGACAGCAAGAACAAGAGCTCGGTCAATCGCAGCCGCTTCATCCGCCGCTTCAAGGGGCAGATTCGCAAGGCCGTGTCCGATGCGATCAACCACCGCGGTGTCCGTGACCTCGACAACGGCGGGAAGATCGGCATTCCGGGCCGGGATATCGCCGAGCCGCAGTTCAGCCATGGGCAGGGCGGCGTGCGCGAAATCGTCAGCCCCGGCAACGACCGCTTTGCGAGTGGCGACGAGGTCGATCGGCCGGGCGGTGCCGGCGGCGGCGCGGGGCGCGGTCGCGCCAGCAACGAGGGCGAAAGCCTCGACGACTTTGTCTTTACGCTGACGCGCGACGAGTTCCTCGACCTCTTTTTCGACGAGCTCGCGCTGCCTCATCTCGTCAAGCGCCAGCTCGCACGCATCGAGCAGTACAAGCGCATTCGCGCCGGCTACACGCAAAGCGGCGTGCCGACCAATATCAACCTCGGGCGGACGATGCGCAGCGCGGCGAGCCGGCGCATGGCGATCGGCGGGCCGTACAGCGGCCAGTTGCGGTCGCTCGAGGCCGATCTCAAGAAGATGCTCGAGACGCTCGCCGAGGACGACCCGCAGGTGGTCGAGGTGCGGCGCGAGATCGCCAGGCTGCGCACGCGGATCGAAGCGCTGCCGTTCATCGATCCCTTCGACATGCGCTACAACAATCGCATTCGCGTCCCGCAGCCGACGACGCAGGCGGTGATGTTCTGCCTGCTCGACGTCTCGGGATCGATGGACGAGGAGCGCAAGAACATCGCGAAGCGCTTCTTCATGCTGCTTTATCTTTTCCTTAACCGCAATTACGAACACATCGAGGTCGTCTTCATCCGCCACCACACGGTCGCTTCCGAAGTTGACGAAGACGATTTCTTTACTTCGCGCGAGTCCGGCGGAACGGTCGTTTCGAGCGCGCTCGTCCTCATGCACAGCATCATCCGCGCGCGCTACCCGAGCGCGCTCTGGAACATCTACGGCGCGCAGGCCTCCGACGGCGACAACTGGAACGACGATTCGCCGCGCTGCCGCGAGCTCCTCGAAGAGTCGCTGATGCCGCTCTGCCAGTTCTTCGCCTACATCGAAATCACCGATGGCCTGCCGCAGAACCTCTGGGACGAATACGAGAAAGTGCAGGCGACTCACGCCGGCCATTTTGCCATGCAGCGCATCGGCAACGTGACCGAGATCTACCCCGTCTTCCGCGAGCTGTTCAAGCGGCGCGCCTAGGAGTGAGCATGGAAGAGCGTACCGTCGGACTCCTGCCGATCGGCTCGGAGTGGAGCTTCGAGGCGATCGCGCAGTACGACGAGGCGATCGGCCGCATCGCCAGCGAATACGGGCTCGACTGCTACCCGCACCAGCTCGAGGTGATCAGCGCCGAACAGATGATGGACGCGTACGCCTCGGTCGGCATGCCGGTGTATTACCATCACTGGTCCTTCGGCAAGCATTTTCTCGCCACCGAGAACCGCTACAAGCGCGGCCAGATGGGCCTCGCCTACGAGATCGTGATCAATTCCGACCCGTGCATCGCCTACCTGATGGACGAGAACACGCTGCCTATGCAGGCGCTCGTCATCGCGCACGCGGCTTACGGCCACAATTCCTTCTTCAAGGGCAACCACCTCTTCAAGCAGTGGACGAGCGCCGACGCGATCATCGACTACCTCGTTTTCGCTCGCAACTACATCGCGCAATGCGAGGAGCAGCATGGCGTCGAGACCGTCGAGCGCCTGCTCGACGCCTGCCATTCGCTGCTCAACGTCGGCGTCGACCGCTACAAGCGCTCGCCGAAGCTTTCCTTGCGCCTCGAGAAGCTGCGGCAGAAGGAGCGCGAGGAATACCTGCAGGCGCAGGTCAACGACCTGTGGCGCACGCTGCCGCCGCGCGCCGAGGTCGCGGCCGAGCACGTCGAGCCGCGCTTTCCGCCCGAGCCCGAAGAAAACCTCCTTTATTTCGTTGAGAAGAATGCGCCGCTGCTCGAACCCTGGCAGCGCGAAGTCGTCCGCATCGTGCGCAAGATCGGGCAGTATTTTTATCCGCAGCGGCAGACGCAGGTGATGAATGAAGGCTGGGCGTGCTTCTGGCACTACACGCTCTTGAATACGCTCTACGACCGCGGCGGGCTGACCGACGGCTTCATGCTCGAATTCCTGCAGTCGCACACCAACGTCGTCTTCCAGCCGCCTTACAACAGTCCCTATTACTCCGGCATCAACCCCTACGCGCTCGGCTTTGCGATGTGGAAGGACTTGCGCCGCATCTGCGAAGAGCCGAGCGACGAAGACCGCGAATGGTTCCCCGGCGTCGCCGGTTCCGACTGGCGCGAGACTTTCAGGTTCGCGATGCAGAACTTCAAGGACGAGAGCTTCATCGCGCAATACCTCTCGCCGCGGCTGATGCGCGAATTCAGGCTGTTTTCGATCGTTGATGACGACATGCGCAGCAAGCTCAGGATCGACGTCATTCACGACGAGCTCGGTTACCGGACGCTGCGCCGCCAGCTCTCCGAGCAGTACGACCTCGGCCGCAACGAGCCCAACATCCAGGTCTGGAACGTCGACCTGCACGGTGACCGCTCGCTGACGCTGCGCCATTTTGCTTCGCAGCGGCGCGGGCTGCACGATAATTACGATGTGGTCATCGATCACGTCGCCGAGCTCTGGGGCTTTAACGTCAGGCTCGAGCGGCAGAACGCCGACGGCACCGTCGACACCGTCTGCGAAAGAAAGACCGAGAAGCGCCGGCACCGGTAACAGCGGTGCCCGGCGGCGGCTCGGCCCCGACAGTGGAGGAGGCTAAGGGCGATGCGTGAGGCTTCGACTATCGGCAGTTTCCTGCGCGCACTGTTCGTGGTCGCGCTCCTGGCAAAAGAGGTCGTTGCCGCAGAGGCCTTGCCGATCGAGAAAATCCGCCTGCCGCCGGGCTTTGCGATCGAACTCTTTGCCCGCGTCGAGAACGCCCGGCAGATGGCGCTCGGCCGCCACGACGGCAAGGGCGGCGTTCTTTTTGTCGGTTCGGGAAGGGCCGGGAAAGTGCACGCGCTTGCCTTTGACGGCGATTTCAAAGCGAAAAGCAGCGCCGTTCTCGCGAGCGGGCTGAGAATGCCGGTCGGCGTCGCGTATCGCGACGGCAGTCTTTATGTCTCGGCGGTGAGCCGCATCCTGCGCTTTGACGGCGTCGATGAAAGCACCCAACCGGGGCGATCGCCGCCTGCGCCGACCGTCATCAACGACGATTTTCCAGGCGACGCTCACCACGGCTGGAAATTCATCGCCTTCGGTCCTGATGGCAAGCTCTACGTCCCGGTCGGCGCGCCCTGCAACATTTGCGAGCCCGACCCCGAGCGCTACGCCAACATCGAGCGCATGAACCGCGACGGCAGCGGGCGCGAAGTCTATGCGCGGGGGGTGCGCAACAGCGTCGGTTTCGACTGGCAGCCGGGCAGCAACGAGCTTTGGTTTACCGACAACGGCCGCGATCTTGCCGGCGACGATCTGCCGCCCGACGAACTCAACCGGGCGCCGCGCGCCGGAATGCATTTCGGTTATCCGTATTGCCACGGCGGCGATTTTGCCGACCCCGAATTCGGCGGCAAGCGGCGCTGCGCCGAATTCGTGCCGCCGGCGCAAAAGCTCGGCCCGCACGTGGCGGCGCTGGGCATGCGCTTTTACACCGGCAGCCAGTTCCCGGCCGCTTATCGCGGGCAGGTCTTCATCGCCGAACACGGTTCGTGGAACCGTTCGAAGAAAATCGGTTACCGCGTCGCGCTCGTGCGTGTGAGCGGCGAGCGCGCAGTTTCTTACGAGAGCTTTGCGAGCGGCTGGCTGCAAGGCGAAAGCGCGTGGGGACGACCCGCCGACGTGCTCGTTCTTCCCGACGGCTCGCTGCTCGTATCCGATGACCATGCCGGCGCCATCTACCGCATCGTCTATCGCGGCTGAAGCGCCGTCGCTGCTGCGCGCCGGCGGCAAAGCGATGACCGGCGCCGAACTGCGCCAGGCGATGCGCGCCACGCACCGGCGCGACGAGGCGCTCTGCGTCGCCGACCTTGTCGCCGAAATGCGGGCCCTGTCTTACGATCGCAGCGCGGCCGCTGCGCTTGCCTCGACGCTTGTCGAAGCGACGCGCCAGCGGCGGCGAGCGGCGGGCGGTGCCGATCAGCTGCTGCAGGAGTATTCGCTGTCGAGTCGGGAAGGCGTGGCGCTGCTGTGCCTGGCTGAAGCCCTGCTGCGCATCCCCGACCGGGCGACGATCGACCGGCTGATTCGCGACAAGATCGCCGGCCGCGACTGGCACTTGCACCTCGGCGGCAGTCCATCGCTCTTCGTCAATGCGGCGACCTGGAGCCTCGTCCTCACCGGCAAGCTCGTCAGTGCGCCGAGCGGCGCACTCGCCGAAGACCTCGGCGCGCTTATCGCGCGTGGCGCCGCGCCGGCGATCCGGGCAGCGATTGATTTCGCGATGCGCTTCTTAAGCGAGCGCTTCGTCCTGGCGACGACGATAGAGAGCGCGCTCGCGCGCGCCACTGTCAACGAAGCGCGCGGCTACGCGTATTCCTTCGACATGCTCGGCGAAGCGGCGCTCGGCGCTGCCGACGCCGAACGCTACGCGGCCGCCTACGCGCAGGCAATCGAGGCCATCGGCGCCGCGAGCGCCGGGCGCGGCGTCAAGGCCGGGCCCGGTGTTTCGGTCAAGCTCTCGGCGCTGCACGCGCGCTACGAGCGCAGCCAGCGCGAGCGCGTCCTCGCCGAACTGCTGCCGCGCCTGAAAGAGCTCATGCAAAGTGCGCGCCGCTTCGACATCGGCTTTAACATCGACGCGGAAGAGTGCGGCCGCCTCGAAATCTCGCTCGATCTCTTCGCGGCGCTGGCGCACAACCCGGATCTGGCCGGCTGGGATGGCATGGGCTTCGTCGTGCAGGCGTATCAGAAGCGTGCCCCGGCGCTCGTTTCCTGGCTCGCCGAGCTCGCCAGGCGCAGCGGGCGGCGCATCATGGTGCGGCTCGTCAAGGGCGCTTACTGGGACAGCGAGATCAAGCGCGCGCAAGTCGACGGCGTTGTCGATTACCCGGTGCTGACGCGCAAGTGCCACACCGATCTTTCCTACCTCGCCTGCGCGCACCGCCTGCTTCTTGCGAGCGACGTCATTTATGCGCAATTTGCGACGCACAACGCGGCAACGCTCGCCAGCGTGCTGCAGCTTGCGCGGGCGCTGGGCAAGTCCGATTTTGAATTCCAATGCCTGCATGGAATGGGCGAGGCGCTTTACGACAACGTCGTTGGCGCCGACTCGATCGGCAAGACCTGCCGCATCTACGCGCCGGTCGGCGCTTACGAAAACCTGCTGCCCTATCTTGTTCGCCGCATGCTCGAAAACGGCGCCAACAGTTCCTTCGTTCATCGCCTCGCCGACAAGGCGGCGAGCAGCGAAGCACTGGCCGAGGACGTGCTGGCGACGGTCGCACGCGAAGGCGGGGCGCGCCATCCGGGGCTCGTTCCGCCGCGCGAGCTGTTCGCGCCCCGCGTCAATTCGATCGGTGCGGATCTTGGCGACGAGGACGAGATTGCGGCGTTCGCCGCAGCGCTCGAGCGCTTCGCGAACAAAAGCTACGAGGCGCGGCCGCTGCTCGCAATAGCTTCGACCCTCGCGCAAGCGCCGCTGCCAATGCGGGCGATCGTCAATCCGGCGCGGCAGAGCGATATCGTCGGCCACGTCAGCGAAGCGAGCGACGCGGACGTTGAGGCGGCGCTCGCGAGCGCGGCGGCCTTCGCGCCGGTCTGGTTCGCGAGCGGCTCGAAAGCGCGCGTCGCCGCGCTGCTGCGGGCGGCCGAGTTGATCGAAGTGCGGCGCCACGAACTTGCCGCGCTGTGCGTTCGCGAAGCCGGCAAGACCTGGGCGAACGCGCTCGCCGAAGTGCGCGAGGCCGTCGATCTTTGCCGCTACTACGCAGGGCAGCGCTTGGCCGGTGGCTTTCGCGACGATGAAGGAGCTGAGGGGCCGGGCCCTGTCGTCTGCATCAGTCCGTGGAATTTTCCGCTCTCGATTTTTGCCGGTCAGCTCGCTGCCGCGCTCGCGGTCGGCAGCCCGGTCATCGCCAAGCCCGCGCGCCAGACCCCGCTCATCGCGAGCCTCGCAATCGGGCTTTTCCACGAGGCGGGAATCCCGCTTGCGGCGCTGCAGTTCCTGCCCGGGCGTGGCGAGACGACGGGAGCGGCGCTCGTCGCCGACGCGCGCGTCACCGGCGTCGTATTCACCGGGTCGACCGAGGTTGCGGCGGCGATCGACCGGACGATCGCAAGCCGCGGCGAAGTCAGGCTGATCGCCGAGACCGGCGGCCAGAACGCGATGATCGTCGATTCGTCGGCGCTCGCCGAACAGGTCGTGCGCGACGTGCTCTCGTCGGCTTTCGACAGTGCCGGGCAGCGCTGTTCGTCGCTGCGCGTGCTTTGCCTGCAAGACGAAATCGCCGGGCGCGTCCTTTCCATGCTCGAGGACGCCATGCGCGAACTCTCGATCGGCGACCCGGCGTACCTTTCGACCGACGTCGGTCCGGTCATCGACGCGGCTGCCGCGCAGGCGATCACGCGCTATATCGCGATGCGGCGTGGCGAAGGGCGCCGGGTTTTAGAACTGCCGCTGCCGCCCGCCTGCGCGCAAGCCCCCTTCGTCGCGCCGCCGCTCATCTAGATCCCCGAGCCCGCCCCACGCGGCCGCCC
>CAZALA010000160.1:0-8196 GCA_964485725.1 uncultured Propionivibrio sp. | reverse complement strand
ACGAGCGCGGTCAGCCGCTTTTCGATGTTGAGGTGCACGTCCTCGAGCTCGCTTGACCAGACGAAGCTGCCGGCCTCGATTTCGCCGACGATGATCGCCATGCCGCGCTGGATGTCGGCAAGGTCCTCGCCCGAAATGATCGCCTGCTTCGCGAGCATGCGCGCGTGCGCGAGCGAGGCGCGAACGTCCTGCCGCCACATGCGCTTGTCAAACTCGACCGAGGCCGTGTAGCGTTTGACGAGATCGGACATCGGTTCGGAAAAACGTCCGGCCCAGGTGTAGGCCGAGGCGGTGGCGGCGGGGGAAGGACTCATGAGCGTCGGCGTGGCGTTGGGCTAGAATGACCGGATGCCAAGTATAAAGCAAAACCCCGGGGGGCAGACCTTGCCGGACTTTCGCAACTTCGGCGTCATGCTGCGCGTGCTGCTCGGCGTGAACCTGCTGGCTTTGGCGGCGGCGCTGGCGCAAAGCGCCGGCGTCAGGGACTGGATCCAGCGCTACGTCGACATGGCCGCCTGGGTGCAACCGCTGCTGCTTTTCAACCTCGCGGTGCTGGCGATGCTGAGCGTCGTCCTGCGCCATTTGCCGATCCGCGTCGCGCAGGCCATGATCGTCGTCGGCGCCGCGCTCTCGTCGGCGCAGATGCTCGATCTGTGGCGCTTCATGGGGCTCGGCGAAGGCGGCTGGTCGGCGATGCTGCGCGCCGCGATCCTCGGCGCAGCGGCGGCGGCCCTCCTGCTCTACTACTTCGCGCTGCGCGCCCGGGCTTTTTCGCCGGCGCTTGCCGAAGCGCGCCTGCAGGCGCTGACCGCGCGCATCCATCCGCATTTCCTTTTCAACTCGCTCAACGCCGTGCTCTCGCTGATCCGCTCGGAACCGCGGCGCGCCGAGACCGCGCTCGAAGAGCTCGCCGATCTGTTTCGCGCGCTGATGCGCGAGCACCGCGACCTCTTGCCGCTCGCCGAGGAGATCGCGCTCTGCCGGCAATACCTCGACCTCGAGAAGTTGCGGCTGGGCGAGCGTCTTAACGTCGAATGGCAAATCAAGGACATCCCGAACGATCTGCTCGTGCCGCCGCTGATGCTGCAGCCGCTCCTCGAAAACGCGGTTTATCACGGCATCGAGCCGTCGGCGGAAGCGGGGACGATCCGCATCCGCTTCGCGCGCAAGGGCGAGCAGCTCCACATCGATTTGCGCAATCCCTGCCGCGAAGGCTACGCCCGCCAGGGCGGCAAGCACATGGCGCTCGCCAACATCCGCGAACGGCTGGCGCTGTATTATGATCTCGAGGCGCGCCTGGCCACCGGCGAAGTGACCTTGCCCGACGGCCGGCGCCAGTACCGCGTGCGCATCGTTCTGCCTTGCCGGAGCGCAGCCTTATGACGAACTCGGTGGAAGCCAGGCCCTCCCAGCCGGCGCCGCTGTCGGTGCTCATCATCGACGACGAATTGCCGGCGCGCGCGCGTTTGCGTGACCTCCTCGCCGACCTTTGCGGCGAATTGCCCAACGTCGTCGTCGCCGATGTGCCCGACGGCCTCGTCGCGCTCGAGGTGATCGCGGCGCAGTCCGTCGATGTCGCGCTGATCGACATCCGCATGCCGAAAATGGACGGCATCGAGCTCGCGCGCCACCTCGGACAACTCGAACGGGCGCCGGCGATCATCTTCGTCACCGCCTACGACAGCTACGCCGTCGAGGCTTTCGAACTCAACGCCATCGACTACCTCGTCAAGCCCGTGCGCGCGCAGCGCCTCGCCGCGGCCTTGAACAGGCTGCGGCAACACAGCCGTCCGCCGCCTCCGCAGGTGCTCGCCGACCTGCAGCACGGCGCGCGCACGCATCTGTCCTGCCACGAGCGCGGCCGCCTGCTGCTCATCCCGCTGCCCGAAATCCTCTATCTCAAGGCCGAACTCAAGTACGTCACGGCGCGAACGGTGGCGCGCGAGTACCTGCTCGACGAATCGCTCACCCATCTCGAGCAGGAATTCTCCGAGCGCTTCATCCGCTTGCACCGCAGCGCGCTCGTCGCCAAGGACGCGATTGCCGGTTTCGAGAAGAGCGCGGGCGAAGACGCCGAGACGCAGTGGCAGGCGATCCTGCGCGGCGTGAGCGAGCGCCTGCCGGTCAGTCGCCGGCAGTGGCCGCTGGTCAAGTCGTACGCGAAGCAAGTGCGGGGGTAAAGGGCCGGCTGCGTTTGGCGATACGGCCTTGCGGGCGGGCCTTGTCTCGCCTGCGCTCGCTCGGCCCCGCATTCTGCTTGGCTTATAACCCGCGGATCGAAAGGTATGCCGCGGCGCAGAATAAGCTCATAACGAATGCTTCCTTCATGAACCGGACCACTTTGCCTAAACTCGGTCGCTCGTTCGACTGCATGGGCTTTCCCGATGACATTTCGCCAACTTTTCGCCGGCCTTGCCGGCGCGCTCACGCTCTCGTCCGCCGCCCACGCCGACGTGAGCCTGCTCAACGTCTCTTACGA
Organism: uncultured Propionivibrio sp.; assembly: GCA_964485725.1. Lineage (GTDB taxonomy): Bacteria > Pseudomonadota > Gammaproteobacteria > Burkholderiales > Rhodocyclaceae > Propionivibrio. The sequence continues at coordinate 5,717 of CAZALA010000160.1, read as the reverse complement.
TCCGACCCGCGAGTTCTATCAGCAATACAACGCCGCTTTCGCCAAATACTGGAAAGCCAGGAGCGGCGAGAACGTCTCGATCAATCAGTCGCACGGCGGCTCGGGCAAGCAGGCGCGCGCGGTCATCGACGGTCTTGCCGCCGACGTCGTGACGCTGGCGCTCGCTTACGACGTCGCCGCCCTGAGTGCCCGGCAACTCGTCGCGCCGAACTGGCAAAAACGCCTGCCGCAAAACGCCGCACCCTATACTTCGACGATCGTTTTTCTCGTGCGCAAGGGCAATCCCAGGCAGGTCCGCGACTGGGACGATCTCGTCAAACCGGGCGTCGCGATCGTGACGCCGAACCCCAAGACCTCGGGCGGGGCGCGCTGGAATTACCTCGCCGCCTGGGCCTACGCACTCAAACAGCCGGGCGGGAGCGACGAGAAGGCGAGGGACTTCGTCGCGCAGCTCTTCGGCAACGTCAAGGTCCTCGACTCGGGCGCCCGCGGCGCGACGACGACTTTCACCGAACGCGGCATTGGCGACGTCCTCATCACCTGGGAGAACGAAGCCCATCTGGCGCTCAGGCAACTTGGTCCCGACAGGTTCGAGCTCGTCAGCCCCTCGCTGTCAATCCTTGCCGAGCCGCCGGTCGCGCTCGTCGACAAGGTGGTCGACAAGCGCGGCACGCGCGGCGTTGCCGAGGCCTATCTTTCCTACCTGTATTCGCCCGAAGCGCAGGAAATCGCCGCCCGGCATTATTACCGGCCGCGCGATGCAGCGGTGGCGGCGAAGTATGCGCAACAGTTTGCGACGCTCAGGCTGGTGACGATCGACGAGGTTTTCGGCGGCTGGGAGCAGGCGCAAAAAGCGCACTTTGCCGACGGCGGATCCTTCGACCGGATTTACGGCTTGGCGCGCAGGTAGAGGAGAGCCGGCAGTCCGGGCGCTCTCTGCCGGCATGGTAGAATCGGGAGCGTTTATCGGCGTGCAACGCCTCCTCGGGATCTGCCTTGATTTCGCCTTTTTCTTCGGCCCTCTCTTCGTCCTTCGCCGCTCCCGAGCGCATCGTCATCGCTTCGCGCGAATCGCGCCTCGCCATGTGGCAGGCGGTGCATGTGCAGACCCGCTTGCAGGCGCTTTATCCCAAGACGCGAATCGAAATCCTGGCGATGACGACCAAGGGCGACCAGATCCTCGACCGGCCGCTTGCTGAGATCGGCGGCAAGGGGCTTTTCATCAAGGAGCTCGAAGTTGCGCTCGCTGAGGGCCGCGCCGATCTCGCCGTGCATTCGATGAAGGACGTGCCGATGGAGATGGCGAGCGGTTTTGCGCTTGCCGCGATCGCCACGCGTGAAAATCCGCTCGACGCCTTCGTCTCGAACCGCTACGCCGCGCTCGCCGACCTGCCTGCGGGCGCCCTCGTCGGGACTTCGAGCCTGCGCCGCGAAGCGATCCTGCGCGCCAGCCATGCGCAAATCCGCATCGAGCCCTTGCGCGGCAATCTCGACACGCGGCTGCGCAAACTCGACGAAGGACGCTACGACGCGATCATTCTCGCGGCGGCGGGCCTCATCCGCCTGGGGCTTGCCGGGCGCATCAGGTCGATGCTTCCCGCCGAAGCGTCCTTGCCGGCGCCGGGCCAAGGCGCGCTCGGGATCGAAGTGCTCGCTGGCCGCGCCGACGTCCTGGCCTGGGTTGCGCCGCTTGCCGACGACGCGACGAGCCACTGCGTGCGCGCCGAGCGCGCTTTCTCGCGCGCCCTCGGCGGCAGCTGCCAGTTGCCGCTCGGCGCCTACGCGCTGCTCGACGAGGGCGAGGCGAATGCTACGTCCCTGTGGCTGCGCGGTTTCGTCGCGACGAGCGACGGCCGCCGCCTGGTGAGTGGCGAGCTGCGCGGCGCACCGGACGCCGACGAGCGCCTCGGCGAGGCGCTGGCAGGGACGCTGCGCGCGCAAGGCGCGGACGAGATCCTCGCCGCCAGCGGCCGATGAAGCCGCCGCTCGCGGGTCGGCGCATCGTCGTGACGCGGCCGGCTGCGCAAGCCGGGAAGCTGATCGAGGGCATCGGTGCGCAAGGCGGCGAAGCGCTCTCGCTGCCGCTGCTCGAGATCGGCCCGTGCGCCGATCCCGCGGCGCTCGAGCGCAGCCTCGCTCAGCTCGAAGATCATGCCTGCGCGATCTTCATCAGCCCGAACGCGGTCGCTTACGCGCTGCCGCTCGTGCGCGCGCGCGGCGCCTGGCCGGCCGGCGTCAGGGCGGCGGCGATCGGCGCGAGCACGGCTGCCGCGCTCATCGAAGCGGGTGTCGGCCTTGTCCCCGGCAGCGTGCTGGTCCCCGCCGGCCGATCGGATTCGGAGGCGCTCCTCGACTTGCCCGAGTTTGCCGCGGCCAGGGTCGCCGGGCGCAGGTTTCTCATCGTGCGCGGCAACGGCGGCCGCGAAGTCCTTGCCGAAACGCTGCGCGAGCGCGGCGCCCTCGTCGCTGCGGTCGCCGCCTACGAGCGCCGGCCGGCGCCGGCCGCCGGCAAGCTCGTGTCGCTGCTGCGCAACAAGGACATCGACGCGCTGACGATTTCCTCGAGCGAGAGTTTGCGCATTCTTTTCGCTATGCTCGATACTGAGGCCTGCGAGTCGCTGCGCACGATGCCGACCTTTGTCCCGCACCCGCGCATCGCCGCCGTCGCCGCCGCACTCGGCTTGCGGGAAGTCGTGCTGACGGCGCCGGCGGACGCCGGACTCATCGCAGGTTTATGCAAATATAATTGGTCCGCCCATGAATGAAAGCGCCGAACGGCCTTCTCTGCCCCCGCTCTCCGCGGCGCCGGAAGAGGTCGTGCAGCCCCTCGTCAAAGCCAAGCCGGCGAGCCGCGCCTGGCTCAATCCGTGGTTCATCGTCGCGCTCCTCGCGCTCGCGCTCGCGGCGTGGCAGTGGATCGAGACGCGCAGCCGCCTCGGGCATACGCAGCAGGAACTGGCGAAACGCCTGGCGGAGAGCGATACCGTCGCCAAGGAGAGCCGCGCGCTTGCCAGGCAAGCGCAGGAAGAGCTCGCCGTCCTGCAAGGCAAGCTCGGCGAACTCTCGGCCAAGGTCGCCGAGTCGAAAAGCCAGCAGGCGACGCTCGAGACGCTTTATCAGGATCTGGCGCGCAACCGCGACGAGTGGGTGCTTGCCGAAATCGAACAGAGCGTGACGCTCGCCGCGCAGCAGTTGCAGCTTGCCGGCAACGTCCAGGGCGCCGTCCTCGCGCTGCAAGCGGCCGACGCGCGTCTGGCCGGCAATACGCGCCCGCAGTTCATCGGCTTGCGCAAGGTCCTCGCGCGCGATCTCGACCGTTTGCGCGCCCTGCCGCAGATCGACCTTGCGGGCATGAGCCTGCGCCTCGAAAACGTCATCGCTGCCGTCGACAGCTTGCCGCTCGCCGTCGATGTCAGGCCGCACGACGAACGCACGACGCAAGCGCCCGCGGAGAGCGCGGACGCGACTTCGCTCGCGTTCTGGCGCGGGCTCGCGACGCAGTTCTGGGCGGAGTTAAAGAGCCTCGTGCGCATCCAGCGCTTCGACCGCGAGGAGCCGGCGCTGCTCGCGCCCGGACAGTCGTTTTTCCTGCGCGAAAACGTCAAGCTGCGCCTGCTCTCCGCCCGGCTCGCGCTGCTCGGCCACGACCAATGGACCTTTCGCAGCGAGTTGCAATACGCCGAAGGCTGGATCGACCGTTATTTCGACTCGCGGCAGAAATCGGTGCAGAACGCGAGGGCCGCGCTCACGCAGCTCTCGGCGGCCGAAATCAGCATCGAGCTGCCCAACCTCAACGAGAGCCTCTCGGCGATCAAGAATTTCAAGCTCGGCGGTGAACGCAAATGAGAACGCTGCTCTGGCTGCTCGCGCTCTTCGCGCTCGCCGTCGGCGCCTCGCTGATGCTCAACTACAACGACGGTTACGTCCTTCTCGTGGCGCCGCCGTATCGTGCCGAGCTGTCCTTAAGCCTCGCGATCGTGGTCCTGCTCGCCGGTTTCTTCGCAGGTTACGCGCTCCTGCGCGTCGTCACGCTGACGCGATCGCTGCCGCGGCGCGTGCGCGCTTTCCGTGAACGCCGGCAACGCGATCGCACCATCGAAACTTTTTACGACGCAGCCCGCCTGCTCTTCGAGGGCCGCTTCAGTCAGGCGATGAAAAAGGCCGAAGAAGCCTACAGCGCAGGCTACGCGCCGGCGCTCGCGGCGCTGCTCGCGGCGCGTTCGGCGCAGCGCCTGCGCGAACCTGCGAAATTCAGGGAATTTCTTGCGCGGGCAAGGCAAAACGACGCCAGAATGCAGGTCGCCTGCCTGATGCTCGAGGCCGAAATGCACATCGAGCTGCGCGAGTACGACGAGGCCATTGTCGTGCTAAAGCGCCTGCACGAAATTTCCGGCCGGCATATCGCGGCCTTGCGCCTGGAACTGCGTGCGCAGCAGGGCCGCGGCAACTGGGACGAGGTCCTGCGCATCGCTCGCCTGCTCGAAAAACGCAGCGCGCTCGCCCCCGAACTCGCCCGTGAAATCAAGCTCGAGGCGCACCAGCGCAACATCGCTGCGCATCGCCTCGATCGCCCCCGCCTCGAGACCTACCGCAAGGCGATGCCGGCGCGCGAGAGCAGTTCGCGCATCGCGCGCGCCTACGCGCAGGCGCTCATTGAACTTGACGCGCACGACGAGGCGCGTGCCGCAATCGAGGGCGAGCTCGAGCGCGAATGGGACAGCGCCCTGATCCGCCTCTATGGCCTCGCGCGCGGCGGTGATCTTGCCGCGAGCATCGCGCGCGCCGATGGCTGGCTACCCGCGCATCGCGACGATCCCGAGCTCTTGCTCGCGCTCGGGCGCCTGTGCGTCGCGCAGCGCCTGTGGGGGAAAGCGCAGTCCTATCTTGAAGCTTCGCTCTCGCTCGAAGACCGCCGCGAAGTACGGCTCGAGCTTGCCCGGCTATTCGAACACACCGACCGCGCCGACGCCGCGCTGCCGCACTACCGGGCGGCGGCCGAGCAGGCCGCGTGAGCGGGCCGGTCTATTCCTGGTCCCAGTGCAGCCAGTGCTGGGGCAGCACGCAACTGCTCGTCAGGCTCGCTTCGGCGAGCCACTCGCGCGCTTCCGGCTCGCTCGCAAAGCGCTGCGCCGGATAGAGCTTGCCCGGCGAATTGCAGTATTGCGCCGCGATGCGAAGGGCCTCGGGGGCGGTTGCGAGGACTGCGACGCTGATCTTGGGGTTGCTCATGGCGGCGGCGTTTTCGATCGCGGCGACGTAGTCGAGGCTGTCGCGCGAGATCGAAAACGCGGCGACGCCGAGAAAATCGACGATGATGAAGCGCAGGTCGTCGAAGCGGCCGTCGCCGCCGACCGCCGAGGCCGCCTGCTCGAATTCCTTGCCGCTGACGTTGCCTGCGAAGCGCTTGACGACGCCTCGCGGTTCCCACGCCAATTCGTAGCTCATTGAAGGTACTCCTCCGCCGCAAGGGCAAGAAGGTGATTCAAACGCAGGCGATTGTTCGTAGGGTTCTGGTGCTGAATATAAACTCAAACCGTCCACTCCGACAGCCTTTCACAAGCGGCGTTCCGGATGAGCGGCAAAGCCTGACCCGCGATGACGCCTGGCAAAGCTTGCGCAAGGGTTTGGCAAGCGTCTTACGCCCAGTCGCGGGGCACGAGCAGCTCGTACAGGCGGGCTTCGGGCGTGCCCGCTTCGGGCTGCCAGTCGTAGCGCCA
>CAZALA010000159.1:0-8238 GCA_964485725.1 uncultured Propionivibrio sp. | reverse complement strand
ACATTCTTCAACGGCAAGTACGTTGAAAGATAGTGAAGAGTGATGAGTGAGGAGTGAGGAGTAAACCCATCTCCCCACGCCACCGCTCTTCCTCCTCACTCCTCACTCCTTACTCCTCACTGAATTTATGCGTGCACGCCGCCAGAAAAACGAAATCAACGTCGTTCCCTACATCGACGTCATGCTCGTCCTGCTCGTCATCTTCATGGTCACCGCGCCGATGATGACCACCGCGAGCATCGACGTGCCTTCGGTCGGCAAAGCCGCGCAAGCACCGGCCGAAGCGCTGCAGGTGAACATCCGCGCCGACGAATCGCTGTCGCTGACGATACCCGGCCGGCCCGAGCGTCCGGTCACGCGCAGCGAGCTTGCGCGCGCCATCGTCGATGCGCAGCGCAAGAACGCCGAGCAGGCCGTGCTCATCGTCGGCGACAAGAGCGTCAAATACGAAGCGGTACTCGGCGTCATGGACGAACTGCAGCGCCAGCAGGTCAAGCGCGTCGGCCTGCTCGTGCAACCGACCGGCAAGTGAAGCGAGCTCGCCTCTTTCGATGAAAAGCGCTGTCGCACCCGCACCCGAAACCGAGCAGTCGAACACGCTCTCGCTCGTCCTCTCGGCGCTCGTTCACCTGCTGCTCCTGGGCGCGCTGTTTTTTGGCGTGCAGTGGAAAAGCCAGGCGCCCGCCGCGATCCAGGTCGAAGTCTGGCGCTCGCTGCCGCCGGCGCCGGCGGTGCGCCCCGAGCCGGCGCCCGAAGTGAAGGAAGTGAAGCCGGAGCCCAAACCCGAGCCGAAGCCGGAACCGAAGCCCGAGCCCAAGGCCGAGCCGCCCAAACCGGTCAAGCCCGACATCGCGATCAAGGAAAAGAAACCCGAGCCGAAGAAACCGGAACCAAAGCCGGAGCCGAAGAAACCCGAACCCAAGCCCGAGCCGAAAAAGCCCGAACCGAAAAAGGTCGAGGCGCCCAAGCGCGTCGAACCCGATTTTTCCAAGGAACTTGCCAGCGACCTGAAGCGCGTCGACCAGATCAAGCTCGCCGAGGAACAGCGCGCCCGCGCCGCCAGCGAAGCGAGCCTGCGCGCGCAGCTGCAGGCCGAGCAGGCGGCTTCGGCGAACGCGCGCGGGCTTGCCGATTACATCGCCAGGATTACCGGCAAGATTCGCGGCAACATCGTCCTGCCGCCGTCGATTCAGGGCAACCCGGAAGCCGTTTTCGGCATCACGCAATTGCCATCGGGCGAGATCATCGACGTCAAGCTGCGCAAGTCAAGCGGCAACAAGCAGCTCGATGAAGCGATCGAACGCGCGATTCTCAAATCCTCGCCGCTGCCCAAGCCCGAACAGGCGAGCCTTTTTCAACGTGTTCTCGAACTCAAGTACTCGCCCTTCGAGAAGTGAGCACTGGACGAGTCGCTGCGCCGGATGGCGCGGATTACGATTCGTTACATTCGCTTCTCAGCCCAAGAGGATATAATCGCCCATTCTTTCCATCGACGTCTGCGCCCCATGCCTCGACCCTCGCTCAAATCGCGCGGCCTGAGCCTGATTGTTTTTTGCGCGCTGGCTCTCGTGCAGATTCCCGTCCGCGCTGAACTGACGATCGAGATGACGGGTGCCGGCGCCAATCGCATCCCGCTCGCGATCGCCGATTTCGGCGGCGAAGCGGGACTCTCGCGCGCACTCACCTCGGTCATCCGCAACGACCTCGACCACAGCGGACTTTTCAGGCTCGTCGACGCTTCCGGCGCCGCGCTCACCGAAGCCTCTTCGCCCAATTTCGCCGACTGGAAGAATCGCGGCGCCGACGCCCTCACCGCCGGCAGCATTGGCTCGAGCGGCGACGGCCGTCAGGAAGCCCGCTTCCGGCTCTATGACGTGAACAAGCAGAGCGCGCTTGCCGGCACCGCCTTCGTCACGTCGACGCCGATGCTGCGCGCCGCCGGCCACCGCATCGCCGACGTCATTTACGAGAAGCTGATCGGCGAGCCCGGCGTTTTTTCAACGCGCATCGCCTACGTCGTGAAGAGCGGCAGCAATCGCTACGAGCTCCACATCGCCGACGCTGACGGGCAGAACGCGCAAGCGGCGCTGCGCTCGCGCGAACCGATCATTTCGCCGAGCTGGTCGCCCGACGGCACGCGCGTTGCCTATGTCTCTTTCGAGAACAAGAAGCCCGTCGTCTATGTGCATTCGCTCGCGAGCGGCCAGCGCATCGTCGTCGCCAACTTCAAGGGCTCGAATTCGGCGCCGGCGTGGTCGCCCGACGGGCGCAAGCTCGCCGTCGTGCTCTCGAAGGACGGCGGCTCGCAAATCTTCACGGTCAACGCCGACGGCTCGGGCGTGCAGCGCCTGACGAGCGTCGCCGGCATCAGCACCGAGCCTTTCTTCTCGCCCGACGGGCAGTCGATCTATTTCACCTCCGACCGTGGCGGCAGCCCGCAGATTTACCGGCAAGGCGTCGGCGGCGGCGACTCGCAGCGCGTCACGTTCGACGGCAACTACAACGTCTCGCCGCGTATTTCGCCCGACGGCAAGCTGATGGCTTTCATCAGCCGGCGCGATGGCGCTTTCCGGCTCGCGGTGATGGATCTGGCGAGCCGGCAGGTACAGATCCTCACCGACTCGAACCGCGACGAATCGCCGACCTTCGCCCCCAACGGCCGCATGATCCTGATTGCGACCGAAACCGGCGGCCGCGGCGTGCTTTCAGCCGTCTCCGTAGATGGCCGCGTCAAGCAGCGGCTTTCGATTTCCGCCGGCGATGTGCGCGAGCCGGCGTGGGGTCCTTTCGCGCGATAAGTCAGGGATCAGGGAATCGGTTCGACCGAATGCAAACTTTATTCTGGAGAGATACACCATGAAACGCCTCATCGTTCCCATCGTTCTAGCGCTTTTGCTCGCCGCTTGCAGTTCGACGCCGGATGCACCCGAGCAGAGCGGCGCGCCGGTCGAATCCCGCGATGGCGGCACCAGCAGCGGCAACGTTTCGACGGTCACCGCGACGCCGCTCGAAGGCAAAGGCCTGCCGGCGATCCTGACCGATCCGAAGAGCATTCTTTCCAAGCGCAGCGTCTACTTTGACTATGACCGCTACGACATCAAGCCCGAATACAAGGATCTCGTGACCGCGCACGCGCGCTTCCTCGCCGAGAACCGCCAGTTCAGGATGCTGGTCCAGGGCAACACCGACGACCGTGGCAGCCGCGAATACAATCTCGCGCTCGGGCAGAAGCGTGCCGACGCGCTCAAGAAGATGCTGACCCTGCTCGGTGCGCGTGAAGATCAGGTCGAATCGGTGAGCCTCGGCGAAGAGAAGCCGAAGAACGAAGGCCAGAACGAAGCCGCCTGGGCCGAGAACCGCCGCGGCGACATGCTCTATACCGGCGAATTCTGATATGGCTGAAATGGCGAAGCGAACGAGCGAGAAGTCTGTGCGCCTGCCGCGCTCACCCCTTTCACCGCTGTCACTTTGCCTCGTCGCCGCCGGCCTGTTCGCGCATTCGGCGCACGCGGCGCTGTTCGACGACGACGAAGCGCGCCGGCAGATCAAGGACCTCTCGATCCAGACCAAGGAGCGCATCGACACGCTGACCAAGGCGCAATTCGAGTTCAGCAACCAGATCCAGGCGCTGCGCGAAGAGAACGCGCGCTTGCGCGGCCAGACCGAGACGCTCAACTACGAGCTCGAATCGGCGAAGAAGCGCCAGCAGGATTTCTATATCGATCTCGACGGCCGGCTGCGCAAGCTCGAAACGATGCCGGTCGCCGAAGCGAAGCCGCCCGAGCCGCAGTCGGCCGAGGCGAAAAAGCCGGTGGTCGATCCGGCAATGGAAGCGCGCGACTACGAGACCGCGCTCAATTACTTCAAGGCCAACAAGATCAGGGAAGCGGCAAGCGCCTTCGAAGCTTTCGTCAAGAACTATCCCGATAGCTCGCTCGCGCCGAACGCACAGTACTGGCTCGGCAACGCCGATTACGCCTTGCGCGACTGCAAGAAGGCGATCGACGCCCACCGCGTCGTCGTCAACACCTGGCCGACGCATCCGAAAGCGCCCGACTCGCTGATCAACATCGCCACCTGCCAGCAGGAACTCGGCGACGCCAGGGGCGCGAAAGCGACGCTCGAAACGGTGCTCGCCAAATACCCCGATAGCTCGGCGTCGGCGACAGCCCGGCAGCGCCTCAAGAAGTAAGCGGTGGTGAGCTTGCCCTCGCTGAAAATCAGCGAGATCTTCCATTCCCTGCAAGGCGAGACTTCGCGCGCCGGCCTGCCGACGGTGTTCATCCGGCTCACCGGCTGTCCGCTGCGCTGCGTCTGGTGCGACAGCGAGTACGCCTTCACCGGCGGCACGACGGTTACGCTTGCCGCGATCCTCGAGCGGGTCGCCAGCTACGGCGCTCGCTACGTCTGCGTCACCGGCGGCGAGCCGCTCGCGCAGCAACGCTGTCACGACCTCCTGACGCTCCTCTGCGACGCGGGTTACGACGTTTCGCTCGAGACCTCCGGCGCTCTCGACGTCTCGCGCGTCGACGCACGCGTCTCGCGCATCGTCGATCTGAAAGCGCCAGGCTCGGGTGAAGCAGCGAAGAACCGCTGGGCCAACATCGACTCCCTGACGCGCCACGACGAACTCAAATTCGTCCTCGCCGACCGAGCCGACTACGAGTGGGCGCGTTCGGCGGTCGCCGAACGCGGTCTTGCCGACCGCTGCCCCATCCTCTTCTCGCCGGTCCAGGGCTCGCTCGATTCGAGAGAGCTTGCCGAGTGGGTGCTTGCCGACCGGTTGCCGGTGCGCTTTCAGCTACAATTGCACAAGCTGCTCTGGGGCAACGAGCGCGGCAAGTAAACGCTGAGGGAGACCCGCATGTCCGAAGTGCCTGTGCCTGTCGATCGACGCCAGTATTCGCGCATCGCTTTTCGCGCGCCTGCCAAGCTCGTCTTCGCCGAGCGCACGAGCGATGCGCGAATCATCGACCTTTCGCTCAAGGGCGCGATGGTGCGCCTGCCGATGAACGAAACGATCGAGATCGGCGCCGACTGCAAGCTTTGCGTCCAGCTTGGCAAGAAAGCGGACGAGGGCTTCGACGAAATCAGCATGGATACCCGCGTCGCGCACCAGAGCGCCGGCGACGCCGGGCTCCTCTGCCTTGCGATCGACCTCGACAGCGCCACCCACCTGCGCCGCCTCGTCGAACTCAACCTCGGCGACCCGTCGCTGCTCGAGCGCGAGCTCTCGGCGCTGGTCTCCGATTAGCCGGCGGGCAATCCCCGGGGCAAAGGACCAGGACAAGGCTCAACGTCCACCCAAGGGTGGGTGTGCGCTAAACCGTGGGCGGCGTTGATCATCCGCAGCTTGCGCCGTGCGACTGCCTGTATCTGGTTCGCAGTGGACTCTTGGCCTCAAATCCCCAAATAGCGGTGCCACACCGAATGGTCGGCGGCAAGTTCCGCTGAGCTGCCGGACCAGACGACCTGTCCGCGCTCGAGGATCGTGTGCCGGTCGGCGAGCGCGATCAGGCGTTCGACGTATTTGTCGATGACGAGGATGGTTTGGCCGCTCTCGCGCAGCGTATCGAGGCACCGCCAGATCTCCTCGCGCACGAGCGGCGCGAGTCCCTCGCTCGCCTCGTCGAGGACGAGCAGCCGAGGGTTCGTCATCAGCGCGCGACCGATCGCGAGCATCTGCTGTTCGCCGCCCGAAAGACGGCCGCCGAGGTTGGCCGAACGCTCGGCGAGAATCGGAAAGAAAGCGTAGATGCGATCGAGCGTCCACGGCTCGCGCGCGCCATGCCGGTTCGCCGCGAAAGCGACGAGGTTTTCCTGCACCGTGAGGTTGGGAAAGATCTGCCGGCCTTCGGGAACGAGCGCGACGCCGAGCCTGCCGATGCGGTCGGCGGCAAGGCCGTCGATGCGCTCGCCAGCCAGACGGATCGACCCGGCACGCGGCGGCGTCAGTCCGCAGATCGAGCGCAGCGTCGTCGTCTTGCCCATGCCGTTGCGACCGAGCAGCGTCGCCACCTCGCCCTCGGCGATCGCAAAGCTCACACCAAAGAGCACCTGGCTCGCGCCGTAGGCCGTTTCGATCGCTTCGACTTCAAGAAGGCTCATCTCATTCACCGCCGTAAACCGCTTTTAACGCAGAGCTCGCAGAGGCGCAGAGGGCGCAGAGAAAAACAAAGAAGAACTTCTCTGCGATCTCCGCGCCTCTACGCACTCTGCGTTGAAAGAGTTTTCCAATCTCATACTCCATCCCCGAGATAAGCCCGGCGGACTTCGGCGTCGGCGCGGATGGCGGTGGGCTCGCCGCTGGCGATGACGCGGCCGCCGACCATCACCGAGATGCGGTCGGCAAGGCGAAAGACAGCGTCCATGTCGTGCTCGACGAGAAGGATGGTGACGCGGTGCTTGATCGCTTCGATCAGCTCGACCATGCGCGCTGATTCGTCCGGCCCCATGCCGGCCATCGGCTCGTCGAGCAGGACGAGTTTGGGCTTGGTCGCGAGCGCCAGGGCGACTTCAAGGCTGCGCTGCTGGCCGTGCGAGAGTTCGGCGGCGCGGCGTTGCGCGCAGCCGGCGAGCGCGACTTCGGCGAGCAGCGCGTGCGCCTCGTCGATGATCGCCGATTCGAGCGCGAACGGTTTCCAGAAGCTGAAGCTCGACCCCCAGTCACGCGCACGTCCCTGCACGGCGATCGTCACGTTGTCGAGCACGGTGAGGCGCGAAAAGACGTTAGTGATCTGATACGAGCGCGCAAGACCGAGGCCGACGCGCTCGTGCATGCTCTTGCGCGCGAGCTCGCCGCCGGCGAAGCGGATGGTGCCGCCGTCGGTCGCCAGGGCGCCCGAGAGCGCGTGAATCAGCGTCGTCTTGCCGGCGCCGTTGGGGCCGATCAGCGCATGCACTTCGCCTTCGCGAACCGCAAGGCTCGCTTCGTTCAGCGCGTAAATGCCGCCGAAATGCTTGCTCACCGCGCGCACTTCGAGCAGGGGGAGGCCGCTATTCACGCTCGCGCCCCCAGCCGAAAAGGCCGGCAATACCAAGCGGCGCCCACAGCACGACGGCGAGCAGGACGACGCCGAGGCCGATCTGCCAGTGCGGCGACAGCTCGACGAAGAACTCCTCGCACAGCATCAGCAGGACGGCACCGACGACGCCGCCGAAAACGCTGCCGACGCCGCCGATGACGATCATCACCATCAGCGTTCCCGATTGCATCCAGTGCAGGAGGCTGGGGCTCGCGAGCCCGGTCTGGTTGACCAGGAGTGCGCCCGCAAGCCCGGCCACGGCACCGCCGATGACGAAGCAGACGAGCTTGTACGAGAACACCGGGTAGCCAAGCGCCTCCATGCGCGTCTCGTTTTCGCGGATGCTCTGGATGACTCGGCCAAAGCGCGAGTGCGCGATGCGGTCGAGCGCGAAGAGCGTCAGCGAGAGCAGCGCAAGAACGACGAAATAGAAAGTGCTGTCGTCCTTGAGGTCGAGCCCGGGAAAAGTCGAGCGTCCGCTGAGCGAAATGCCGCCGTCGCCGCCCGTGGCCTTCAGTGAAACGACGAGGTAGAAAACCATTTGCGAGAAAGCGAGCGTCCGCATGATGAAGTAGACGCCGCGCGTGCCCAGGCTGAGCGCCCCGACGCCGAGCGCGAGCAGCGCCGACACCGCGGCCGCCAGCGGCCACGCCAGCGCCGCCGAGACGACGCCGCTGGCGGCGAGCAGCGCGACGCAGTAAGCGCCCGCGCCGAAGAAGGCCGCGTGGCCGAAGGAGACCATGCCGCCGAAACCGATGACGAGGTTAAGACTCGTCGCGACGAGCGCGAAGATCAGCATGCGGCTCGCCAGGCTCACGTAGAAGCCCTGGTCGAGCGCCTGCATGAGCGCGGGCAAGGCCACGAGTGCGGCGAAGATCGCCACCGCTGCGACGCGGCGCCGGGTCGAAGTTCGGTAGAAAGCCATCGCCTACGCGCGCGCCGGAAACAGGCCTTCGGGCCGCCAGACGAGAATCGCCGCCATCAGCACGTAGATCAGGATCGAGGCGAGCGCCGGCCCGAGGTTCGAGGCGATTTCGGAGGAGAGGAAAGTGCGCAGCAAGGAGGGCAGCGCGGCGCGACCGAGCGTATCGACGAGGCCGACGAGCAGGCTGCCGACGAGCGCGCCGCGGATCGAGCCGATGCCGCCGATGACGATGACGACGAAAGCGAGGATCAGGATGCTCTCGCCCATGCCGACCTGCACCGCGAGCAG
>CAZALA010000158.1:0-8324 GCA_964485725.1 uncultured Propionivibrio sp. | reverse complement strand
TTTATTTCCCGCGCAAGTCCGTTTTTTCCTTGCCGCACCTGATCTCGCCCGACGCCCCGCTCGCCTACGGGAACGTGCCGCTTCTCGATCACGCCGATGTTCAGCTCGACCCGGGGGAGGGCGTGGCGCGGAGCGGGCGCAATGGCGGCGGCAAATCCTCCCTGCTGCGCGCGCTCGCCGGGCAGGGAACGATCGACGACGGCAGGCTCTGGCGGCAGCCCGAGCTGCACCTGGGCTACGTGCCACAGGAGCCGCCTTTCGATGCGACGCTGTCGGTGTTTGCCGCGGTCGTCGCCGGCATGGGCGAAGTCTCGCAGCTGCTTGCCGACTACCACGCGCTGTCGCACGCGATGGCCGAGGCGGGCGCCGATCAGGAAAGCCTGCTGCAAGGCCTGCACGACTTGCAGGTGAGGCTGGAAGCGCTGCACGCCTGGTCTTTCGAGGCGCAGGCCGAGCGCGTCATCCAGCGCTTCTCGCTCGATCCGGACGCGCTCGTCGGCGCCCTCTCGGGCGGGCAGAAGAAGCGGCTCGCGCTGGCGCAGGCGCTCGCGATCTCGCCCGACATCCTGCTCCTCGACGAGCCGACCAACCACCTTGACATCGGCGCCATCGAATGGCTCGAAGACTTTCTCATCGCCTCGCGCGTGGCCATGGTTTTCGTGACGCACGACCGGCGCTTTCTCGATCGCGTGTCGACGCGCATCGTCGAGCTCGACCGTGGCAGGCTGCTCTCGTGTCCCGGCAATTTCGCCGCTTACCAGGCGAAAAAGGAATCGATCCTGCACGACGAAGCGATCCAGAACGCCAAGTTCGACAAGTTTCTCGCGCAGGAGGAAGTGTGGATCAGGAAGGGCGTCGAAGCGCGGCGCACGCGCAACGAAGGTCGCGTCCTGCGCCTCGAGCAGCTGCGGCGCGAGCGTTCGGCGCGGCGCGAGCGCCAGGGCAAGGTCGAGCTTGCGCTCGATGCGGGCGATAAGAGCGGCAAGCTCGTCGCCGAGCTCGAGCACGTCAGCAAGGCTTTCGGCGACAAAGCCGTCGTGCGCGATTTTTCCTGCCGCCTGCAGCGCGGCGACAAGATCGGCCTGATCGGCCCCAACGGCGCCGGCAAGACGACGCTGTTGCGGCTCATCCTCGGCGAACTCAAGCCCGACGCCGGCAGCGTTCGCCGCGGCAGCAAGCTCGAGGTTGCCTACTTCGACCAGTTTCGCACCGCACTCGACGAGGAAGCGGCGCTCGTCGATGTGATTTCGCCCGGATCGGACTTCATCGAGATCGGCAATGAAAAGAAACACGTCATCGGCTACCTCGGCGATTTTCTCTTTGCGCCGCAGCGCGCGCGCTCGCCGGTAAAATCGCTTTCGGGTGGCGAACGCAACCGCCTGCTGCTGGCGCGGCTGTTCGCGCGGCCGGCCAACGTGCTCGTCCTCGACGAGCCGACCAACGACCTTGACATCGAGACGCTCGAACTCCTCGAGCAGCTCCTGCAGGACTTCACGGGAACGCTTTTTCTCGTCAGTCACGACCGCACTTTCCTCGACAACGTCGTGACCCAGACGATCGCTTTCGAGGGCGACGGCCGCTGGCGCGAGTACGCGGGCGGTTACCAGGATTGGGCCGATTATCAGCGCCAGTTTGGCGGCGAGTCCGATGTCCGGCCGGCTGCGCCGGCGGCAAGGCAGGCCGCGCTTGCCGGCAGCGCGCCACCGCCGAAGGCTCCGGCGGACGGCAAACGCAAGCTCTCCTACAAGGAGGCGAAGGAGCTTGCCGAACTCCCCGAGCGCATCGCGGCGCTCGAAGCCGAGCAGAAAGCGATCGGCGAGAAACTGCAGGATCCGGCGTTCTACCAGCAGCCCTCAAACGAGGCGGCGAGCGCGCAAGCCCTCGCGCAGCGCCTTACCGCCATCGACGATGAGCTGATGGCCCTTCTCGAGCGCTGGCAGGCGCTCGAATAAGGCTGACGGCGCGATGCCCTTGCTGGTTCGTTCTTCGTAAAAAGGCCGCACCGGAACCGCCTCGCTATTGCCGGTCGGCCAGCAAGCCTTCGGTCGCCTGTGCGATCAGGCGTTGTCCGCCTTCGAGGACGCGCATTCGCCAGGCGTGCGAGCGCGGGCAGAAGACTTCGGCGAGCGCCTCCTTGGCCGCCTTGAACGCCGGCTCGCCGGGCGAAAGCCAATGATGGCCGCGATTCTCGGCGCGCAGCGCGGCAAGAACGCGCGGCGCTTCGTAAGTGCCGAATTCGGCGACCGCGGCAAGATAATCGCGCGCCCCGGCGTGCGCAAGCCCCCAACGCAGGAAATTGCCGCGCGTCGCGTAAGCGACTTTGCGCGTCTCCGGCGTCTCGACGCTTTCGGCGCCAAAATGCCGGGTCAGCCACAGCCGCTGCGCCGCACTCAGGCGCTGATCGAGGAGAAGCTTGCAGCTCGCCCAGGCGCCGAGGCCCGTATGCAGGTCGAGGTGGAAGACCCGCTCGGCACGACCGAGCCAGCGCGCGAAATTCGCTTCGAGAATCCGGCTCGTTCGCGACGGTTCGCGGCCGCCGTAGAAGAGCCCCTGCGGGAAATCGTATTGTCCGGCGGCGATCGCATGCTGGACGGCGGCGAGGCCATGGCGGGCGGCCGCCCAGAGCAGCCGGACGCCGACGGCTTCCCAGCGTGCCGGCGAGCTGCGCGGGTTGAGCAGAGGGTCGAGGCGGAAATAGCCTTCGGGGGTGCCCGCAAAAGCCTCTCCGTTGAGCAGGAGATTGCGATTGAGGTCGACGTTCTCTTCATTGACGCGCCGCCGCCAGGCGAAGCCGTAGGGATTGAGCGCGTGCACGAAAACGCAGCGCAGCGGCGGCCGCCGCGACGCGTTCTGCCATTCCTCGAGCAGGCCGAGTTGCAGCGCCGACCCGAAAAATCCCTCGACGCCGTGGAGGCCGCTTGAGACCAATAGCGTGCGCGCGTCGCTGCCGCCGCAGTAGGTGGCGACGTCGATGCAAAGCTCATCGCCATCGGGGCCCCGCTCGCCGATCGAATGCGCCTCAAGCTCGCATCCGAGCCCGATCGCCGCAGCCCGGAAACGGTCTCTCGCCACCAGGTAGTCGCTTGAGAACAGGCGCGGGTCCATGGCTTCGGCGCGGCGGGCGGCGGCCTCGCAGGCTGCGACCGGCAGTTTAAGCGGGCGGCGCTTCGCCGGCGCTGTCGGCGGGCGGCGGCTCGCGATAAAGCGGCAGGAAATCGCCCGGGATATCGAGCCGCTGGAGCAGCGACGCGCGGCTGACGTGCAGCAGTTTTTCAATCGCCGCGAGGTCGTCGGGAAGCGCCGCGTTGTCCCAGCCGCTCGTCGAATGGCGGGCGAGATTGACCGCGAGGCTCACGTTCTGGACGCGCGGCAGGTGCGCGTTGGCGTCGTCCATCAGCGCGTTGAGCAGCGGCGGCAGTTGCCAGGCGCTGCACAGGGCGTGCTGCAGGTCGAAGAGGCGAATGCCGAGCACGGCTTCCTGCGCCGCCGCGCTGCGCAAGCTCGGGTCGGCCTGCTGGCGGCTGCGGATCTCGAGCGCCAGCCGCGGCGCGAAACACCAGAGCAGGATCTCGCCAAGGTCGTGCAGGAGCGCCGCGAGCGTGACTTCCTCGACGTTGAGGTCGTGGCGGTAGATCGCCCAGTCGCGCGCGTAGTGCGCGGCGCGCTGGACGCGGCGAATGAGCTGAAGCACGCCGAGCAGCGCCTGCGCTTCGCCCGGCAGGACGGTTTCGATCGTGACCGGCGAACCCATTTTCGCAAAGAAAGGTTCGACGCCCAGCATCATCACGGCGTTGCCGATGGTCGTGATGTCCGAGTGCAGGTGCTTGCCGCGGAAAGGCTGGATATAGGCAAGGACGCGGATCGCCATGAGCGGATCCTGGAGGACGATGGCGGCGATGTCGCGGCCGCTGACGCTGTCGATATTCGCGCGCGCCTCATCGAGGCGGCGCGCGGTCTGCCGCAGGATCGGCAATTCCTGATTGCTGAAGAAAATGACCCAGGCGTCGAGGTCTGGCAAAGGCTGATCGAGCATCGTCCGATTTTCAATAAGTTCGCGCCAGCCACCCCGGGCGGGGCGCCAACGCAAGCTGAAACTGGGGAAGCGTGGAAGCTGAGATGAGCCCGGAGCCCTTGCAGCATGGTACCTGCGGCTTGAGGCCTCCGCAAGCCGGGCTTTCCGGGCGGCCGGCAGTGCTGCCTGCGCCAGTTCGCCGGCTGCTGACGGCTGCAATCCCGGCACGTCCGCGCGAGTGTTGGTACAATGGCGGGCTAAGGATTGATTCAACTCATTTATCGACGAGTATCCACGATTTGCCCACGACGGAGGAATGCTTTCATGGCCATCGAACAGACGCTTTCCATCATCAAGCCCGACGCGACCGCGAAGAACGTCATCGGCAAGATCTACTCGCGCTTCGAAAGCAATGGTCTTAAGATCATTGCCGCGAAAATGACCTGGCTGTCGGCGCAGCAAGCCGGCGAGTTCTACGCCGTGCATAAGGCGCGCCCGTTCTACGGCGAGCTCGTGAGCTTCATGACTTCGGGACCGGTGATGATCCAGGCGCTCGAAGGCGAGAACGCGATCGCCAAGAACCGCGAACTCATGGGCGCGACCGACCCGAAAAAAGCCGAGCCGGGAACGATCCGCGCCGACTTTGCGAGCTCGATCGATGCCAACGCGGTGCACGGCTCGGACAGCGTCGAAAGCGCCAAGGTCGAAATCGCCTTCTTTTTCCCGCAGATGAATATCTACGCGGGCCGCTGACAGGGGCAGCCACTGTCCCATCATCTATGCCGTATGACCGTAAATCTCCTCGATCTTGACGCCGCGGGTCTTGCCGCCTTCTTCGCCGAACACGGCGAGAAACCGTTTCGCGCCAGGCAAGTGCTGCGCTGGCTGCATCGCTTTGGCGCCAGCGATTTCGGGCAGATGACCGACATCGCCAAGAGCTTGCGGCAGAAGCTCGAAGGCATCGCTGCGATCAGCGCGCCCGCGGTCGTCTCGGACCGGCTCTCGGACGATGGCACGCGCAAGTTCCTGTTCGATGTTGGCGGCGGCAACGCCGTCGAGACCGTCTTCATTCCCGAGGACGACCGCGGCACGCTGTGCGTGTCGACGCAGGCCGGTTGCGCGCTCGACTGTTCCTTCTGCTCGACCGGCAAGCAGGGATTCAACCGCAACCTCACGGTCGCCGAAATCATCGGCCAGCTCTGGCAGGTCAACAGAACGCTCGGGGCGCCGGGCGCGCAGGACGACAATGCGGCCGGCGAGCGCATCGTCAGCAACGTCGTCCTGATGGGGATGGGGGAGCCGCTCGCCAACTTCGAAAACACCGTCGTCGCCTTGCGGCTCATGCTCGACGACAACGCTTACGGCCTGTCGCGCCGCCGCGTCACGGTCTCCACTTCGGGCCTCGTGCCGATGATCGATCGCTTGCGCGACGAGTGTCCGGTGGCGCTCGCGGTCTCGCTGCACGCGCCGAACGATGCGCTGCGCGACGAGCTCGTGCCGATCAACCGCAAATACCCGTTGAGCTCGCTGATGGCCGCCTGCCTGCGCTACCTCGAAAAAGCGCCGCGCGATTTCGTGACTTTCGAATACGTGATGCTCGACGGTGTGAACGACTCCGACGACTGTGCGCGCGAACTTCTCGCGACGACGCGCGGCGTGCCGTGCAAGTTCAACCTGATTCCCTTCAATCCCTTCCCGGGCTCGCCGTACCGGCGTTCGCCGGCGCACCGCATCAGGCGTTTTGCTGAGATACTGATGGCTGCCGGCGTCGTCACCACCACGCGCAAGACGCGGGGCGACGATATTGCCGCAGCTTGCGGCCAGCTGGCAGGCCAGGTACAGGACAGGACGCGCCGGACGGCGCGCCGGACGATCACTTTGCATGAGGGCGGGATAAGATGAGAGCCATGCGTGCTTGGTTCGCAATTCTGGGCGCTTTGACGCTGCTTGCGGCCGCACCGGCCTGGGCGCAGAAGTCGATGCCGCTTCCCGATGAACCGGCGACCTCGACGCCGAAGGACGTGCATACGCGCGCCAAGGCGCATACCGAACTCGGATCGCTGTATTTCCAGTCGGGCAATCTGATCGTCGCGCTCGAGGAGCTGACGATCGCGATCTCGATCAACCCCAATTACGCGCCGGCCTACAGTACGCGCGGCCTCGTGCTCTTCCACATCAAGGAATGGGAATCGGCCGACAAGGATTTTCGCAAGGCGCTCGACCTCGACGAAAAGGACCCGGACATCGCCAATAACTACGGCTGGTTCCTGTGCGAGACCGGCAAGCCGAAAGCGTCGATCGCCTACTTCGAGAGAGCTTTCAAGAACAGCCTGTATCAGACGCCGGAAGTGGCCTTCCTGAATGCCGGTGCGTGCTACGTCAAGCTCGGCGATATCACCGCCGGCGAAGAATACGTTCGCCGCAGTCTGCGCCTGTCGCCGGAGAATCCGCGCGCCTTGCTGCAGCTTGCGCAGATCGCGTATTTGCGCGGCAACTACGATGCCGCCAAGCTGCATCTCGAGAAAGTCGTGCGCGCCACCGACTCGGACGCCGAAGCGCTCTGGCTCTTCCTGCGCGTCGAGCGGCGCCTCGGCAATCAGAACGCCGAAAGCAGCTTTGCCGCGCAGTTGCGGCGGAAGTTTCCGGACTCGCCGCAGTATCAGGAACTGCTCAAGGGGAATTTCGAATGACGGCAAGGACGCCGCCGCCCTTGACCGGGCTGCGCCTCTCGCCGCTCGAGACGGGCGCGAGCGACGAGACCACCCCACAGACGCCGGATACGCCGGGCGCCGCCTTCATCGAGAGCCTGTCGCCGGCGCTGCTTTCGGTCGGCGAGCAATTGCGCGCGGCGCGCGAGGGGCGGGGACTGACCGTCGTCGATGTCGCCAAGATGCTCAAGCTCAGCCCGAGCCAGGTCGAAGCGCTCGAGCTCGACGACTGGAAAGGGCTGCCCAAGACGATTATCCGCGGTTTCGTGCGCAACTATGCGCGCGCGCTGCATCTTGACGCCGATGCCCTGATGGCGGCGCTTGACGCTGCCGCGATGCCGGCTTCGCCGGAATTGCGCATCTCGAGCGGCACCAAGGTGCGCGTTCCGGTCGAGCGCGATCTCCTGCGCCGTGATTACCTGCGCGTTTTTGCGGGCGTCGGCGTGCTCGCGCTGGCGCTCATCGCCTACTTCTTCATTCCGCAGGATCTCGTGCGCACGGGTTGGCAGGCGCTCAAGGCTTCCTTGTCGACGATCGCAACGAATAGCGAGCAGGACGCCGTCACGCCGCCGGCCGCGCCCAGGGCTGCTGGCGAGCCGACGCTGACGATGCCGCTCGCGGCGCCCGACAACGCGCCGGGAAATCCGCCGCCGACGAGCGCGGAAGCGAGCCCGGGCACTGCCCCCGGCGTCGCCCCGCCGGCGCTCGACCGGCCTTCTGGCACGCCAGGCGCGCCGGGTCTGCCCAGCGCTTCGCCGGCGCCGGCGCCGCTGACGCCCGGCGCGACACCCCCGCCAGCGAACGCGACCTCGCCGGCCGCCGGCCATGCGCTCAAGTTCAGTTTCCGTCAGCCTTCGTGGGTCGAGGTGCGCGACCGCAGCGGCCAGATCATTTTCTCGCAGCTTTGTCAGGCCGGGACGCAGCGCGAGATCGAAGGCAAACCGCCCTTTACGCTCGTGATCGGCAACGCCGCGCAGGTCTCCCTGTCCTACAACGGCAAACCCGTCGACCTTTCCAGACGCAGCAGAGACGAAGTTGCGCGCGTCACGGTTGAGTGAGCGCATCGGAAGCCAGGGCAAGAGTGAACGACTTGAACGATTTGAATGATTTGAGCGACGCGACGGCGCCGCAAGGCGCGAAGCGGCGGCTGACGCGAGCGGTGAAGGTCGGCGGCGTCACGGTCGGCGGCGGCGCGGCGATCGTCGTGCAGTCGATGACCAATACCGACACCGCCGACGCGCTGAAGACCGCGATCCAGTGCGCGGAACTTGCGCGCGCCGGCTCCGAACTCGTGCGCATCACGGTCAATACGCCTGAAGCTGCCGCCGCCGTGCCGCGCATCTGCGAACAGCTCGCGCGCATGGACGTCGCCGTGCCGCTGATCGGCGACTTTCATTACAACGGGCATCGGCTGCTCGCCGACTATCCCGAGTGCGCACAGCTCCTTGCCAAGTACCGCATCAATCCGGGCAACGTCGGGCACGGCAGGAAGCGTGACGAGCAGTTTGCGCAAATGATCGAGATCGCCTGCAAATACGACAAGCCGGTGCGCATCGGCGTGAACTGGGGCAGCCTCGACCAGGCGCTGCTCGCGCGCATCATGG
>CAZALA010000157.1:0-8330 GCA_964485725.1 uncultured Propionivibrio sp. | reverse complement strand
CCGCCGGGCGCTCTCGAAACCGCCGGCGGCATCGCCCAGGCCCTGCCGCTGCTCGGCGACGAGCCTTTTCTCGTCGTCAACGGCGATGTCTGGTGCGACTGGGATTTTGCCCGCGCACGGCTCGCGGCCGTCGCCAGCACTGCTGCGCCCGGCGCTCGCAGCGCTCAGCTCGCGCACCTGGTACTCGTGGACAATCCGCGCGAGCACGCCGGCGGCGATTTCTGTCTCGACGCAGATACCGTGCGCAGCGCGAGCGAAGGCGTCGGCCCGACGCTGACCTACGCCGGCACCGGCGTTTTCTCGCCGCGCTTTTTCGCCGGCGTCGAGCGCGGATCGGTCTTACGGCTGCGACCGCTGCTCGATGCCGCGATCGCCCGCCGCGAGATCAGCGGGGAACGTCACCGCGGCCGCTGGGTCGACGTAGGGACACCGGAGCGCCTCGCCGCGCTCGATCGCCAACTCGGAAAGCTCTCATGATCGATGCAGCCTACGCCAGGCGTCGCAACGCCCTCCTCGCGCACATTGGCGACGGTATCGCGATCATTGCGACGGCGCGCGAACGCTTGCGCAGCCGCGACTCGCATTACCCCTACCGCTACGACAGCGATTTCTGGTACCTCTCGGGCTTCCCCGAACCCGAAGCCGTGATCGTCCTCGTCGGCGGCAGCGCCCCCAGGGCCATCCTCTTCTGCCGCGCCAAGGACGAATTGCGCGAAGTCTGGGACGGCAAGCGCTACGGCCCGGCCGCCGCGCGCGAAGCTTTCGGCTTCGACGAAGCCTGGCCCATCGAAGAGTTCGAGAAAAAGCTGCCCGACCTCATCGCCGAACGCAGCGGCGGTGCGCTCTGGTACGCGCTCGGCGCCGACCGCGAGCGCGACGACAAGATCGTCGAGGCGCTCGGCGCGGTGCGCGCGCAAGTGCGTTCGGGCAAGGAGGCGCCGGCGGCGATCTGCGACGTGCGCGTCCCGCTCGAGGCCATGCGCCTCGTCAAGGATGACGATGAAATGGCGATCATGCGGAGCGCCGCGGCGATCGCGGCGCGTGGCCATGCGCGCGCGATGCAAGCCTGTCGCCCGGGAATCGCCGAGTACGAACTCGAAGCCGAGCTTGCCTACGAATTTCGCCGGAGCGGCGCCGACGGCCACGCGTATTCGCCGATCGTCGCCGGCGGTGCCAACGCCTGCGTTCTGCATTACATCGACAACCGCCAGTACCTCGGCAAAAACGATCTCGTGCTGATCGATGCCGGATGCGAGCTTGCAGGCTATGCTTCCGACATCACCCGCACTTTTCCGGTGGGCGGCCGCTTCAGCGGCGCGCAGCGCGACGCTTACGAGATCGTCCTCGCCGCGCAGGCGGCCGCGATCAGCGCGGTCAAGCCCGGCGCGCCTTTCATCGCTTATCACGACGCGGCGCTCGCCGTCCTCGTGCAGGGAATGATCGACTTGAAGCTCCTTGCCGGCAGCGTCGAGGGCATCATCGCGAGCGAAGCCTACAAGCGCTTCTACATGCACCGCACCGGCCACTGGCTCGGCCTCGACGTGCACGACGCCGGCGCCTACAAGACGGGCGGCGACTGGCGCCAGCTCGAGCCGGGAATGGCGCTCACCGTCGAGCCGGGCCTTTACATCGCGCCGGCCGACGATATTCCGCACGCGCTGCAGGGCATCGGCATCCGCATCGAGGACGACGTCTTCGTGACGAGCGAGGGCTGCGAAGTCTACACGGGCGCGCCGCGGACGATCGCCGCAATCGAAGAGACGATGCGCGGTGGCTGAAGCAGGGACGAACGCGGCGCTGTCCTGCGATGTTCTCATCATCGGCGGCGGCCCCGTCGGCATGACGCTGGCGCTCGCGCTTGGCGGCAGCGAGCACAAGGTCATCGTTATCGACCGCGCGGCGCGCGGCGCCTGGGCAAAGGATC
This sequence comes from uncultured Propionivibrio sp., assembly GCA_964485725.1. GTDB lineage: Bacteria > Pseudomonadota > Gammaproteobacteria > Burkholderiales > Rhodocyclaceae > Propionivibrio. The sequence continues at coordinate 6,406 of CAZALA010000157.1, read as the reverse complement.
CGCGCGCGCTGGCGATTGCGCACGGCAGCCGGCAACTCCTCGAAAAGCTGGGCGCGTGGGACGCGCGCGCGGCAACGCCGATCTGCGAAATCCACGTCTCGCAACGCGGCGGTTTCGGGCGCACGCTGATGCGCGCGAGCGATTACGAAATTGCCGCGCTCGGCTACGTCGTTCGCTATCGCGACCTGGTCGGCGGCCTCGATCGCCGCCTCGCCGAGCGGCAGACGATCGTGCAAGGAGAAGTGGAGGCAATCGCGAGCGGCAGCGACAGCGTCACCGTCACGGCCCTCGTCGCCGGCCTGCGCCAGACGATCGCCGCGAAACTCGTCGTGCACGCCGAAGGCGCGCCGCCCGGGACGGGCGCGACCAGCGAGGACCCCGCCGCAGCGCGCATCCGCGACTATCGCCAGCAGGCAGTAATCGCCGAAGTGACGCCTGCCGCCGTCAGCGACCCGGCGCGCGCTCACCGCTACCGTGCCTGGGAACGTTTCAGCCCCGAGGGTCCGCTGGCGCTGCTGCCGCTCGGCGACCGTTACGCGATGGTCTTCACGGCAAGGCCCGAACGCGCAGCCGAACTCCTGCGTCTGAACGACCGCGAATTCCTCGCCGCCGTCCAGCATCAGTTCGGCGAGCGCATCGAGTTCGTCGCGGCCGGCCCGCGCGTCAGCATCCCGCTCGCGCTGCGCCTGCGCAAAACGATCACGAGCGGCCGCGAAGTCTGGATCGGCAACACCGCGCAGACGCTGCACCCGGTCTCGGGGCAAGGACTCAATCTCGGCCTGCGCGACGCCTGGGAACTCGCCGAGGTGCTGACCGGGCGCGCCGGCGACGGCCAGGGCGAGGGCAAGGAACAATTCGACGCCGGCGCGGCGCCGCTGCTCGCCGCTTACGCGCGCGGTCGCCGCTTCGATCGCATCGGCAGCATGGCCTTTACCGACGGCATCGTCCGCCTCTTCTCGAACGATTTGCCGCCCTTGCGCTGCGCGCGCGGCATCGGCCTGCTCGCGCTCGACCTTTATCCGCCGCTGCGGCATTTTGTCGCCAAACGCATGCTCTGGGGCGCCCGCGCCTGGCCTTAATGGCCCGTTCTTCGAAGACGGAATATAGGGTGCAATAGCGCAGGCGTATTGCACCGATCCGCGCATCGCGAAGCGTATTGCACCGGAACCGTATCGCACCAATCCGTGCCTTGCGAAGCGTATTGCATCGGCCCCGTAGGGCTCCCGTCCATCGCCATTGGCGCATCCATTCTTAAGGACTAATATGCCGTTGACGCTGCGAAAAAAAGCAATCCGGGAAGCGTCGAGAGACATCTGCCTGATGCAGGCAAGATGGGTTCCAACAGGCGGAACGGGGGATGCAAATGAAACGCTCGGACTTGCAGCGACCGCTGTCGCGGCGCAGCTTTCTCACGAACTCGATGGCTTGCGGACTCGCCGCGGCGGCTGGCGCAGTCGCCCTGCCAGTCGCGATCCGCAAGGTGAATGCGGCACCCGCGACGCCGGGGGTGAAAGCGGCTGCGGCAGCCGCCGACGAAAAAGTCGTCTGGAGTGCCTGCACGGTCAATTGCGGCAGCCGCTGTCCGCTGCGCATGCATGTCGTGGACGGCGAAATCCGCTGGGTCGAAACCGACAACGTCGGCCTTGACGCCTACGGCGAGCATCAGGTGCGCGCTTGCGCACGCGGCCGCTCGATGCGCCGGCGCGTGTACAACGCCGACCGCCTCAAATACCCGATGAAGCGCGTCGGCGTGCGCGGCGAAGGCAAGTTCGAACGCATCTCGTGGGACGAGGCCTACACGCTGATCGCGCAGAGCCTGAAGGAGATCATCGGCAAATACGGCAACGAGGCGGTCTACCTCAACTACGGCACCGGCACCCTGGGCGGCACTGTGACGAAATCGTGGCCGCCCGCCTCCTCGCTCGTCGCGCGCCTGATGAACTGCTACGGCGGCTACCTCAACCACTACGGCGACTACAGCACGGCGCAGATCACCGCCGGACTCAATTACACCTACGGCGGCTGGGCGGCCGGCAACGATACTTCCGACATCGCCAATACGCGGCTCCTCGTCATGTTCGGCAACAACCCGGGCGAGACGCGCATGAGCGGCGGCGGCATCACTTATCACCTCGCCGAAGCGCGGGCGCGATCGGGCGCGCGCATGATCATGATCGACCCGCGTTACAACGACACCGCCGCCGGGCGCGAAGACGAGTGGATACCGATCCGTCCGGGAACCGACGCCGCGCTCTGCTCGGCCATCGCGCACGTGCTGATCACGGAGAACCTCGTCGATCAGCCTTTCCTCGACAAGTACTGCGTCGGCTACGACGAGAAGACGCTGCCCTCATCGGTGCCGAGGAACGGCCATTACAAGGCTTACATCCTTGGGCAAGGCGCCGACGCGACCGCCAAGACGCCGGCCTGGGCAAGCACGATCACCGGCATTCCGGCCGAGCGCATCGTCAAGCTCGCGCGCGAGATCGGCCACACCAAACCCTGCTGCATCACGCAGGGATGGGGGCCGCAAAGGCACGCGAACGGCGAGAACCAGTGCCGGGCGATCGCGATGCTGGCGATCCTCACCGGCAACGTCGGCATCCCGGGCGGCAACTCGGGCGCGCGCGAGTCAACCTACAACATTCCCTTTGTTCGCTTCCCGACGCTCAAGAACCCCGTCACGACGAGCATCTCGATGTTCCTGTGGACCGACGCCATCGAGCGCCATCAGGAGATGACCGACAAGAGCGACGGCGTGCGCGGCGCCGAACGACTGAAGGCGCCGATCAAGTTCATCTGGAATTACGCCGGCAACTGCCTCGTCAACCAGCACAGCGATGTCAATCGCACGCACCGCACGCTCGTCGACGACAAGAAGTGCGAAATGATCGTCGTCATCGACAACCACATGACGGCCTCGGCCAAATACGCCGACATCCTGCTCCCCGACCTCACCACCTCGGAGCAGATGGATTTTGCGCTCGACGCTTTCGCCGGCAACATGGCCTACGTCATTTTCGCCGACCAGGCGATCGAACCGCTCTTCGAATGCAAGGGCATCTACGAGATGCTCTCGGGCGTTGCCGGCAAGCTCGGCGCCGACGTCAGGCAGCAATTCACCGAAGGCCGCAGCCAGGAAGAATGGCTGCGCCACCTCTATGCTCAGTCGCGGGCGAACGACCCGCTGCTGCCCGACTTCGAGACTTTCCGCAAGGACGGCATCATCAAGCGCCAGAATCCCGAAGGGCATTTTGTCGCCTACCGCAAGTTCCGCGAGGATCCGGTGGCGAACAAGCTGTCGACGCCCTCGGGGAAAATCGAAATCTATTCGGAGCAGCTTGCCGAATACGCGCGCACCTGGACGCTCAAGAAGGACGAGGTGATTGACCCGCTGCCCGTGCAAGCCGTCACTTTCGACGCCTGGAACGACCCTGCGCGCCGGGAGTTCCCGCTGCAGCTCACGGGTTTTCATTTCAAGGCGCGCACGCACTCGACTTACGGCAACGTCGACGTACTCAAGGCGACGAGTCGCCAGGAAGTGTGGATCAACCCGATCGACGCGAGAGCGCGCGGCATCGGCAATGGCGACCTTGTGCGCATCTTCAACAAGCGCGGCGAAACGCGTGTCGCCGCCAAGGTGACGCCGCGCATCATGCCCGGCGTTGCCGCGATGGGCGAAGGCGCCTGGGTCAGCCGAGACGCAAACGGCATCGACCACAACGGCTCGTTCAACATGCTGACGAGCCAGCGCCCGTCGCCGCTCGCCAAGGGCAACCCGCAGCATACCAACCTCGTCGAAATCCAGAAGGTGTGACGCCATGAAACAATACGGCTTCTTCATCGATTCGGCCCGCTGCACGGGCTGCAAGACCTGCACCTTGGCGTGCAAGGACTACAAGGACCTTGGCCCCGACCGCAGCTTCCGCCGCGTCTATGAATACGCCGGCGGCGACTGGGTGCAGGACGGCGACGCCTGGTATCCCAACGTCTTCGCCTACTACCTCTCGATCGCGTGCAACCACTGCGCCAACCCGGCCTGCGTCGCGGTCTGTCCGAGCGGCGCGATGGGCAAGGACGAGAGCGGCTTTGTCGCCGTCGACGACGCTATCTGCATCGGCTGCAAATCGTGCGCGATGGCCTGCCCCTACGGAGCTCCGCAGTACAACGCGACGAACGGACGCATGACAAAGTGCGACGGTTGCCGCGAGCGCGTCGCCGAGGGCCTCAAGCCGGTCTGCGTCGATTCCTGCCCGGTGCGCGCGCTCGACCTGCTGCCGATCGACGAGCTGCGCAAGAAGCATGGCATTCTCGCCGAAGTCGCACCGCTGCCGGCCGCGATCTTCACCGCGCCGTCGATCGCCATCAAACCGAACGCCAAGGCGCGGCCGCAAGGCGACCGCGCGGGCTCTCTCGCCAATCCCAAGGAGGTGTGAAATGGGCTGGAACGAATGGCCGCTGATACTCTTTACCGTGCTCGCGCAGACCGCGGTCGGCGCCTTCTGGGTGCAGGCCTGCTTTCTGCTCAGGCCCGGTACCGACGCCGCGGCAGCCGAGCGCCTCGCGCGCGGCACGCTGCCCCTGTGGATCCTCATGGGAATCGCTTTCGCCGCATCGACTTTCCACCTCGGCATGCCGCTGCGCGGCATCAACGCGCTCAATCGCGTCGGCGCGGCGCCGCTCTCGAACGAGATTGTGACCGGCAGCGCTTTCTTCGCACTCGGCGGGCTTTACTGGCTGCTCACGGTCACCGGCAAGGGCAGCGCGGCTTCGCGCCGCATCGTTCTGGGCGTCGCGACGCTGTTTTCGGTGCTCTTTCTGGCAGCGATGACTTCGTTCTACCTGATGCCGACGGTGCCGACCTGGAACACGCCGCTCACCCCCGCCGCCTTCGTCCTCACCGCGCTGATCGCAGGCCTGCTCCTCGGGCGCGAGCGACTCTACGCCGCCGGTTTCACCGCGCCGGCCATCGGGCGCGCCATGCTCGTGACCGTCGCGCTGGCAGTGCTCGTCTCGGCCATCGTGACGATCTGCCAGGCGGTCTCGCTGTCGACGATCCACTCGTCTGTGCACGCGGCAGGCGACCTTGTTCCCGATTTCGCCCAGCTCATGGGCGGTCGTTACCTGCTCCTTGGCGCTGCCCTCATCGCCTGGCTCATCGCCGAGCGCAGCGGCGCGCCGCGCTTGCGGCTCTACCTCCCGCTCGCCCTCGTCGTCGTCGCCGAAAGCATCGGTCGCGGCGTCTTCTACGGGCTGCACATGACCGTTGGCCTCTAGTCCGCAGGTGCCGCATCGGCGGCGCAATCAGCGCGGGGTCGGTTGACCATGGGCGACGTGCGCAAGCATGAGGCCGATCTGCCGGCGATCGCGGCCGCCTTTCGCGTCCTCGGCGCGCTCTTCTATCGCGCGCCGGGCGAAGCCGGCATGGCGCAATTGCGCGCATGCCTCGCGCGCGGTGACCTCGTGAAGGAATGGCCCTGGGGAAGCGACGAGGAACTCAGCGCGATTACCGCCGGCTTCGCCGCGCCAAGCGGAGCGCCCGGCGGCGACGACGCCATCGCCCGCGCGCACCAGCGGCTCTTCATCGGGCCCGATGCGCTGGCTGCGCCGCCCTGGGGGTCAGTCTATCGCGACGAGGAAGCGACGCTCTTTGGCGAATCGACCGAGCGCCTCGCGAGCTTTTGCCGCGCGCATGGCATCGAGCTCGCGAGCGGGCAGCGCGAGCCGCCCGACCACTTCGGGATCGTCTGCTCGATGCTCGCCGTCGCTGCCGCCGACGGCCGGCCGGCGCTGATGCGCACGCTCCTTGCCGAGCACCTGCTGCCGTGGAGCGGGGAATATCTTGCGCGCTTTGCCGAGGCGGCTTGCGACAGCCCTTTTTACCGCGCCTGCGCCGCGCTCGCCGTGCTTTCGCTCGCGCGCCTGCGCGACGAGTGGGCCAGCGAGGCCGTCGCGCCCTAGCAGCCTTCAACGCGGGCGCCGGGCGACCGGTTTCGCGGCAATGACGTTGTGCTGCGATCGACTATTTTTTAGGCAGCAGGTAAAATCCACCCCTTCCCCGGCAACGACCTCTCCCGAAAGCGCATGGAATTCCTCGGCTTCTCGCTCAGAAACAATTTGTTCGTTGCGCCGATGGCCGGGGTGACGGACCGGCCTTTCCGTCAACTCTGCAAGAAAATGGGCGCCGGGCTCGCGGTTTCCGAAATGGTGACTTCGAACTCGCTGCTCTACGGCAGCGCCAAGACGCAGCGACGCGCCAACCACGACGGCGAAGTGGCGCCGGTGTCGGTGCAGATCGCCGGCGCGGACCCGCGGATGATGGCCGAAGCGGCCCGCCACAACGTCGATCGCGGCGCGCAGATCATCGACATCAACATGGGCTGCCCGGCGAAGAAGATCTGCAACG
>CAZALA010000156.1:0-8522 GCA_964485725.1 uncultured Propionivibrio sp. | reverse complement strand
GTGCGGCGGGGCAGGCGTGCGGATGCCTGCGTTGCGGGGCGTGGTCTGGCTGATCGGGGCTACGGCGGCGATGATAGCCGGGAACATAGATCCACCAGGCGCTTGGAAAGGGACGTCATTCTAGCAGCCCGGGGGGGGCCCCGGCGGCCCGCCCGCATTCCTGTAGGGGCCGAATTTATTCGGCGATACGGCCGTTGCTGATCAAAGGCAAGATCGCCCAATGAATTGGGCTCCTGCAAAACCGGCCGGCAACGCAGACCCTTGTAGGAGCCGAATTCATTCGGCGATACGGCTTCGCCGAAAAGCTCAGGCGCGCGCGGCGAGAAAATCGCGGTAGTCGGCGCCGAGCTGCTTTAGGTAATCGGCGCGCTCGGCCGGCATGCCCTCGGTAAAGCCGGTGTTGAGAAAAACGTCGCACATCTCGAAGGCGAGGCCGGGACCGACGATGTTGCCGCCCATCGCCAGAACGTTGGCGTCGTTGACGACGCGGCACATCCGGGCCGAGAAAATGCTTTCGCAGGCGACGGCGTAAATGCCGTCGTACTTGTTGGCGTTGATGCTCATGCCGGCGCCGGTGCCGCAGATCAGGATGCCGCGCTTCGCTTCGCCCGCGAGGATCTTGCGGCACACCATATCGGACGCCGTGAAGTAGGGCATATAGCCTTGCGCGTCGGCAAGGCCGACGTCCTCGACGTCCCAACCTTTGCCGAGGAGGTTCGCTTTGACTTTTTCCTTCAGTTCAAAACCGGCCTTGTCGCTTGCAATGATGACTTTCATTGGTTTCTCCAGGTTAGAGCAGCATGCGTGGAATGAAGAGGACGAGTTCGGGGACGTAGGTGATCAGCATCAGCACCGCGAGCATGACGAGGAAGAAGGGAACGACGGCGCGCAGGACCGTGCTCATCTGCACCTCGGCGATGCCGCAGGCGATGAACAGGCATAAGCCGACCGGCGGCGTGAACAGGCCAATCGCAAGGTTGACGGTGAGGATGATGCCGAAATGCACCGGGTCTACGCCGGCGTGCACCGCGATCGGCAGCAGGATCGGCGCGAAGATGATCATCGCCGGCGTGATGTCCATCCAGGTACCGACGAAGAGCATCACGAGGTTGAGCAGGAGCAGGATGATCACCTTGTTCTGCGTCGCCGAGAAAACGAGTTCGCCGATGGCGCGCGGGATGCCCTGCGCGGTCAGCATCCAGCCCAGCGCCGAGGCCGCGGCGATCATCAGGCCGACCATGCCCATCGTCTTGCCGACCGATTTGATGATGTGCGGGATGTCGCGGTAGCCGATCTCGCGGTAGTAGTACTTGCCGAGCAGGAAGGTGTAGACGACGGCGACGCCGGCCGCTTCGGTCGGCGTAAACAGGCCGCTGATGATGCCGCCGAGGATGATCACGACGGTCGTCAGCGCCGGGATGCCGCGCAGCAGGATGCGCAGGTTTTCGGCGAGCGGCTTCTTGTCCTCGCGCACGTAGCCGTTCTTCTTGGCGTAGTAGCCGGCGACCGCCATCAGGCCGCCGCCGATCAGGAAACCGGGAACGATGCCGCCGGCGAAGAGCGCGCCGATCGACGTGTTCGACGCGACGCCATAGAGGACCATCGGGATGCTCGGCGGGATGATGATGCCGATCGTCGAGGCGGTCGCCGTCAGCGCGACCGTGTAGTCCTTGTCGTAGCCTTTCCTGATCATCGTCGGGATGAGGAGGCCGCCGACCGACGAGGTGTCGGTCGCCGCCGACCCGGTGATGCCGGCGAAGATCATGCTGGAGACGACGTTGACGTAGGCGAGGCCGCCGCGCACGTGGCCGACGAAGACCATCGAGAAGTTCATCAGGTCGCGCGTCACGCCGCCCGTGCTCATCAGTTCGCCGGCGAGGATGAAGAGCGGGATGGCGATCAGCGTGAACGAATCCATGCCGCTGAACATGCGCTGCGCGAGGACCATCAGCGGCAGGTCGTCGATCAGGAGGAGGCCGCCGAGCGTCGCCGCGCCGAGCGCGAAGCCGACCGGGATATTGACGAGCATCAGCGCGATCATGATGCCGAAGGTGCAGAGGGTGACGGTCACGGGGAGTTTCTCCAGGGGTCGGTCAGGCGCGGCGCGGCGCGCCTGACAGCGCGTCGGCGCTCGCGTCGGCACGGCGGGCGAGCCAGGTCTTGATCAGCGAGAGGAGCGCGAGCAGCGCGACGATCGCGAAGCTCGTCGGCACCGAGGCGTAGAACCAGCGCACCGAAATATTGAGCACCGGCGAGACGGTGTTGCGCGAGAGCAGCACGAAGAGGACGCCGTTGTAAGCAACGACGCTCGAAAAGACCAGAATCACGACGTCGGAAAAAACTGCGAGACTTTCTTGTTTGCCTTGGCTCAGCTTGCGAACAACGAAATCGACGCCCATGTGGCCCTTGAGGTGCACCGTCATCGCGACGCCGATGAAGCAGAACCACATGAACGAGAGGCGCGCGAGCTCCTCGGTCCAGTTGAAGCCGAGGAAGGGCAGATAGCGGCAGGCGATCTGCAGCACGATCGCGACGACCATGACGATGCCGAAGACCTTGAGCAGGTTGCCGAGGACGACGTCGAAAATGAAATTGGCAATGCGTTCCATCGAAGAAAACCTCCTGGGCGCGACGAATCGAAGGCGTGGGGGCGGGCCGCGACCGGCCGGAAACCGCGGGCGGTTTCCGGCGCGGCACTTGCGCGTTCGGGGCGCTTAGATGCCCTGCAGCAGGTCGAAGAGCTCGGAACCGATCTTGGCCTTGTATTCCTCGCGCAGCGGGGCGACCTTCTTGATGAACTCGCCCTTGTCGGCAACTTCGTTGATCACCATCCCGCCCTTGGTGCCGAGGTTTTCGCGCGCGATCTTGACGAGCGTCGCGTCGATCTCCGAGCCCGCCTCGCCGGCGGCGCGGCCGACCTTGATCACCGCCGCGCGATTCTCGGCCGAGAGCCCATTCAGGTATTTCTTGCTGACGACGATGCAGCTCGGCGCGACGATGTGCTCGGTCAGCGAGAGGTATTTCGTGACCTCGTACTCCTTGGCGTTGTAGATCTCGACGAGGTTGTTCTCGGCGGCGTCGACCACCTTCGTCTGCAGCGCGAGGTAACGCTCGTTGGTCGGGATCGGCGTCGGGTTGGCGCCGAGCAGGCTCATCGCTTTCAGCATCGGCGGGCTCTGCATCGTGCGGATCTTCAGGCCCTTCATGTCAGCCACCGACTTGATCGGCATTTTCGAGCCATAGACGTTGCGCGCCGGGCGCACGATCCAGCCGAGGACGACGAGGCCGCCGTTCTCGTCGAGGTCTTTGTTGAGGATATCGGCGGCCTTGCCGGCGAGCGCCTTGCGCAGGCCCTCGGGGCTGCTCGCGACGTAGGGGATGCCGAAGATCGAGAACTTCGGGGCGAGGGTGCTTAAGACCGACGAGTCGATCTCGGCCATCTGGATGCTGCCCATGCGCAGGCCGTCGATGTAGTCGGTGTAGGAGCCAAGCTGCGAGCTGACGAAGACTTCGCCGGCGACGGCGCCGTTCGTTTCCTTGCCGATGTTCTGCGTGAAGTAGTTCAGCGCCCCGGTCAGCCCGTCGCCCGGATTGCCGACCGTCGCGATCTTGATGCGCACCTTGGCCTCGGCCGCATGCGCGCTGAGCGGCGCAAGCGTCGCCAACGAGAGCGCGGCCAGCGCGCTCAAGAGACCGGCGCCGAACAGTCGGCGCGTCGATTGTTGCGACTTCATCGTCTTAGGCATTGCCTTCCCCCTTGTCGTCTATGCTGCGGCAGGCCGCACGCTGGAAATGTGCGCCGGCGGCACGATTCTTTGGCGCCCGGTGAGCTTAGGTTGGGCGGGAGTTCGCTGTACAGCCGCGCGATGCGGCGTTTCCTTGGAAAGATGGTGGTTTTTTTGGCGAGCCAAAATTATCGCCATCTTTCGCAAGAAAGAGCGATGCGCACGCTAGAGCGGCGTGCCGCGATCGCCGGCGCTGCGCGCCGCCTCGTTGTACTTGCCCGGCGTCGTTCCGGCGAATTTCTTGAAGGTGCGGATGAAGTTGTTAATCGTGCTGAAGCCGACCGCGTAGCCCGCCTCCTTGACCGTGATCAGCGTGTGGTCGAGCAATTCCCTCGCCTTGCGGATGCGCAGCCGATTGACGCAGTCGATGAAGCTCTCCTGCGTTTCGTTCTTGAACAGCGTGCTCAGGTAGCTCGCCGTGAGGCCGACGTGGCTCGCCGCCGAATTCAAGGACAGCTCGCAGTTGGCGTAGTTTTCCTCGATGTATTCCTGCGCCTTGATGACGTAGCGGCTGTGCCGCGTCGCCGTCGCGCCGGCGATCGCCTGCGCGACCTCGGCGCAGAAGTCGGCGGCGGCGCGGCCGATCTGCGGCGCCGCGTCGATCTCGTCAAGTCGCCGCAGCACTTCCCGCTGCCGCGCCATGATGTCGTTGCCGCGATGATTCGACGTGATCAGGAACTGGGCGATCGTATCGAGCAGCTTGAGCGCCGTCTGCGTGGCCACCGCGCGCGACTCGCTGACCCGCGCCTGCGCAAACAGCGCGGCGACCTTGGCGCTCGCCGCGGCGGTCTCGCCGGCGCCGATGGCGACGACGATGTCGTGGATGCGCTCGAGCTGGCCGCGCCCGACGGTCGGCTCTTCGTCGGCGCCGGCCGCCTCGCCCTGGGCGGGCTCCTCGCCAGCGATATAGCGGCTGTAGCGCATCGCTTCCTGCGCTTCGGCGTAGGAGCGCGCGATCGACTCGATGCCCGCATAGACCTTGCCGGCGCTGATCGTGATCTTGGTCGTCCCGGCGCTCTCGCTCGCCGCCTTGAGGCGCTCGATGAAGGCGGCGAGAAGGACCCTGATCTGCTCGTCGCCGACGCCGCGCGCGAAGCGGCAGACGGCGACGACCTCGGCCGGCCGCGACGACGAACAGACGATGTGTTCGAAACCGGCCTCGCTGCCGTCGATGTCGTCCCTGACCTTCAGCAAGGCGAAGCGCTGCTCGACGAGGTCGGGCGGCCGCTCGTCGGCCGGCGCCGCAAGACCGGCGATGAAGACCGCGTAGCGGTCGCTGCGGTAGGCCTCGACGTCGAGGTATTGCTCGAAGAACGCGAGGTCGCGGCGATCGAGCTCGTCGTTGTGCAGCAGCATCGAGAAGAAATCGACCTTGACGAAGGGGATCGAACTCTCGACGAGCTGCTCGAGGCGTTCCTTTCTTTCGACGATTCCCGAAAAGCCGGCGCGGATCAGGTCGTATTCGTTGCCGCCGCGCTTGCCGCCCCTGTCCTTATCCTTGTCCTGCTCCTGGCCGACCCGCACAAGCTTGAGCAGGCTGTCGATCGGCCCATAGAGGCTGTTGCTGAGGAAGGCCGCGAAAAGAAAACTGATGATCAGGAAGATGAAGCTCGCCGGCAGAAAAACCGTAAAGGCGAGCTGCGCGAACAGCGAGCCGCGGCTTTGCTCGACGCGGTAGAGGCAGCGCCAGTCGGCGAGCGTCGATGCCGAATGAAAGAGCACGTGGCCCGGTCCGCCGTCGGCGAGCAGGCGATAGCCCTCGCGCTGCCCCTCGTCGCCGACTGCGGCGGCGTAGTGCGATCCGAGCGGGTAGTCGCCGAGGACGACCCGGTTGGCGCGGTCGACGACGACGAGTTCGTCGCTGCCGACGTCGGCGTGATTGCGGATCGCCGCGTTCAGCGCCTCGGTATTGAGATTGATAACGACCTGGCCGAGCCGCCACACACCGTCCTTGGGGAAGTCCTTGTACACCGTCAGCGCGGCGGGACCGGCCTCGCCCGGCAGGCCCGTGCGAATCGCGATCGACCCTGACGGCGGCGAAGCCCCCGGCTCGGCGTTAATCGCCCCCTTGTCGGCGAAAGCGTCGAGCGACGTGATCGCGCCGCTCGACGAGAAGACGTAATCGCCGGTCGCGATGTAGAGGTAGACCGATTTGATGTAGCGGTTCTCGGCGACGACACTGCGCAGGCGCGAGACGACGTTGTGGTTCGTCGCGCTGTGGCTGATGCTCGGCACGACGGCGAGGCGGATGATGCTGGCGTCCTGCGCCAGCAGGTTGGCTTCCTTGACGACGTCGCCGAGCAGCAGGTCGAGGTAGTTGCGCGTCTTCGTCAACATGTTGAGGTTGGACGCAAACAGCCTTTCCTCGAACGCCTTGTTGTAAAAACTGATGAACGAGACGTTGAAGATGACGAGCAGAACCGTCGACGAGACGCACAGCATCAGGAAAGTCTTGATGAAGACGCTACTGAATTGGAACTTCTTCCTCATCCGTCGCCGCCCCGATTTGTTCTGCTGGCGCCGCGGCCGTCGCGTCCGCCATCGGCGGTCGGCCAGCTCCGGCGCGGCTGTTTTGTGCGCGCGTCATGGTAGCACGCGGCGTGCTCGGCGATGGAAGCCGGCCCACGCCGGCCCGCATTCCTGTAGGAGCCGAATTTATTCGACGATGCTGCCGTTGCTGATCAAAGGCAAGATCGCCCAATAAAGTGGGCTCCTGCAAAACCGGCCGGCAAGGGAGATGGTTGTTGTAGGAGCCGAATTCATTCGGCGATGCCCCGAAGGAAATCCCCTGGGGGATACGGCTTCCCCGAAAAGATCAGGCCGCCCGCGCCGTCCCTTCGCCCGCCTGCAGGCGGTTCACGCCGCTCAGGATGGCCTTGATCGAAGCGGTGACGATGTTGGCGTCGATGCCGACGCCGTAGCGCTCGCAGTGCTCGCCCTGGCTGCCCGGCTGCGTGACTTCGATGAAGGCGCAGGCCCTGGCGTCGCCGCCCTCGTGGCTAGCGCCCATCGAGCGCTCTTCGTAGCTCCTGACCTGGAGACTCAGGCCGATCTTGCGCAGCGCGTGCACGGCGGCGTCGATCGGTCCGTTGCCCTCGCCTGAAAGCACGTGCGTCGCGCCGTCCATGCGCACGGTCAGGCGAATTCCCTGCGCCTTGTTGTCCTCGAACAGATGATGCTCGACGTAGCTTACCGGCGTCGCCGTCTCGAGATAGGTTTTCGCGAACAGGGCCCAGATGTCGGCGGCTTCCATCTCGCCGCCGTGCTGATCGGTATGGCGCTGCACTTCACCTGAGAATTCGACCTGCAGGCGGCGCGGCATGACGATGCCGTATTCGGTCTCGAGCAGATAGGCGACGCCGCCCTTGCCCGACTGGCTGTTGATGCGGATCACCGAGTCGTAGCTGCGGCCGAGGTCGGCCGGGTCGATCGGCAGATACGGCAGATTCCACAAGGCCTCGGAGCCACTTTGCTGCGCCGAAAAGCCTTTCTTGATGGCGTCCTGGTGCGATCCCGAGAAGGCCGTGAACACGAGGTCGCCGACATAGGGATGACGCGGGTGGATCGGCATCTGCGTGCAGTGCTCGAAGTGACGGGCGACCGCGTTGATGTCGGAAAAGTCGAGGCCGGGAGAGACGCCCTGCGTGTAGAGGTTGAGCGCGAGCGTCACGAGGTCGACGTTGCCGGTACGCTCGCCGTTGCCGAAGAGGCAGCCCTCGACGCGCTCGGCGCCGGCCATCAGCCCGAGTTCGGCGGCGGCGACCGCGGTGCCGCGGTCGTTGTGCGGGTGCAGGCTGATGATGATGCTGTCGCGGCGCGCGAGGTGGCGATGCATCCACTCGATCTGGTCGGCATAGACGTTGGGCGTTGCCATCTCGACCGTCGTCGGCAGGTTGAGGATGATCTTGCGCGTCGGGCTCGCGCCCCATTCAGCGACGGCCGCATTGCACACGTCGAGCGCAAAGTCGAGCTCGGTGGCGGTGAAGTTCTCGGGGCTGTATTCGAGCACCCACTCGGTGTCCGGCCGCTGCGCCGCGAGCTCGCGCACGAGCTTGATGGCGGCGACCGCCATGCCGACGACTTCGTCCTTGGAGAGCCCGAAAACGATTTCGCGGAAAGGTTTCGAGGTCGCGTTGTAAATGTGCACGATGACGCGGCGCGCGCCCTTGACCGCTTCGAAGGTCCGGCGAATGAGGGCTTCGCGCGCCGGCGCCAGCACCTCGATGGTGACATCGTCGGGGATGTGGCGGCCCTCGATGAGCTTGCGCACGAAATCGAAGTCGGTCTGCGAGGCCGACGGAAAAGCGACTTCGATCTCCTTGAAGCCGATCGCGCACAGCGTCTTGAACATGCGCATCTTGCGCTCGGCGTTCATCGGCTCGAACAGCGCCTGGTTGCCGTCGCGCAGGTCGGTGCTCATCCAGGTCGGCGCTCGCGTGATCGTGCGGCCGGGCCACTGCCGGTCGGGCAAGGCGACCGGCGGGAAAGCGGCGTACTTGCTGGCGGGGTTCTTTAACATGGGTGCAACTCCTTGGCCTTGAGGCGATCGTGAGAGGCCATTATAGCCAAAGAGGCGCGGCAGGTGCTTGCGTATTCATCGTATTAAACCGTAAATAGCAGCAGATACTTGCTGGATATAGTTAGATTGCGGGATGATCTGTTTGCGCAATCCTAAGTGGCGAAATATCATCAAAATCGTTCGCTACGACCGCCAACTCCTGCGCGACCTGCAGATCG
>CAZALA010000155.1:0-8531 GCA_964485725.1 uncultured Propionivibrio sp. | reverse complement strand
CTCGCTCGGCGTGCGCATCCTGCGCGAGGAAGCCAGCGCCCTGGGCTACAAGCCGCGCTTCTCGATCTTCGACTCGAACGACTGCTTCGCGATCATTGCCGACCTCTCGGGCAGCGTCGACAAGAAGACGATCCGCTCGCTGCAAAGCCTGATCTCGAACTGGAAAAACGCGCTCATTTCGCCCGACCAGGCGCTCGCCAACGCCGCGAGCGACACCGAAAAACTCGCGGCGACGGTCTTTGCCAGTTACGCGGCGACGCTCAAGGCCTACCAGGCGGTCGATTTCGACGACCTCATCGTGCTGCCGGTCGAGCTCTTCGAGCAGCAGCCGGCGATCCTCGGCAAGTGGCAGAACCGCCTGCGTTACCTGCTCGTCGACGAATACCAGGACACCAACGCCTGCCAGTACCGGCTGCTCAAGCAGCTCGCCGGCCCGCGCGCGGCCTTCACCGCGGTTGGCGACGACGACCAGGCGATCTACGGCTGGCGCGGAGCGGACGTCGAAAACCTGCGCGGCCTGCCGCGCGACTACCCGCAGTTGAAGCTCATCAAGCTCGAGCAGAACTACCGCTCGACGGTGGCGATCCTGAAGGCGGCGAACGCGCTGATCGGCCACAACGAGAAGCTCTTCGACAAGCGCCTGTGGTCCGACCTCGGCCAGGGCGTGCCGATCAGCGTCAGCGTCTGCAAGGACAACGAGAAGGAGGCCGAGGCCGTCGTCATGGCGCTGCAGGCGCACAAGTTCGAGCACCGCGGCGAGTTTCGCGATTACGCGATCCTTTACCGCGGCAACTTCCAGGCGCGCGGCCTCGAGCAGCAGCTCAGGGACCAGAAAGTCCCCTACGCGCTCTCGGGCGGCCAGTCCTTCTTCGACAAGGCCGAGATCAAGGACGTCACCGCCTACCTGCGCCTGTTGGCCAACAGCGACGACGACCCGGCCTTCATCCGCGCCGTGACGACGCCCAAGCGCGGCGTCGGCGGCTCGACGCTGCAAGCGCTTGGCACCTACGCCGGCGAGCGCCACCTCTCGCTTTTCGCCGCCGCTTTCGAGGAGGGCTTCGCGCACCGCGTGCAGCCGCGCCAGCTTGCTCCGCTGCACGAATTCTGCGAGTTCGTGAACCGCCTCGAATACCGCGCCGCGCGCGAAGCCGTCGAGCCGGTGCTGACCGACATGCTTGCAGCAATCGGCTACGAAGCCTGGCTGCACGACGAGGACGATGAGCGCGTCGCGCTGGCGCGCTGGGACAACGTCCAGGAGCTCGTCAAATGGCTCGCCAGGAAAGGCGAGGAGGACGGCAAGAGCCTGATCGAGCTGACCCAGATGATCGCGCTGATCAACCTCATCGACAAGCAGGACGGCGAGGGCCGCCCCGACGCGGTCCAGCTCTCGACGCTGCACGCGGCCAAGGGGCTCGAGTTCAAGCATGTCTTTCTGATCGGCGTCGAGGAGGGCATGCTGCCGCACCGCGAATCGCTCGGCCCCGACAAGATCGAGGAAGAGCGCCGCCTGATGTACGTCGGCATCACGCGCGCGCAGCGCTCGCTGCACATCAGCTATTGCGAGAAGCGCAAACAGGGGCGCGAGCTCGTCCCCTGCGAAGCCTCGCGCTTCATCGACGAGATGGGCAGGGACGACCTGCGTTTTTCCGGCGGAAAAAGCGCCAGCGCGCCCGACAAGGCCGGCGGCGCGGCGCGCCTCGCGGCGATGAAGGCGATGCTCGCGCGCTAGCAGTCTGTCGGGTTTGAACGAGTCGGCTGCAAAAAGTGGGAAGGTGGCCGATCTTTGCCCGAGGCGTTACATTGCCTGCGCGAATAGAATAACTATTCGCTTGAAATCCGAGCAAAGCTAAAGCTCGCCTCCCACATAGGCGTTGGCAAGCCCTGTAGGAGCGCAGCTCTGCTGCGCGATGCGGCGGTGGAGCTACAAGCGCCGCATCGCCCGATGAATCGGGCTCCTGCAAAGTCTCTTCTGCGACTCCACATCTACCATTTTTAGTTCCGGCATAACCTGAAGGTTAGCCTTCACTGAAACTGCGTTTTCGCCGCGACCCATGGTGCCGGAGCTTCTCGACGCCAACGCTTACCCCGGCGGACCCGAGGTCCCGTTCGAGTTGCTCGCCCGCAAGTTTTCGGTGGCGCATCGCAAGACGGCATAAACACGCCGGCCTCGCGAAAGCC
Organism: uncultured Propionivibrio sp.; assembly: GCA_964485725.1. Lineage (GTDB taxonomy): Bacteria > Pseudomonadota > Gammaproteobacteria > Burkholderiales > Rhodocyclaceae > Propionivibrio. The sequence continues at coordinate 6,353 of CAZALA010000155.1, read as the reverse complement.
TTCTAGAACGTTCCGCCAGAAAAGCGAAAACCGGCGCGCTCGCCGCGGCTAAGGAACGAAAACACCCCGGCGCCGTCAGTGGCATTAGGTCACTTTGGAGCCGCCCATGCGAAAAACGCTCGCCCGATGGTTGCTGCTGATGGCGCTCGCCTTGCCGGCCGCCGCCGCTGAACCCTGGGACGCGCTGCAGGAAGGCGGCGCGCTGATCGTCATGCGGCACGCGGCGACCGACCCCGGCGTCGGCGACCCGCCGGGCTTTCGCTTAAGCGAGTGCGCGACGCAGCGCAACCTCTCGCCGCAGGGGCGCCAGGAGGCCGAGCGCCTCGGCCGCCTCTTCGCCGCGCGCGGCGTCGCGCCTGCTGCGGTCTATAGCAGCGCCTGGTGCCGCTGCCTCGAGACCGCGAAACTCGCCTTCCCCGCGGTGCCGGCGCAGCCGCTGCCGGCGCTCGACTCGATGTTTGGCGACGCGAAACGCGCCGCCGGCGCGCCGGCGCTGCGCGCAGCGCTGAAAAACCTGCCGCGCGATCGGGTCACCGTCTGGGTCACGCATCAGGTCAATGTCACCGCGCTGACCGGCGAATACGTCGGCATGGGCGAGGCGCTCGTCCTGCGCGTGCAGCGCGACGGCGACTTCAAGCTCGTCGGGCGCCTCAAGCCGCCGGAGTCGTAGGTGGAGGCCTGGCCGGTCTTCGCCTGGGCCGACGAGCACGCGCTCGCGCTCTGGCTGCGCACGAGCCGCGCTTACCCGGTCCTCGAAACCGTGCATATCGCCGGCCTGGCGACGATGTTCGGCAGCCTCTTCGTCGTCGAGCTGGCGCTGCTCGGCGCAACGCGCCGCATCGCAGTCGGCGTGCTCGCGCGAGAGGTCCTGCCGTGGACGCTCGCCGCCTTTGCGCTCGTCGCCGGCAGCGGGCTCGCGATGTTCTTCGCGCGCGCTGCCGAGCTTGCTGCCAACCCGGTTTTTCGCATCAAGCTCGTGCTCGTTCTCTGCGCCGGGATCAACGCCGCCTGGCTGCACCTGCGCGGGCCGCTCGACGCGGCAAGCCGCATGACGCGCGTGCAGGCCGTGCTTTCGCTCTTGATCTGGCTTGCCGTCATCGTCTGCGGCCGCTGGATCGCTTACTTCTGAAGGAGACCACGATGGACCGCAGACAATTTGTCGCCGCCTTGCCGCTCCTCTTCGCCGGCCGCGCCGCCTGGGCGCACCACGGCTGGAGCAGTTTCGACGAGACGAAACCGATCTACCTCGCCGGCCGCGTTGTCAGCGTGCGCTGGCAAAATCCGCACGCCGAACTCGTGCTCGAGGTCGCAAGCCCGCTCAGCGTCCCGGCGAGTCTCAGGACGCGGACCGCGCCGAAGCAATCGGCGCCGGTCGACGCGGCGAAGATCTTCGCGAGCGCGGCGCCGCCGACGCGCCGTGATGCGCGCTGGGAGGTCGAGCTCTCGCCGCTGACCCGCCTGCAGGCGTGGAACACGCCGGAAATCAAGGTCGGCGAGACAATCGAACTTGTCGGGTACACCTTCGCCGGCGAAAAGGGCGAAGCGATCCTGCGCGTCGAATTCCTCATCCGCGGCGACACGGTGACGCCGCTGCGCTCCTCGCCCGCCTAGTCCGCAGCCGGCTGCGGCCCTGCGCACGCCCGGGCGGCGGCGTGCGCCCGCACCTGCTTCCGGCCGCGCCGCTTACAACTCGTTACTTCTGTTACCGATTCGCTGCCATCCGGCGAGCTGAGGGGCGCGTTAGTGGATGCAAGGCCAGGGCAAACCCGACCGAGTGCCACCCCACCACCATCCGGAGATAAACATGTTGAAAAACCTGATCGCAGTCGCCGTCGCCGCCGCTTTTGCCACTGCCGCTTTTGCGCAGGCACCCGCCGCTCCCGCAATGAAGCCGGCTGAAGTCGTCAAACCCGCGACGCCGCCGAGCGTCACGACGACCACGACGACGACGAGCAAGGCGACCGGCGAAGAAAAGAAAGCCGAGAAGAGCGCCAAGAAAGCCAAGGACAAGACTGCGAAGACGAAGGGCGCCACGCCCGCTACGCCCGCCACAGCTGCTACGCCGGCCACGCCGGCAACGCCCGCCACTTCGTCGAGCAGCGCCACGGTGACGACGCCGGCGGCCCCGGCCACTCCGGCCACCCCGGCTACGCCTGCCACGCCGGCGAAGCCCGCGACGAAGTAGTCAGCGCGCGCGCGAAGCTCAATCTGCACTAAAAAAAGGGAGGCCATTTGGCCTCCCTTTTAACGTCGCGGTCCTTGATGCTATTTTGACTTGGCGACGAGATAGTCGACGGCCGCCTTGAGTTCGTCGTCGCTCAGGTCGGCGCCGCCGCCCTTGGGCGGCATCGCGCCCTTGCCGTTGCGCACCGAGGAGAGCAGCGCAGTCAGTCCCTGCGCGATGCGCGGCGCCCACGCTGCCTTGTCGCCGGTCTTCGGCGCACCGGCGAGGCCCATGTCATGGCAAGCCTTGCAGACTGTCGCATAGACCGTCTCGCCGCTTCTCGGCTGTCCGGGGACAGCCGCCGGCGCCTGCCTCATCTCGACCCGCGCGACGGGCTGGATGCGCACTTCGGCCTCGTCGGCGCCGGCGCTGGCGCGCGAGCCCTTGCCGATCATCGAGAGCGGCCAGATGATCGCGATCAGCACGAGGACAGCGACGATGGCGGCGATCACGACGCTGCGCGGCGAATAGGAGTGGCCGGGATCTTTCAGCATTTCTTATCCTTGGTCGAGTGGTCGAGTTCGCGGTAACGCGCGCCATGAAAAATCAGCGGCGATGCTTCCTCGCCGACGGCATAGCGTTCGACGCGGCCGACGAGGATCAGGTGATCGCCGCCGGGATACTGCGCTTCGTGCGTGCACTCGAACCAGGCGCAGCAGCCCTCGAGCAGCGGCGCACCGCCCAGGCCCGCGCGCTGCGGCAGTCCGGCGAAGTGGTCCGGGCGGCGCGAGGCGAAGCGGTCGGAGAGTTCCTGCTGTCCGGCGGCAAGAACGTTGATCGCATAATGGCTGGCGCTAAGAAACGCTGCCAGCTTCGGCGAGGCGGCAGACAGGCTCCAGAGGATGAGCGGCGGCTCGAGCGAAACCGAGTTGAACGAGCTGATCGTGACGCCGACGGGTTCGCCCTCTGCCGTGAGCGCGGTGATCACCGTGACGCCGGTCGCGTAGCTGCCAAGCGCAGCGCGAAAGTCGCGGCACTCCGTTGCCGCCGTCGATCCCGCGCTCGGGCAAGCCGGCGCCAGTTCGCTGGCCGCGGCTTCGGCGGCCGCCGCCGCTGCGACTTCGACTCCCGAGACGCGCGCGCTCATGCGCCCGGTCCCCGCGGTGGAGGCGAAGAGGGGAAGGATGGTGACATGCTAAGATCAGTGCTCATCGGATAGGGAAGGTTCCAGGTTTTGCTGCCAGCGACTCGACGAAGCAAGATGCTCAGCGACTCTCCTGCCCGCGATTATCGCTTCGCCTTGCGCGCGTGTCGAGACGCCTGATCGTGGCCGGGCAAGCAGAAGTCCCGGATGCGGCGGCCGCCGCGGCAGACTTCCCGGCGCGGCTCGTCGCCTGGCAGCGCCGCCACGGCCGCCACGACCTGCCCTGGCAGAACACGCGCGATCCTTATCGTATCTGGCTTTCCGAGATCATGCTGCAGCAGACGCAGGTGACGACGGCAAGCGCCTATTACGAGCGCTTTCTCGCGCGCTTTCCCGACCTCGCGGCGCTGGCGCGGGCGCCGATCGAGGCCGTCCTCGAATCCTGGGCGGGGCTTGGCTACTACGCGCGCGCGCGCAACCTGCATCGCTGCGCGCAGACCTTATGCGCCGATCATGGCGGAAAATTTCCCGAGCACCCAGAAGCGATCGCGGCGCTTCCCGGCATCGGCCGCTCCACCGCTGCGGCGATCGCCGTCTTCGCCTTCGCTGCGCGCGCGGCGATTCTCGACGGCAACGTCAAGCGCGTGCTTTGCCGATATTTTGCGATCGATGCGCCGCCGCGCGAGGCCGAAAAAAAGCTCTGGCAAATCGCCGAGACGCTCGTCCCCGACACGGACTGCGAAGCTTACGCGCAAGGCCTGATGGACCTGGGCGCGACGCTCTGTACACGCGCCAGGCCCGCCTGCGAGCGCTGTCCGCTCGCTCGCCTCTGCCTCGCGCGCCGCCAGGGGCGCGAGCACGAGCTGCCCGTTGCCGCACCAAGAAAGGCCTTGCCCGAGCGGCAGGCGAAGGTGATCTTCCTCGTCGACGGCAAGCGCGTTCTCCTCGAGCGCCGGCCGCCGGTCGGGATCTGGGGAGGGCTGCTCGGCGCGCCCGAAATGTCGGAAATCGCGCCCGCCGAGCTGGCCGGGTTGGCGCGCCGGCATGGCTGCCTTGCGCGCCAGGGCGGAACTTTTGCGCTGCCGCGCCTGAGCCACAGCTTCACGCACTTTCGCCTGCACATCGACGCGCTCGTCTGCGCCGTCGACTCGAGCGCGACCGTCGCCATGGAGAAAGGCTGGGAGTGGCTCGCGTACGAAGAGATCGAGACCGCCGCGCTGCCGACGCCGATCAGGGCGCTGCTCAGGACTTTCCGCCGGATGCAGGATAGGGCGCAATAACCGAAGGGTCCCCCAAGGGGATTTCCTTCGGGGCACATTGCGCCGTCCCGATCTTCACGACGCGGCGCCGAGGGGCTGGACTTCGACGCCGTATTTGCGCGCGACCGCGTGGTAGAGCTCGCGCGCCGAAATCAGCTTGGCGTTGCGCGGGTCCCTGGCGTGCGCGAGTTCAAGATAGCGCAGCGCGCGCTCGGCGAGCGCGTCGTCCCAGCCCTGACGCTCGATGAGCGTGCAGATCGCCTTGCTCGCATTGACCAGAAACTGCAGGTTGGGGACGCGCTCGGCCGCCTCGATCAGCATGTCGACCGAGGCCTCGATGTCGCCGTCGCGCGCGGCAAGAACGCCGCGGTTATTGAGTTCGACGATTTCGCGCCCGACCTTCGCGAGCAGCGACTCGCCGGCTTCGGCGTTGCCGGTCTTGACGAAAACCCCTTGAATCTGGGCGATCAGGCCGCGGTCTTCGTGGTTTTCGGCGGCGACCCTGGCGAGGATGTCCTGCGCTTTTTCATCTTCGCCCGAGGCGAGGCAGGCGTGCGCGAGGTCGATTGCGATCTTCTGCGAAAAATCGCCTGCACCGGCTTGCCCCGGCAGGCTGTCGTGCAGGGCTAGCGCGCTTTCGAGCGCCTGCTTCGCTTTCACGGGCTCGCCTTCCTGCGTCGCGCAGAGACTGTCCATGACGAGCGCGGCAAGCTCGCCCGTCTTGCTGCCGCGCCAGTCGCGCCGCAGTTCCTGCGTGATCTTGCGAGCGCCGACCGTATGGCCCCTGGCGAGCATGACGCGCGCGAGATTGGTGAAATCGTCGATGATCTTGAGCGAAGAGCCGCGGTGACGCTCGAGCACTTTGCCGTACGCCTTCTCGGCGGCGTCGAGGTCCTCGTTGCGCACGGCGACGTCGCCGACGAGGCGCTGGCGCAGCGAGTTGTTCGGCGAAATCCCGGCGGCCTGTTGCAGAAGCTCCTGCGCTTCGACGAGTTTTCCCATCTCTTCGCGAACGAGCGCGACAAAGTCGTAAGCGGCAAGATATTCGGGAACGTCGCGCACGATCGCCAGCCCGAGCGCCTCGGCGCCGGCCAGATCGCCGCTGCCGCGCAGCGCCGTTGCAAGCCCCATGCGCGCCCAGGGGATCAGGGCGCTCTCGAGCACGTCCTGATAGACCGCTTTCGCTTCCTGATGGCGGCCGAGCGCGTTGAGGATTTCGCCCTTGAAACGCAGCGTGTCGAAATGAAAGATCTCCTCGCTGCCGACGAGACGCTCGCAGGCGGCGAGCGCGTCGGCGAAAGCGCCCTTGTCGATCTCGCCGAAAACCTCGGCGAAAAAGCGCTTGCGGTAGATCGCCCGCGCCAGCCGGCTTTGCAGCTGCTCGGCGGTAAAAGGCTTGATCAGGTAATCGTCGGGAGCGAGTTCGGCGACCGAAACGACGTTGTGATAACCGCGTTCGGCGGTGATCAGCATGAAGACGGTGGCGAGCGGAATGAGGCGCTGGTGGCGCAACTCCTCGAGCAGCTGCTGGCCGTCGCGCCCGTCCTCGAGCTGGTAATCGGCGAGGATTACGTCAAAGTCGAAAGCCTTGACCTGGCGCAGGACTTCAGCCGAGGTTGCGGCGCTATGCACGCCGCTGATGCCGAGCGTCGACAGGATGATGCGCAGCGACTTGCGCGCGCTGGTGTGGCGATCGAAGAGGAGGACGCGGCTTCGAGCCATGTCCTTCGCCGGCCTGCCGAGGCTTTCGCTCGTAGTTTCCGCAACGGTCCCGGCCTTAGGGTAA
>CAZALA010000154.1:0-8560 GCA_964485725.1 uncultured Propionivibrio sp. | reverse complement strand
CCCCGTGACCGAGCGCAGGCGCGCGAGCTGATCCTTCATCTCGAGGAGCTTCTGCAGATCGCTGTTGTTCTTCTCGAGCAGCGCAACACGCTCGTTCGCTTCCCTGAGCGCTTTCTCCTTGGCGATCAGGTCTTCGTCGCGAACTTTTCCGCCGCCGCCTGCCTTGGCGCCGGCGCTTTCGGTCTTCGAGACCCTGAGCTGATCCTTGGGCGCCAGCGGCGCCGCCGATTCTTCGACCTTGGCGGTGATCCTGCCGGCGTCTTCCTGTTTCGCCGCGCCTTCCTTGACCGGCGACTGCGCGGCGACCGCGGCAAGCTTGCTGCGATACGAATTCCAGTCCGAGGCCTGCGCCATCACGATCTTCTTCGCCTCGTCGGGCGTCACCGCCTCGATCGCCGAAGCTTCGGGAATCGCAAGAATCTTGCCGGCTTTCAGCCGGTTCATGTTGCCGCCGTCAAAGGCGTCCTGATTTGCGCGCAGGAGACCGACGAGCATTTGCTCGAGCGAGACGCCGCGCGGTTTGTTGTCGCCGGCGATCTTGCTCAGCGTCTCGCCGCGCTTGACTTCGTGCATTTCGGACCGCCCGCCAGCTTCGGCACGCGGCACCGGCGCTGCTGTGGTCTTTGCCGGGGCGGCGGGAGCAGCCGCTTGCTGTGCGCGCACGGCGGCTTCGGCGGCGCGACGGGTTTCGGCATCGATCGCTGAAGAGGAGCGCGCCGCAGCGGCCGGCGCCGGAGCCGGAGCCACACTCGCCGTCGGCCTGCGCGCTTCTGGCGCAGCGGCAACCGGCGCGGTCACTTTCGGCGCCATGTCCGGCGGATCGAGAAGGAAGGTGTATTCGCGAATCAAGCGGCCGGCCGGCCAGTTGAGTTCGACCAGCATGTCGATGAAGGGATCGTTGATCGGTCGCTCCGAAGTCATCCGGATCACCGGCTGCCCGTTCCCCTTTTGCTCGATCGCAAAGCGAATCCCGAGCAGCGTCGTCGCGTAGTCGAGGCCGGCGGCCTTGAACGCGTCCGGCGTCGCGAGCTGCGCGCGCATTCCGGAGAGTTCGTCGCGCGTCGCCGAAACCTCGATTTCCGCGCGCAGCGGCTGCCCCAGCCCCGAGAGCACGACGATGCGCCCGAGCCCCGCAGCCTCGGCCGGAAGCGGCGCAGCGAGTGAAATTGCCGCAAACACAAGACAGGGAGCAAGGACGTTGCCGAAGCGACGCGCACCGAGTTTTTGCAAGCTCTGACGTATTGTTTTTCCCACAGCGCCACCCTGAGCGACCAAACGGAATTATTAAAATAACATCATGGAGTTAGCCATGCAAGCTAAACTTGCTTGTGATGTTAGCAAATTAATCGACAGAAAACCCCAGCAAAATCGCTGGCTTAGCGGGGCAAAGCGCGGTTCAGGCCTCGATCAGGAGGCGCAGCATGCGCCGCAAGGGCTCGGCCGCGCCCCACAGCAGCTGGTCACCGACCGTGAAAGCAGCCAGATACTCAGGCCCCATCGCCATCTTGTGCAGGCGCCCGACCGGCACGTCGAGCCTGCCGCTGACCGCTGCCGGGGTGAGTTCACGCTCGCTCGCTTCGCGCTCGTTCGGGATCACCTTTGCCCATCGGCTGCCTTCGGCGATGATCGCCGAGACTTCGTCGAGCGGAAGGTCGCGCTTCAGTTTCACCGTGAGCCCTTGCGAATGGCAGCGCATGGCGCCGATGCGCACGCACAGGCCATCGATCGGAATGCTGCCCGGGCTCCGGCGCCGCGGCCGGCCGAGGATCTCTTGGCTTTCGGGGCCGCGTTTCCATGCCTCCTCACACTGGCCGGTTTCGACCGGCACGTCGAACCACGGAATGAGCCCGCCGGCGAGCGCGGTGTTGCGGAAATTCTGCGTCGGGAAAGAAGGCGCGCGCATCGTTTCCGAAATCTTGCGATCGATCTCGAGGATCGCCGAAGCAGGATCGGCAAGCTCGCTCTTCACGGCATCGTGCAGCGCGCCCATCTGCTGGATCAGCTCGCGCATGTTCTTCGCGCCGGCGCCCGACGCGGCCTGATAAGTCATCGCCGAGACCCACTCGACGAGATCCTTCTTGAAGAGGCCGCCAAGGCCCATCAGCATCAGCGACACCGTGCAGTTGCCGCCGATCCAGTTCTTGCCGCCGCGCGCCATCGCCGCTTCGATGACGTTGAGGTTCACGGGGTCGAGAATGATCACCGCGTCCTTGTCCATACGCAGTGTCGAAGCCGCGTCGATCCAGTGGCCGTTCCAGCCGCTGGCGCGCAGCTGCGGGAAAACCGCTTTCGTGTAATCACCGCCCTGGCAGCTGATGACGATGTCCATCTGCTTGAGCGAGGCGATCGAGCTCGCGTCGAGCAGTGCGCCGCCCTCCTTGCCGCCCAGCGTCGGCGCCGCGGCGCCTACGCTCGAAGTGGAGAAATAAACCGGATCGATGAGGGCGAAATCACCCTCTTCGGCCATGCGCTGCATGAGCACCGATCCGACCATGCCGCGCCAACCAACGAGACCAACTTTTTTCATGACATGACTCTTAAGGAAAAGTGAGGAGTAAAGAGTGAGGAGTGAGGAGGCGGTTGAGCGAGTGGGTTTTACTCCTCACTCCTCTCTCCTCACTCCTCACTGATTTCTAGACCGCAGCGAGCACCGCGTCGCCCATTTGCCTCGTGCCGACCTTCTTCGTTCCCGGCTCGTGGATGTCGGCGGTGCGGTAGCCCTGCGCCAGCACTTTCTTGACTGCGCCCTCGATGCGCTGCGCGATGTCTTCGCGCGCAAACGTATAGCGCAACATCATCGCCACCGACAGGATCGTCGCCAGCGGATTGGCGAGCCCCTTGCCCGCGATGTCGGGCGCCGAACCGTGGCAAGGCTCGTAAAGGCCCTTGTTGTTGGCGTCGAGCGAGGCCGAGGGCAGCATGCCGATCGAACCCGTGAGCATCGAGGCTTCGTCGGAAAGAATGTCGCCGAACATGTTGCCGGTGACCATCACGTCGAACTGCTTCGGTGCGCGGACGAGCTGCATCGCTGCGTTATCGACGAGCAGGTGCGTGAGTTCGACATCCGGGTATTCGGGCGCAAGCTCGTTCATCACGTCGCGCCAGAGCTGCGTCGTTTCGAGCACGTTCATCTTGTCGACCGAGCACAGCTTGCGCGATCGCTTCTGCGCTGCCTCGAAGGCGACGCGGCCGATGCGGCGGATTTCGTCTTCGCTGTAGTGCATTGTGTTGAGGCCAAAGCGCTGCTCGCGGCCGTCGATGACGCGCTTCTCGATGCCGCGCGGCTGACCGAAATAAATGTCGCCGGTGAGCTCGCGAATGATCAGGATGTCGAGGCCGGCGACGACTTCGGGTTTCAGGGTCGAAGCGTTGGCAAGCTCGGGATAGAGGATCGCCGGCCGCAGATTGGCGAAGAGTCCGAGCTGTTTGCGAATGCCAAGGAGGCCACGCTCGGGTCGCTGTTCGCGCGGCAGCGTGTCCCATTTCGGCCCGCCGACCGCCGCGAGCAGGACCGCGTCCGCCGCCTGCGCGAGTTTTTGCGTCGCTTCCGGATAAGGATGCCCGGTCGCGTCGACGGCGGCGCCGCCGAGCAGCGCTTCCTCGATTTCGAATTTGAGGTCGAGGGCTTTCAGTACGCGCAGCGCCTCGGCCATGATTTCGGGGCCAATACCGTCGCCCGGCAGAACGCAGATCTTCACAGATATCCTTTCAAAAATCGCGCGAGCGATTCACGAATCTCCCCTCTCCCCCGGGATAACCAGCGACTTGGCCGCCGTTTTTTGGCGGCCTTAGTCGAATGGCTAGTGGTTTCATCAGAGGGGCGGGGGTGAGGGTAACTAAGCGAACAGCCAGGGCTGCTCAAGGCGGCGCTTCTCTTCGAAAGCGCGGATCTTCTCGGCATGGCGCAAGGTAAGACCGATGTCGTCCCAGCCATTGAGCAGGCACTCCTTGCGGAAGGCATCGACGGCAAAGCCGATGCGCTTGCCGTCGGGGCGCACGATCTCCTGCGCTGCGAGATCGACGGTGAGCTTGTAGCCCGGCGTCGCGGCGACTTGCGCAAAAAGCTCGTCGAGTTCGGCGGCCGGCAGCACGATCGGCAGGATGCCGTTCTTGAAGCAGTTGTTGAAAAAGATGTCGGCGTAGCTTTCGGCGATGAGCACCTTGAAGCCGTAGTCGAGCAAGGCCCACGGCGCGTGTTCGCGCGAACTGCCGCAGCCGAAATTCTTGCGCGCGAGCAGGATTTGCGCGCCCTGATAGCGCGGTTGGTTGAGCAGAAAATCGGCCTTGAGCGGACGCTGCGCGCAGTCCTGCCCGGGCTCGCCGTGGTCGGCGTAACGCCATTCGTCGAAGAGGTTGGGGCCAAAACCCGAACGCTTGATCGATTTCAGGAACTGCTTCGGAATGATCGCGTCGGTGTCGACGTTGGCGCGATCAAGCGGTGCGACGAGCCCTTCGAGGCGTGCAAACTTGTCCATGAGATTCCTTGTGTGCCGGCTGAGTGCTTGAGCGGTTCAGTTGCTTACTTCGCGGCGCGTTCGATCGCCTTGCCGCCTTTTTCGATGTCCTTGCCCATTCCCTCTATCGTGTTGCACGCCGTGAGCGTGGCGATCGCTGCGATGATGGAAAAAACAAGCGCGATTTTCTTCTTCATGCTGGCCTCTTAAAGGAGTTCGCGAACATCGGCGAAATGGCCGGCGATCGCTGCCGCCGCGGCCATCTCGGGACTGACGAGGTGGGTGCGTCCGCCGGCGCCCTGGCGGCCTTCGAAGTTGCGGTTCGAGGTCGAGGCGCAGCGCTCGCCCGGCTCCAGCCGGTCGGCATTCATCGCCAGACACATCGAACAACCCGGTTCGCGCCACTCGAAACCGGCGGCGACAAAGATCTTGTCGAGGCCTTCGCTCTCGGCCTGGCGCTTGACGAGACCCGAGCCCGGGACGACGAGCGCAAGCTTCAGGCTGGAAGCGACCTTGCGACCCTTGACGATTCCCGCGGCGGCGCGCAGGTCCTCGATGCGCGAATTCGTGCACGAACCGATGAAGACCTTGTCGATCGCGATTTCGCTGATCGGGGTGTTCGCCGCAAGCCCCATGTATTGCAGCGCGCGCGTCATGCCGTCGCGGCGCGAAGGGTCGCGCTCGGCGGCCGGATCGGGCACCTTGTCGCCAATGGCGACGACCATCTCGGGCGAAGTCCCCCAGGTGACTTGCGGCTCGATCTCATCGGCGCGCATGTCGACAAGCGCGTCGAAGCTTGCGCCCTCGTCGCTGTGCAGCGTCTGCCAGTAGGCGACGGCCGCTTCCCATTGCGCGCCCTTCGGCGCCAGCGGACGACCCTTGAGGTAGTCGATCGTCGTCGCGTCGACGCCGATGAAACCCATGCGCGCGCCGGCTTCGATCGCCATATTGCAGAGGGTCATGCGCCCTTCCATCGAGAGCGCGCGAATCGCGCTGCCGCCAAACTCGACGGCATAGCCGGTGCCGCCCGCGGTGCCGATGCGACCGATCACGGCGAGCGCGATGTCCTTCGCGGTGACGCCGCGGCCAAGCTTGCCCTCGACGCGAACGAGCATCGTCCGGCTCTTCTTCTGCAGCAGGCACTGCGTCGCGAGCACGTGTTCGACTTCCGAAGTCCCGACGCCGATCGCGAGGCAGCCGAAAGCGCCGTGCGTGCTCGTGTGCGAATCGCCGCAGACCACCGTCATCCCGGGCAGCGTGGCGCCGTTCTCGGGGCCGATGACATGGACGACGCCCTGGCGCGGATCCTTGAACGGAAAATAGGCGAGCGCGCCGACCTCGCGGATGTTCGCGTCGAGCGTCTCGACCTGCAGGCGCGAGACCGGATCCTCGATGCCGCGCTCCCAGTGATTGGTCGGCGTATTGTGGTCGGCGGTGGCGACGATCGACGAATTGCGCCAGGCCTTGCGTCCGGACAGCTTCAAGCCTTCGAAAGCCTGCGGGCTCGTCACTTCATGGACGAGGTGACGATCGATGTAGAGGAGCGCAGTCCCGTCGGGTTCTTCATGCACCACATGGTTCTGCCAAAGCTTTTCGTACAGGTTCTGCGGCATATCTCGCTTGTCCGGAAAAAATCGGCCCGAGCGGGCCGTGGGAAAATCGATTATCGCACGGCGCGCCGGGCCTGTCAGCCCGCCGCGGCGCGGCCTGCGGGCGGCTTCAAGTTCATCGGCCGGCCGCTGCCCGCTCGCCGACGCGCGAGCGATCGTCGGGGTCGCGCTCGCGAATCCATCTCATGAGAGCGAGTCCGGCAAGCGCGTACGCGGAGCCGAGCGAAAAAGTCAGCGCGGCGCCCAGATGATCCCACGTCAGCGCACTGACGAGGCCGCCGAGCAGGCCGCCGGCGCCGGTGCCGATACTGCCCAGCAGCGCCTGACCGCGGGTGCGCGTGCAGCCGGGGAACCAGCGGTTGATCGCCGAGATCGTCGCCGAGTGGAAAGCGCCGAAAGTGAGCCCATGCATGAGTTGCGCGGGCACGAGCAGGCTCAGGCGATCGACTCCCCAACCGATCATGACGAAGCGCAGCGCAGCGGCGACAAAACACGCCAGGAGAATGGTGCGCAGGCTGAAGTGCCGCATGATCCTCGCCATGAAGTAGAAGACGGCAATTTCGGCGACGACGCCGAGGCAGACGAGGCCGCCGATCAGCGACTTGCTGTAGCCGTGACCCGAAAGATAGATCGCGTAGAAAATATTGAGGGGGCCGTGCGCCGCCCACATCGCGAACGACGAGGCGAGCAGCGCGCGCACCCGGCTCTGGCGCAACACCGCGCCGATCGCCGGCGTCTCGCCGTGGGCGTGGTAGATCGGCGCCTCGGGGACGACGAAGCCGAAAACGACGACGAGCGCGAGCATGGCGAGAAGGAGCCAGAGCAGGCTGGGCAGCGGCAGACGATCGAGGAGAGCGCCGGTGGCGAGCACGGTGACGATATAGCCGATCGAGCCCCACAGGCGGATACGGCTGTAGCGCGCGGCGTTTTCGCGCAAATGGTCGAAGATCAGCGTTTCGAAGAGCGGTGCCGCAGCAACCCAGAAGAACGAGAGCATCGCGAGCGCCGCGAGCAGGACCGTAAAACTCGTCGAGAAGAAAACGGGCAGAAAAGCGAGCAGGGAAAGGCAGCCCGACAGCCGGATGATGTCGATGCGGTGGCCGTGACGATCGGCGACGATGCTCCAGAGGTAGGGCGCAAAAAGGCGCATGAGCTGCATCTGCGACATGAGGACGCCGATGTCCCAGGCCGAAAACGACAGCGACTTGAGGTAGAGCGCGAAATACGGAAGAAAGACGCCGATGAAGGCGAGGTAGCAGAAGCTGTAGCCGCTAAGCTCGAAGAAAGGAAACCGGGGCTGCGGGGAAGTCTGCGTGGGCGGGGACGGTGGGAAGGGGGGCATCCGGTAATTTTACCGGAGACCCGCGACCTTCCCTTGCCTTGCTTGAATTGAGATCTGAATTCAGTTGCTGTTCTTGTGTGCAACGAGCATCCTGTACATCTTGTCCTTGAGCCTCACGCGCATCTTCTTCATGTCCTCGATCGTGAAATCGCCGACCGGAAGATCCTCTTCCTCGAGCCGCTCAACTTCGTGCGTCAGGCTGTGGTACTCGTCGAACATCTGGCTGAAATTGCCGTCGGTCGTTCGCAAAGCCTGCATTACATCGAGAAACTCGGGGAACTCGCGGTGAAGCTCGTGATGCTCTACTTGCATGATCCTGTCCCTTTCTGTTCCGGGCCGGCGCAAGGCCGGCGTGGTTGAAAAAAAAGCAAACTTGATCGACACCGGATTAATTTACCACTTCGCCAAGCGGCTACCAACAGCAGTTTTTCAACGCGCCGACGCCTTCAGGCGCGGCGTCGGGCAGACAACGTCGGCGCCTTGCGCGCGCTGGCGCAGCGCGTGCTCGATCAGCACCAGGGCGAGCATCGCCTCGGCGATCGGCGTCGCCCGGATGCCGACGCATGGATCGTGCCCCCCCAGCGTCCACACCATGACCGCCTCGCCGGCGAGGTTCACCGAGCGGCGCGGCAGCCGGATGCTCGAGGTCGGCTTGATCGCGAGCTGCACGAGCACGTCCTGCCCGCTCGAAATGCCGCCGAGGACGCCGCCGGCGTGGTTCGAAAGAAAGCCCTCCGGCGTCATTTCGTCGCCGTGCTCGCTGCCTTTCTGCTCGACGCACGCGAATCCGGCGCCGATTTCGACGCCCTTGACCGCGTTGATCCCCATCATCGCGTACGCGATGTCGGCGTCGAGACGATCGTAGACGGGCTCGCCCCAGCCCGGCGGCACGCCGCTCGCGACGACGCTGATCCTGGCGCCGACCGAATCGCCGGCCTTGCGCAGCGCGTCCATATACGCCTCGAGTTCCGGCACGATCGCCGCGTTCGGGACAAAAAACGGGTTTTGCGCGATCTCTTCGGCGGCGATGAAGGGAATGCGGATCGCACCGAGCTGACTCATCCAGCCCGTGATGAGAACGCCGTAATGCGCCTTCAGCCATTTCGTTGCGATGGCGCCGTCCCCAACGCGCACGGCTGTTTCCGTCGCTGAGG